>NZ_JAJAUY010000162.1 GCF_020532625.1 Streptomyces antimicrobicus | reverse complement strand
CCCGCCCCGCGCCGCGCGGGGCGGGCGTCGGCTCGGTCAGGCCGGGCGGCTGAGGTGGTCGCCGGCGGAGAGGATCTCCGCCGCCAGGGCCTCGGCCGCCGCCGCGACCTCGCCGGTGGCGGACCGGCCCTGGAGCAGGGCGAACTCCACCGCGCCCAGGTCCGGCAGCCCGGCCACCCGCACCAGCCCCGGCGGGATCAGCCCGCGCGTGTGCGCCATCACGCCCAACCCGGCCCGGGCCGCCGCGATCAGTCCGCTCAGGCTGCCGCTCGTGCAGGCCACCCGCCAGGCGCGGCCCTCGCCCTCCAGCACCTGAAGCGCCCGCGCCCGGGTGATCCCGGGCGGCGGGAAGACGATCAGCGGGACGGGACGCTCCGGGTCCACCCGGAGCCCCTCCGCCCCGATCCACACCATCCGGTCCCGCCACACCAGCCGCCCCCGCTCGTCCCCGGGCCCGCGCCGCTTGGCGAGCACCAGGTCGAGCCGGCCGGCGTCGAGCCGCTCGTGCAGCGTGCCCGACAGCTCGACCGACAGCTCCAGGTCCACCTCCGGGTGGCGGTGCCGGAAGGACTCCAGGACCTCGGGCAGCCGCGTCAGCACGAAGTCCTCCGAGGCGCCGAACCGCAGCCGGCCCCGCGGCCGGGCCCCGGTGAAGAAGGCCGCCGCCCGCTCGTGCGCCCGCAGGATGGTCCGGGCGAAGCCGAGCAGCGCCTCGCCGTCCTCCGTCAGCTCCACGCTGTGGGTGTCCCGCACGAACAGGGCCCGCCCGGTCGCCTCCTCCAGCCGTCGCACGTGCTGGCTGACGGTGGACTGCCGCACGCCGAGCCGCCCGGCGGCCTGTGTGAAGCTGAGCGTCTGCGCGACGGTGAGGAAGGTCCGCAGCTGAACGGGGTCGTACACAGGTCCCAGGCTACGCCGCTCATCGCGGATCGTGATGGCAGTCAGAGCGGCGTACGTGTTTCCCGATGACCGGCGCGCGGGAGACCATGGGGCGAGCGCCGCCTCCCACCGGGCGGCACCGCGCCCGCCCATGGCCCCGCGCCGCCCGGGCGGCACCCGTCGCCGCCCCGCCCCCGACGTCACCCGCCGCCCCACCCGCACCGCCCACAGAGAGCCGCCCCGCCCATGCCCCGCCTCCGCCTCAGCCCCCGCCTCCCCGCCCGGCTGCCGCTCGACCCCTTCGTGCTGGCGCTCCTGGCCACCGTCGGGCTCGCCGCGCTCCTGCCCGCGCGCGGCGGCGCGGCCGAGGTGGTCAAGGGGGCCGCCACCGCGGCCGTGGCGCTCCTCTTCTTCCTCTACGGCGCCCGCCTCTCCACCCGCGAGGCCCTCGACGGCCTGCGCCACTGGCGCCTCCACGCCACCGTCCTGGCCTGCACCTTCGTCGTCTTCCCGGCGCTCGGCCTGGCCACCCGCCTGCTGGTCCCGACCCTGCTGACGCCGTCCCTGCAGAGCGGTCTGCTCTTCCTGTGCCTGGTGCCCTCGACCATCCAGTCCTCGATCGCGTTCACCTCCATCGCCCGGGGCAACGTCCCCGCCGCCATCTGCGCCGGCTCCTTCTCCAGCCTCGCCGGCATACTCCTGACCCCCCTGATGGCGGCCGCCTTCCTCGGCACCGCCGTCGGCGGCTTCTCCCTCGACTCCCTGCTGAAGATCGTGCTCCAGCTGCTGGTGCCGTTCGTCGCGGGCCAGCTCCTGCGCCCCTGGACCGGCGGCTTCCTGCTCCGCCACAAGAGGGTGCTGGGCCGGGTCGACCGCGGCTCGATCCTGCTCGTCGTCTACACCGCCTTCAGCGCCGGCATGGTCGCCGGTGTCTGGCGCCAGGTCAGCCCGGCCCGGCTGGGTGCGCTGCTGCTCGTCGAGGCGGTGCTGCTCGCCGTGATGCTCCTGCTCACCTGGTACGGCGCCGGCCGCCTCGGCTTCGAGCGGGCCGACCGGGTGGCGATCCAGTTCGCCGGGTCCAAGAAGAGCCTGGCCGCCGGACTGCCCATGGCCAGCGTGCTGTTCGGCGCGCAGGCGAGCCTGGCGGTGCTGCCGCTGATGCTGTTCCACCAGATGCAGCTGATGGTGTGCGCCGTCGTCGCCCGCCGCCGCGCCCGCGACCCCCAGGCGCTCACCCAACTCCCGCCGGAGGAAACCCCCGTGCTCCCGACGCCCTCCGCCCCGCCGACGCCCCCCGCGCCCCCACCCGCGGCGGAGCCCTCCGATACCGTGCGCGGGTGACCTGGATACGACCCGCCGGCGGTACCCGCGCCGAACGTCCCTGCACCCTCGTGGTGTGCCGCGGCTGCTGCTGCGGAGACCCCCGCAAGAACCCCGGCACCGACCACGCCGGGCAGCTCGCCCGGCTGCACGACGCCGCCGCCGCGTCGGGCGGCCGACTGGCCGTCCGTACGGTCGACTGCCTCGGCCCGTGCGCCCAGGCCAACATCGTCGTCGTCCAGCCGACCACCGAGGCCCGGCGCCGCGGCGCCCGTGCGACCTGGTTCGGCTGGGTCCTGGACGACACCGCCGCCGACGAGATCGCCGCCTGGGCGGCGGCCGGCGGCCCGGGCACCCCGCTGCCCGCCACCCTCGAGCTGCACCGCATCGCCCCACCGGCGGACCGCCCGAAACCGGACCGCGCGCCACGGGACCGCCCGAGGAAGCGGACCGGCCGCCGCGCCTAGGGACTGTCCGGCCCCTTCTCGTCCGACCCTTCCCGTCCGACCCTTGCGTCGACCCTTCCCGTCCGATCCGATCAGCCTTCCCGTCCGATCCGATCAGCCCTTCCCGCCCGGTCGCATCAGCGAGTGCCCGCCGGGCCGGTGGTCCGCAGGCGCGCCCGCAGCGAGGCGGATCGCCGGGCGCGCCCTACGGGCGCCGGGCCAGCACGTGGGCGTCGAGGAAGCCCCGCTCGGAGGCCGGATCGTGGAGCAGCCGGGCGAAGGGAACGAGCCCGGCACCGGCCAGCAGGTCGGCGAGGTGGTCCGGCGGCCAGCTGTAGGCAGGTGCCACCTTGTGGTCGAACCGGACCGGCTCCGGTCCGTCGGTCCCGAAGAAGGAGACCAGCAGCAGACCACCCGGCGCCAGGACGCGTACCTGCTCGGCGAGCAGCTGCGGAAGTTCTCCCGGAGGGGTGTGGATCATCGAGTAGTGGGCCAGTACGCCGCCGAGCGCGCCGTCCTCGATCGGCAGGGCCTCCATCCGCGCCTGCTGGAAGCGCAGCGTCGGACGGGCCCGCCGGGCGTGGTCGACCATGCCGGGGGAGAGGTCGATCCCGAAGGCGTCCAGGCCCAGTTCGTGCAGCATGGCCGTCAGATGGCCGGGCCCGCACCCGAGGTCCGCGGCCCGCAGGTTGCCCGTCGCGCGCACCAGTTCGGCGAAGGTGCCGATCATGGCCCGGGCGAACGGCCGCGTCTCCAGCCGGTCGGCGAACAGCGATGCGTACAACTCGACGACTCCGTCGTAGGCCGCCTTGGTCGCGTCCTGGTGAGTTGCGTCCTGGTGAGTCACGTCCTGGTGAGTCGCGTCCTGGTGAGTTGCGTCCTGGTGATGCGCCACAGACGGGACCCTACAGCCGTCCGACGACGGATCCCGTGGCAGGCAGAGGTGCGGTGGCCCGCCGGCGCGAAGCCCTCCCGGGCACCCTAGGCCCCGCCGTGCCCCACTCCCGCCCCGGGCTCCGCCCCGGCCCCGTTCAGCGGGATCCGGTGTTCGCCCGCGTAGATGTTCATGTCCCCGCCGCGCAGGAAGCCCACCAGCGTCAGCCCGGTCTCCAGCGCCAGGTCGACCGCCAGGGACGACGGGGCCGACACGGCCGCCAGCACCGGTACGCCCGCCATCACGGCCTTCTGCGCCAGCTCGAACGACGCCCGCCCGGACACCAGCAGCACCGCCCCCGCCAGCGGCAGCCGTCCGGCCTGCAGCGCCCGTCCCACGATCTTGTCCACGGCGTTGTGCCGGCCCACGTCCTCGCGCAGGTCCAGCAGCTCCCCCTCGGCCGAGAACAGGCCCGCCGCGTGCAGCCCACCCGTCCGGTCGAACACCTTCTGCGCCTCCCGCAGCCGGTCCGGCAGCGCCCCCAGCACCTCGGCGGGTACCCGTACCGGGTCGTCGGCCAGGCCGGGGAAGCGCGAGGCCGTCCGTACGGCGTCCAGGCTGGCCTTGCCGCACAGCCCGCACGACGAGGTCGTGTAGACGTTCCGTTCGAGGGTGATGTCCGGCACCGGCACCCCGGGCGCCAGCTGCACGTTGACGACGTTGTACGTGTTCGCGCCGTCCTCGGTGGCCCCCTCGCAGTAGGTCACGGCGCGCACGTCGGAGGTCGCCCCGAGCACCCCCTCGCTCACCAGGAAGCCCACCGCCAGCGCGAAGTCGTCCCCCGGCGTGCGCATGGTGACGGCCAGCGGCTTGCCGTTCAGCCGGATCTCCAGCGGCTCCTCGGCGACGAGCGTGTCCGGCCGGACCCCCGCCGCCCCGCCCCGGACCCGTACGACGCGCCGGCGCTCGGTGACCCGTCCCATTTCCCGATCCGCCCCGTTCCGCCTCGTCGCCGCAACCCCTTGCGGGCCCTTGGACCGTCCATTCTCCCGTACCACGGATGATCCAGCGGACTCTCCAAAAGCGGGTGTGTGAATCCTGTCGGGTCACACGCACCCGTACCGGTCGGTAGCACGCAAAGCTGGCCGTCCTGCCTTTCGACGCTTAAGGGGAGATCCACCGATGACCGCGCCCATGACCGGATCCCGCGTGGTGGCGACGGGGCACTACCAGCCCGCGAAGGTGCTCACCAACGAGGAACTCGCGGCCATGGTGGACACCAGCGACGAATGGATCCGGACCCGGGTCGGCATCAGGACCCGCCGGGTCGCCGGCCCCGACGAGCCGGTCGACCTGCTCGCCGCGGAGGCGGCGGGCAAGGCCCTGGCCGCCGCCGGCCTCACCCCCGACGACATCGACCTCGTCCTGGTCGCCACCTCCACCGCCGTCGACCGCTCGCCCAACATGGCCGCCCGCGTCGCCGCCCGGCTCGGCATGCGCGGCGCCCCGGCCGTCATGGACCTCAACGTCGTCTGCGCCGGCTTCACCCACGCCCTGGCCACCGCCGACCACGCGATCCGGGCCGGGTCGGCCACCCGCGCGCTGGTCATCGGCGCGGACAAGATGACCGAGGTCACCGACTGGTCCGACCGCACCACCTGCGTGCTGACCGGCGACGGCGCCGGCGCGGCCGTGGTCGTCGCCTGCGACCCGGCGGAGTCGGGCATCGGGCCCGTCGTGTGGGGTTCGGTGCCGGAGATGGGCAACGCGGTCCGCATCGAGGGCAGCCCGGCCGTCTTCGCCCAGGAGGGCCAGTCCGTCTACCGCTGGGCCACCACCCAGCTCCCGCCGATCGCCCGCCGGGTGTGCGAACGGGCCGGGCTCACCCCCGAGGACCTGGCCGCCGTCGTGCTGCACCAGGCGAACCTGCGGATCATCGAGCCGGTCGCCCAGAAGATCGGCGCGGTCAACGCCGTCGTCGCCCGCGACGTCGTCGACTCCGGCAACACTTCGGCCGCCAGCATCCCGATGGCCCTGTCCAAGCTCGTGGAACGCGGCGAGATCCCGTCCGGCGCCCCCGTGCTCCTGTTCGGCTTCGGCGGCAACCTCTCCTACGCCGGCCAGGTCGTCCGCTGTCCGTGACCCGGCGCCCCGCAGGCCCCGCCGTCACCCCCGCACGCGGCTGACCACCGCTTATGCGGGTGAAGAGCACCTCGAACCCCTGCTATTGTTGTCCATGTCGCCGCGGGAAACCGCGAGAGACCACCGGTCCGGGTGGCGGAATGGCAGACGCGCTAGCTTGAGGTGCTAGTGCCCTTTATCGGGCGTGGGGGTTCAAGTCCCCCCTCGGACACACAGATGGCGAAGGCCGTGACCTGCGGGTCACGGCCTTCGGCGTGTTCCGGGACGGGCCGCCTCCGGTCTTCCGGGAGTGGGCCGCCTCCGGGCTTCCGGTGCGGGCCGCCTCCGGTCCTCCGGGAGCGGCCGCCTCGGTCCGCTCCGGGAGCGGGCCCCTCCGGAAGTTCCCGGAGGGGCCCGTCCGCCCCTCGCCTCAGCGGTCCGCCGTGCTCGCCCGCTCGCCCCCTCCCATGCTCAGGACCAGCAGCCGGTCCCCGTCCGGTTCGAACGGGGTGTACGTCAGGGGGAGGGCCAGGGACGGGTGAGGGGACTCGGGGGGTTCGGCTTCGAAGAGGTAGGCCGCGGCCGCCGCCGGGTCGCTGACCAGGTGGGGGCCCGTCGAGGCGGCCGCCGCGCCGTGCAGGGGGCGGCGGAAGAGGTTGCGCAGGTGGCGGGCGGCCGCCGTCGGGTCGGGTTCCGCGGCCGGGGCCGGGTCCTCCGGGGGGACGGCGCCCGTCAGGAGCAGGGCCAGCAGGACCGGCACCAGCTTGCTCCGCAGGGTCCGCGTCGCCGGGCGCAGCCGGTGCGCGTGGGCCGCCGGCAGGGACAGGGCCAGGCTGCCCACCGCGTTGCCGGTGGCGACCGGCAGCGCCGCGCAGACCACGCCCGGGGAGTACTCCCGCAGGTCGAAGACCGGATCGCCGGGCGCCACCGCGTCCAGCGCGCTGAACAGGGCCCGGCTGTCGGTGATCGTCCGCGCCGTGAGCCGGGCGGGCCGGTGCCGGGCCACGTGGTCGGCCCGCCCGTCGTGGTCGAGCTGCGTCAGCAGGCACTTGCCGACCGCGCTGGCGTGCGCGGCGTTGCGGAAGTCCACCCACTCGTTCACCGGCGGGGTGCCGGGCCCGGCCGCCGTCTGGGTGATGCGCACCTCGCCCGCCGTGTACCGGCTGAGGTACACCGCCGCGCCCACGCTGTCGCGCGCCAGCGCCAGGGTGTGCTGGAGCTGCTCCGCGAGCCCCGCCCCGCCGGGCGCGGCCAGCCGGTCCAGGGCCGGGCCCCGCCCGTAGACGCCGGACCGCGGACGCCAGGCGTACTCCTCCTCGCACAGCATCCTCAGCACGGCCCGCAGCTCCGGCCCGGCCAGCCCGCTCTCCCGGCCCAGCTGCCGCGCGCTCACCCCGAGGGGATGCCGTTCCAGGACCCGTACGACCCCCAGCGCGCGCCGTGCCTGCGCCAGCTCCCACCCGCCGCCGGCCGGACCCCGCCGCACGGTGCCGCGGGCGGCCGCCGTGAGCGCCGGATGCCGCAGCGGGCCGGGGGAGTGCCGCGGGGGCGGCGCGGCGGTCGCGGTACCGCTGGGCAGGAAGGCGGGCAGCACCGTCGCCAGGCCCGGCCGGGGCAGCGGGACCGGCCCGAGATCGGGGTCCTCGGCCTGGTCGACGTACCGCAGGACCGCGGCCTGGGCGCAGAGCCGGACCTCCCGCAGCTCCCGCGGCCCGCCCGGCCGGAACCCGCGGCCGGCCAGGTCCCGGGCCCAGACCCGGGCGTCGTGGTGCTCCCCGCGCCGCGAGTGGTCGAGGAAGAGGCAGTACGAGGCCCGGGCCTCGCCGGCGCCGGCGGCGAACTGCCACCAGAACCGCGCGCCCTCGCGCAGCCCCGACAGGTGCAGCAGGCAGGCGAAGGCCAGCGCGCCCGCCGGGTCGGTGTGGTGGCCGGCCGGGAAGGCGTCGATCTCGGCCGCCGTGCCGGGCGCGCACACCACGGCCAGGCAGACCGCCTTGAGGTCGCGCCGGGCCTGTTCGGCGTCGACCGGGCAGTCGCGGGCGGGGTCGCTCCAGCCGCCGTGCCAGGGGCACCGGTGGCTGGTGCGGGTCCGCAGCAGCCGGGCCTCGGCGGCGGGCAGGTCGTAGCGGGCGTAGCGGTCGCGGACCCCGGCCCGCGCCAGGTAGTGGGCCAGCGGGCGGGGGGCGCGGTCACGGTCGGTCATGAGCCGGGCATCCCGTCACGAGGAGCGGCCAGCAGCCGCGCCAGCCGCCGGAGCGCCTGGCTGAGGTGGGAGCGGACGGTGGCCTCCTCGACGCCCATCACGGCGGCGGCCTCCCCGGTGGTGCACTGCAGCCCGTAGCGCAGCAGGACGGCGTCGCGCTGGCGCTCGGCGAGCCGGGAGACCGCCGAGTAGAACTGGATCGTGTCGGTCAGCACGTCGTACGGGTCCACGGCGGCGTCCTTGAGGGCGGCCTCGAAGGCGCTGATGTCCATCGGCTCGGGACGGCGGTTCCGCTTGCGCTGCTGGTCGACTATGCGGTGCTTGAGGACGGTCCAGGCGTACGCCTCCAGGCGGTCCATGTGCAACATGCGCAGCCACTCGTTCATGATCGCGTCGAAGGTGGCGTCCACCGCGTCCTCGGCGTCCGCGTCCGAGCCCAGCTGCAGGTACGCGAACCTCATGTAGGCGGGTCGCCGATTGGCGTGGAAGGCCCAGTACGACAGGCGCGCCGGCGCGTCCCACTGGCTCATGGGAGTCGGCCGTTTCCGTCGGCTGGGCAGCCCCACCGCCCCTCCGGACTCCTCCGGTCCGCCATCGCTCACCGCTCCACCTCTCCCCTCACGGCACTGGAGACGCTCGCCTCCAACCCTTTCAGCGTTTGGGGGGTGCGGAATGTGCAGACAAGAATCTTTGGAAACATTACGTTCGGTGATGGCCGATCGATGACCGTGCCCGACCGCACCGGAGCCCAACTCGCCCCGATGCATATGCCCTTGGGGAAGTCGGGCTATGCGCGGGCCGGGCCCGGCGGCCGCCGGTACGGCCCCTTGTACGATGGGCCCGCGAAATCGCGGCGCGGGGCCACCGGACGGTTCGATACGATGAGCCGAATCACAATCCGTCACGTTCCGCACCTATGAAATGGAGCATCCAAGGATGGCTCGACACCTGATCACCAGCGCGCTTCCCTACATCAACGGGATCAAGCACCTGGGCAACATGGTCGGGTCGATGCTTCCGGCGGACGTGTACTCCCGGTACCTGCGCCAGCGCGGCGAGGACGTGCTCTACATCTGCGCCACCGACGAGCACGGCACCCCCGCGGAGCTGGCCGCCAAGGCCGCCGGCCTGACGGTCGCCGAGTTCTGCGCGCAGGCGCACGACGCCCAGAAGGCGGTCTACGACGGCTTCGAGCTGTCCTTCGACTACTTCGGCCGCAGCTCCTCGGAGCAGAACCGCGAGATCACCCAGCACTTCGCGCGGCAGCTGCACGCCAACGGCTTCATCGAGGAGCGGGCCATCCGGCAGGTCTACTCGCCGGTCGACGGCCGGTTCCTGCCGGACCGCTACGTCGAGGGCACCTGTCCGCACTGCGGCTACGACAAGGCCCGCGGCGACCAGTGCGAGAACTGCACCCGCGTGCTGGACCCGACCGACCTGATCGACCCGCGCTCGGCGATCTCCGGCTCGACCGAGCTGGAGGTCCGCGAGACCAAGCACCTCTTCCTGCTCCAGTCCAAGCTGCAGCACGAGGTCGAGGCCTGGGTCGCCCAGCACGAGGAGGAATGGCCGCAGCTGGCGTCCTCCATCGCCCGCAAGTGGCTCACCGAGGGCCTGCACGACCGCGCGATCACCCGCGACCTGGACTGGGGCGTCCCGGTCCCGGCCGACACCTGGCCGGAGCTGGCCGCCGAGGGCAAGGTCTTCTACGTCTGGTTCGACGCGCCGGTGGAGTACATCGGCGCCACCAAGGAGTGGGCCGACGCCGCCGCCGACGGCGAGACCCGCGACTGGAAGTCCTGGTGGTTCGAGGCCGAGGGCGTGCGGTACACCCAGTTCATGGCCAAGGACAATGTGCCGTTCCACACCGTGATGTTCCCGGCCACCGAGCTGGGCGTGCGCGAGCCGTGGAAGATGGTCGACTACGTCAAGGCCTTCAACTGGCTGACGTACTACGGCGGGAAGTTCTCCACCTCCCAGAAGCGCGGTGTCTTCACCGACCAGGCGCTGGAGATCCTGCCCGCCGACTACTGGCGCTACTTCCTGATCGCCAACGCCCCCGAGTCCGACGACTCGTCCTTCACGTGGGAGCACTTCACCGCCACGGTCAACAAGGACCTCGCCGACACGCTCGGCAACTTCGTCAACCGCGTGCTGTCGTTCTCGCGCAAGCGGTTCGGCGACGAGGTGCCGGCGGGCAAGGAGGCCGGGGAGGCCGAGGCCAGGCTCGGGCAGCAGATCGCGGAGCTGCTGGGCGAGTACGAGGGCCACATGGAGGCGCTGCAGTTCCGCAAGGCCGCGGCGGCGCTGCGCGCGCTGTGGTCGGCAGGCAACTCCTACCTGGAGGAGAAGGCCCCCTGGCTGGAGATCAAGACCGACCAGGAGGGCGCCGCGCTGACGCTGCGCACCGCGATGAACCTCATCCACCTCTACGCCGTGGTCTCCGAGCCGTTCATCCCGGCCACCGCCCGCGCCATGCGGTCGGCCTTCGCCCTGGCCGACGACGTGGCCACCTGGGTGACGCCGGAGCGGGCCGCCGCGCTGGACGCCGTGCCGGCGGGGACGGCGTTCACCGTGCCGGCGGTGCTCTTCGCCAAGATCACGGAGGAGGACCTGGAGTCCTACCGCGAGCGGTTCGGCGGAGCCGAGGCCGGCTGAGGCGAGGTCGGCTGAGCCGGCGCCTGATCCACGCCTGGGGGCGCGATCCTTGCGGATCGCGCCCCTTTGGCGTGGGCGGGCCGGGGCAAGCCCGGGGGTGTGCTCGGTGAGGGCGGCTTCGGGGGCCGGGGGCTCCGGGTGGGGGTGTCCGGGACTGCATGATTTATGGCGGTTCCGGATGATTTGCATCTCGTGCAGTGGGCACGCCACAAATCACGCTTTACGTCCCGGACACCCCCACCCTGCGCCCCCGGCCCGGGCACGGCCGACGGCCACGGCCAGGGGGATCTTGACCTCAAGCGTGGTTGAGGGGCGAAGGTCGGGGGCGTGTCGCAATCGTGCTCAGGAGGTCCCGTCATGAAGGCAGTCGTTCGTACCGTGCCCCGGCCCGATCTCGCGCGGGAGGGAGTCGGGGTCGTCAAGGCCAGTACCTGGCGGGTGGGCAGCCCCGAGCGGCAGCGGGCCACCCTGGACGCCATCGCCCGGGCCTGGGAGAGCCGGGACTGGCCGGCGGTGGGGCTGCTGTCGTACTCGGTGCACGTCGGCACCGACGGCGACACCCTCTTCCACTACTCGCAGTGGACGGACGAGGGCGCCTACCAGGAGTTCGTCCGCGCCTTCCGGGACGAGCGCAACGCCGAGATCGACGCGGCCGTGCCGGGGATCGAGCGGGTGGGCCTGCACTCGTACGAGCGGTACCGCTCGCTCAGCACCGGCGGGGACGGCGCGGTCCGGGTGCCGGGGTGCGTGGTGGTGGTGGAAGCGGAGTTCGACGGTGCCGGCACGGCCCGGGCCTGGGTGGACCTCGTCATCGAAGCGCTGGCCACCGACCCGGCGCTGCCGGCCGGGGGCCTGTCGGGGACCTTCCACCTGGGCACGGACGGCGCCCGGATGCTGAACTACGCGGAGTGGACGAGCGAGGAGGCCCACATCGAGGCCCTGGCGTCCCCCGGCGCCGGGATCGGCTCGGACACCGAGGCCTGGGCCGCGGTCCAGGCGCACGCCGGCATGACCACCAACCGCTTCCGCCGCTACCTGCCGGGCCTGACCCTGGTACCGGCCCCCGCGGACCGCTAGGTCCGGTCCGGGGCCACGGCGGGCCCTGGGGCGCCGCTTGCCCGAGGGCTCTTCGCGGGCGGGGTCGCGCGGACCGCCAGGGTCGTGTACGACGGGATCAGGACGCCGCGGGCCGGGTGACGCGTCGTCACCGTCAGGGCGGGGAAGGGGCGCAGGGCCGTCAGGACGGTGGCGATCTCCGCCATGGCCAGGGGCATGCCCAGGCAGAAGTGGGGCCCCGCGCCGAACCACAGGCGGTTCAGGGGAGCCCGGGCGGGGGAGTCCGGGGCGAACGGGCCCGCGGACCGGGTGCACAGGAGCCCCGCCACGACCACCCGGTCACCCGCCCGGACCCGGACACCCGCGAGCCGCCCGTTGCGCGCGGCGCTCCGCAGCATCACCGGCGTCGGGGAGGTCACCCGGAGCGCCTCCTCCACGACCGCGTCGGTGATCCGGTCAGGGCCGCGGCCGACGTCGTGGGCCAGTGCGATCAGCCTCGGCACGAACGACACCAGCGTCTCGGTGCCGGTCAGCAGGAACATCCCCACCGCGCCCCGCGCCTCCGCCTCGCTGAGGCCCAGCCCCCGCAGCCGCCCCGGCACGGTGGACTCGTCGCCCGACCGGTACGCCGCCACCGCCGCTTCGCTCAGCCGGGCCAGCGCCGCCCGCGCCCTGGCCGTCTGGCGCCCCGTGAGCGAGGCCCGCCACAGCCGTACGCCGGCCAGGACGGCGGAGGCCTCGGCGAAGCCGGCGGCGGCGTCCGGCGGCAGGCCCACCAGCTCGCGGATCACCGCGCCCGCGCCCGCGCGGACGACCGGTACCAGATCGACCTCGTCCCCGGCGGCCAGCCGCCGCGTGGCCCCGGCCAGCGGCTCGCGCAGCCCCCGCTCGCAGACCGCACCGACCTGCGCCGGCGTGAACAGCCCGGACAGGCGCCGGCGCAGCGCCGCGTGGTCGGCGCCGTCCAGGGTGATCAGCGTGCGCGCCCCGAGCACCGGCGTCCACAGCTGCGCGGCGGCCCCGGGCCCGGTCTTGGTGAAGGCCTCGGTGTCCGTCAGCACCTCCCGGGCGGTCCGGGCGTCGCTGACCACCACCCCGACTCCGGGCACCCGTACCACCGGACCGCGCGCCGCGACCGCCGTGAGCAGCCGGTAGACCACCGGGTGCGCGGCGGTCTGGACCCGGCGCTCCCACCGCTCCCACTCCTCCACCGGGGCAGGCTACTGGCCAGATGGCCGGAAGTGACCCCCTCGGGAAGGGATCTTGGCGCGTCCGACGCGTATCGAAGCGCCGCGCTGATCGTTTCTTCACCGGAACCACCACCCGCCGCGCCGTGCGGCGGGGCCCGCCGGACCCGGGAGGACACGCGGTGACCGCATGGCAGCACTACCTCGCCGGAGCGGCAGGCGTCACCCTGGCCCTGGCGCCGGTCCCGGCCGCGCACGCCGCCGTCGCACCCGCGGCCACGGCCGGC
>NZ_JAJAUY010000161.1 GCF_020532625.1 Streptomyces antimicrobicus | reverse complement strand
TGCCCGCACCGGTACCCGCGCCTGTACGTGCGCCCGCGCCCGCCGGCGAAGCCCCGGCCGCGGGCCCCGCCTGGGCCTCGGCGCCCCGGTCGGGACCGTACGGCGTGGACCCCGTGCTCGCGCCCGGCGCCGGCCGCGGGGGCGAGAGCGCATGAGGATAGGGCTCATCACCTCCCGCCCCGACCACCCGGTGCTGGCCGCCACGGCTGCCCTGCTCGGCGGCCGCGCGCACGACGTACGACCGCTGGACCCGGACCGGCTGACGCGCGTACCGGCTCCGCTCGCCGACGTGTACCTCCTCAAGTCGGGCGCCCCGCGCGCCGTCGCCCTGGCCCGGGACGCCGAGCGGCAGGGCGCGACCGTGGTCAACTCGGCCTGGGCGACCGCCCGGTGCCAGGACCGCACCGCCATGGCCGACACCGCTCTGGCCGCCGGCCTGCCCTTCGCCCCGACCCGCACCTTCGCCACCCTGCGCGACCTGGCCGCCGCCTCCGCGGCGGCGCCGCCGCGCGGCCCGCTCGTGGTCAAGAGCCGGCACAACCGCAAGCAGGACGTGGTGGCGCGGGTGGACGACACCGACGCCCTGCACGCGCTCGCCGCCGCGCACCCCCAGGAGCCGGTCGTGGTCCAGGACTTCGCCCCCAACAACGGCTGGGACCACAAGCTCTGGGCGGTCGGCGACCGGCTGTTCGCGGCGCTGCGCCGGTCCGAACTCGCCCCCGGCGACGGACCGTCCGCCGCCCGGCCCCTGGCCGTCACCGACCTGCCGCCCGGCTGGGCGGACCTGGTGCACCGGGTCGGTGAGGTCTTCGCCCTCGACGTGTACGGGGTCGACGTCATCGACACCGGCGGCGGCACGCCCCTGATCGTGGACGTCAACGCCTTCCCCGGCATCCGCGAGCAGCCGGGCGCGCCCGAGGCCCTGGCGGAGCTGGCACTGCGGCGGGGCGCGTAGCCGCCGAACCGTCCGGCCCAGGCTGCGGACCTCGGCGCCCGGGACCGCGCGGGGCGGGTGGGACCGGGCGAGGCGGGTGGGACCGGGCGAGGCGGGCGGGGCTCGCCGTGCGGTGCCCGGGCCCGTGCGAGCGCGCGGGCGGGCGGGGCTCGCCGTGCGGCCCCGTCCGCCCTTGCCTACGCTGGTTGACCGGAGCCGTGTCCCGTGTCGCGTGTGACAGGAGGCCCGCCGTGACGTGCTCGCGTACGCCTTCCCGCCGCCGGCTGCGCCGCACCTGGGTGGCGTGGTCCGCCGCCGGGCTGCTGGCCGTACCGCCGCTGGCCGGGCTCTCCCCGGTCCAGGCGGCCCCCGGTCCGACGCCCGTCCCGACGCCCACGCAATCGGCCCGCGCCGACGACTCCGACTTCGCCCGGCTGACCCCGGAGGTGACCCGGCAGCTGGACCAGGCGATCCAAGAGGTCCTGAAGAAGGCGAACGTCCCCGGTGTCGCCGTCTCGGTGTCGGCGCCCGGCAAGGGCCAGTACCTCCGCGCTTTCGGGGTCGCGGACAAGGCCACGGGCCAGAAGATGACGACCGACATGTACGTGCGCATCGGCAGCGAGACCAAGACCTTCACGGTCACGGCGATGCTGGAGCTGGTCGACCAGGGCAAGCTGGGCCTGGACGACCCGATCTCCAAGTACGTCGCCGGGGTACCGAACGGCGACCGCATCACCCTGCGCAACCTCGCCGGCATGCGCAGCGGCCTGTTCAACTACTCCGAGGACGACGGCTTCGTCAAGGCCTTGGAGACCGAACCGAACAAGCGCTTCACACCGCAGCAACTCCTCGACTACGCCTTCAAGCACCCGATCCAGTTCCAGCCGGGCGCGAAGTTCTCCTACTCCAACACCAACTTGATCCTGATCGGTCTGGTCGTGGAGAAGGTGGGCGGGCTGCCGCTGCACGAGTACATCCAGCGGCACGTGCTGGACCCGGCGGGGCTGCGCCAGACGCTGTTCCCGACCGGAGGGGAGTTCCCGCAGCCGCACCCGCAGGGCTACACGGACGAGACCGTGAGCGGGAAGGTGGCCGTCAGTACGGACTGGGACCCCTCCTGGGCCTGGGCCGCCGGCGCGATGATCTCGAACCTGCCCGACCTGCGCTCCTGGGCCAGGACCGTGGCCACGGGCACCCTGCTCGAACCGGCCACCCAGGCACAGCGGCTCAGGACCGAACCGACCGGCGTCCAGGGCGCGGGCTACGGCCTCGGCATCTTCGACATCCAGGGGTGGATCGGCCACAACGGCTCCCTGCCCGGCTACGAGACCCTGACGATCTACCTGCCGGGCCCGGACGCCACCGTGGTCGTCATGCTCAACACGGACATCCTCTACGACAAGGTGATCGAGCCGAGCACGCTGTTCGGCGAGGCCATCACCAAGATCGTCTCACCGGAGCACGTCTTCAACCTCCCGGTCCCCGCCTCGGCCACCCGCTGACCCGCGCCGGAAGGCCGCCAGGAGGCCGATGTAGGTCAGGTCGAGGACCGAGCAGAGGATGCCCAGGCCCAGGATGAACGACGAGTGCTCCAGCACGCCGAAGAGCAGCGTGGGGGCCAGGGTGCCCAGCCATTTGGCGACGGCGATGGTGAGGCTCTGGCCCCGGGGCCCCCGGCGGGACAGCAGCATCGCCACGAACAGGCCCGACATCAGCAGGTTCTGCAGGAACGCGGCGTAGCGGACGGCGTCGTGGCCGCCGAACTCGGCGAGGAACAGCAGCTGGATCGCGTACGCCGCGCCGAAGACGCCCGCGGTTCCGACCGCGAACCGGGCCTTCGTCACGAACCCCGGGAACTCGGCGCGGCCGAAGCGCAGGAACGTGTAGACGATCACGACGTCGGCCAGCGCCCAGACGAGGTTGACGACCCCCTGGACCGACAGGCCCTCGCCCAGGCTCCGTACGGAGTAGATGGACTCCCAGGCGAAGTTGAGGGCGAGGGCGACGACCGGCATCGCGTACGTCCGCTGGGTGAGGCCGACCCGGATCGACTCGACGTAGACGAGCGTCCAGGCGACTCCGCTGACGAGGGTGAGGAGGGTCTCCATGCGGTCCGTTCCTGTGCTTGCGGCCGTCGGTCGGGGTGGGGGGATCAGGGCAGGTAGAGGGTGTACAGCAGCTTGTTCGGGGTGGGTGGCGGGTCGCCCTGGAGAACGCCCGTCGTGGCGTTGGCGACCAGGGCCTGCTTGACCTGGGCGGGGGTGTCCGCCGGGCGGAAGGCCAGGTGCAGGGCGGCCGCACCGGCGGCGTGGGCGGTGGCCGGCGAGGTGCCGCTGAGCGTCGCGGTCGCCGCGTCACCGGTGTGCCAGGCCGACGGGATGCCGACGCCCGGGGCGAACAGCGACACGCAGGCGCCGTAGTTGGAGGAGGAGGCCTTGCGGTCGGTCCGGTCGGTGGCGCCGACGGTGACGGCCTCGGCCACCCGGGAGGGCGAGGTGGCGCAGGCACCGCCCGACTGGGCGGCGCTGCCGGCCGCGACCGTGTAGGTCACACCGGAGGCTATGGAGGAACGGACGGCGGCGTCGAGCGCGGTGCTGGCGGCGCCGCCGATGCTCATGGTGGCGACGGCCGGTTTCACCGCGTGCGCGGTGACCCAGTCCACCCCCGCGATCACCGCCGACGTGGTGCCGGAGCCGGTGCAGTCGAGCACCCGCACCGCCACCGGCCGGGCCTGCTTGGCGACCCCGTAGGTGGTCCCGGCGGCGATCGCGCCCACGTGGGTGCCGTGGCCGTTGCAGTCCTGGCCGCCGCGCCCGTCGCCCACGGTGTCCACGCCGACCGAGGCCCGGCCGCCGAACTCCGTGTGCGTGGTGCGCAGACCGGTGTCGATGACGTACACCCGGACCCCGGGCGCGGTGGTGCGGTACGTGTACGTGGTCGACAGCGGCAGCCGGCGCTGGTCGATCCGGTCCAGGCCCCACGGCGCGCCGGGCTGCGTGGCCGCCGTGCCTGCGGGGCCGGCGGTGCCGGCCGTGCCTGCAGGGCCCGCGGCGCCGGCAGTGCCGGCGGTGCCCGCAGTGCCCGGCGTGGCCGCGGTGCCTGCGGGGACCCCGGTACCTGCGGTGCCCGGCGTGGCCGCGGTGCCGGCGGTGCCCGCAGGGCCCGCGGTGCCCGCGCTTCCGGCTCGCTCGCCGAGGTGCACCGGCGTGTCCGGCTCCACGTACGCCACCCGGGGATCGGCGGCCAGCCGCTGGGCCTGGGCCCGGCCCATCCGGGCCGAGAAGCCGCGCAGCGCGGAGGCGTAGACGTGCCCGAGCCGGCTGCCGGATAACCGGCCGAGGAGGTCCCGGGCGGTGTCCGCCGGGGCCGCGGCGGCCGCGCCGGTCCGGCCGGGCTCCTTCAGCACGACGATCCAGCCGCCCGGGGCGTCGGGAGCGGCGGACCCGGCCGCCGCCGCGGCGGGGGCCGGACCGGCGAGCAGCCCCGCCGCCAGCCCCGCGAGCAGGGCCGGGACGAGCAGCCGTGAGCCGCGCCGCCGGGTGCGGACGGTCCCTCGCGCCGCGGCGCGTTCGTTCCGTGGAGTCATGCCTGATGCACCTGGACCTTTCGTCGACCGTGTGTGGGGTGGGTCGTACTACGTCCGCGCGCCAGGGTGCCGGGCCCACCGCTGCCGCACAAGAGCCCCGTCCCTCCCGGGAGGAGGCAAGGGACCACGCCAGGCCGCAACCGGCCTCGACCCGTCTCCCGTGCCTACGGCCACCCCGTCCCGCCCGTGAACCGGGCCTGACGACCACCGCCCGGCCAACGCCGGAACGCCCGTGGACGGGCCACGATGACGACCACCGGGCACGGCCACCACCGCGCTGCCCACGAACCGGGCACACAGCCACCCGGGCCCACCCAGGGACCCGACACGACGGCAACCACCGGGCACAGCCACCCCCGGGCCCGCCCATGGACCCCGCTGACGACCACCGCCCGACCCACCCCCGGGGCCCGCCCGGGGACCGGAGGGACGACGGCAACCACCAGGCACGGCCACCACCGCGCTGCCCACGAACCGGGCACACAGCCACCCGGGCCAACCCAGGGACCCGACACGACGGCGACCAGCGGGCACGGCCGCTACCGGTACGCTCATGGACCGAGCACGACGGCCGCCTCGGCCCACGCCTCGAACCTGGCACGACGGCCACCCCGCGCCCGCCCTCGGACCAGACATGACAGCCACCCCCGGCCGCCCCCGGACCGGGCCTGACGGCCATCACCCGGTCCCGCCTCGCGGAGCCCCCGCCCCCGGCCCGGCCCGGTCACCGCCCCCGCCGCGCCCCCGAGGGCAGGGTGTCGGTCGGAACAAGGCCGGGCGGCCGCTGGGGTGATGAGGCTCCGTCAGGCTGCGGTCCCGCGTATCTCGGGGTCGGTGGTGGGGGGCGGTGGGGTCAGGGCCGTGTGCAAGCGGGCGGCCTGGGTGAGGAGTTGGGTGGTGCCGCGGCGGGTGGCCAGGTCGGCGAGGCCGGGCGGGAGCGGGCCGGTGGCGCCGGTCCGCTCGACGCAGTCGGCCGCCACGGACAGCAGTTCGCCCGTCCCGCGGTGGGCGGCTGGGTCCTCCAGCAGGGTGGGCAGGGCCTCCGCCAGGACCGCCCAGGTGGTGGCGTAGGCGCCGGTGGAGGCGGCCGTGCGCAGGGCGTCGGCCAGCCGGGTCGGCTTCACCGTGCCCAGGCTCAGCAGTTCGGCCAGGTCGCGACCGAGCCGCGGCGCGTCGAGCTCGCCGCGCGCCGCCAGGAGCAGCAGCGCGTCGACCGCCGACAGGCGGTCCTCGCCGTGCCGGGCACCCAGCCCGGTGGCGACCGCCAGGTGCAGCGCCGGGCCGGCCGGCCCGCCCAGTTCGGCCAGCCGCGGCAGTTCCGCGGCGGCGCCCCGCTCCTCGGTCACGGCGCAGCCGGTCAGGGCGGGCAGCATCCAGGCCGCCTGGGTCTCGCGGTCCTCCGGCAGCACCGCCCAGCGCAGCGGGGCCTCGCCCGTCCAGTGGTAGCAGCGGGTCTGCTCGCGCTGCGGTCGGCCCAGCGGGTGGAAGGCCGCCGGGAACTCCCTTTGCAGCAGCAGGCGATCGCCGGTCTCGACGACGATCCGCCGCACCGCCTGGCCCGCCCGCTCCCACCAGTGGACGGCCCGCTCGCCCGGCTCGCGCACCCGCCGTATCGCCGCGGCCGGCTCGCCGTCCGAGCCGAGCCACCGCGCGAGCCGCCGTCCCTCGGAGGTGTCCAGCGCGGCGGCCGCCGCCGCGGCGGCCGGATCCCGGCGCACCCGCAGCAGCGCCTGCGCGAAGTCGTGCGGCGCGGGCCGGACCCCCACCTGCCGGTACTGCGCCAGTCGCGCGGTCAGTTCGTCCGGCTCCAGGCTTCCGGTGTCCCAGCTCGGGGTGGCGAGCAGGAACGGCAGCGGGTCCTCCAGGATCCGCTGCCCGGCCTCGCGCAGCCGGCCGTCGAGCACGCGGCCCAGCGCCTCGTGCACGCAGTCGCGGTGGTGGTGACCGCTCGGCCGCTGCCGGTCGATCCGCAGGTCGGAGGGGTGGGCCAGGCCCAGCACGGCGGCGGCGACCACGTCCAGGCCGGCCGGCCGTCGCCCCGCGTGCGCCTCGGACCCGATCCACCAGCGGCCGGCCAGCGCCGGCCGCAGCGCCTCGGCCAGTTCCGCCCGGTGCAGGCGGGCATGCCGTACGAGGCCGTCGAGCGCCCGCTCGAACTCGGTGAGGTCCGGCGTCCGGGCCTTGCCCACGGCGACGACGAGTTCGACGGTCTCGGCGACCGACGGGGTGGCGCCGAGCCGTCGCCGGACCGGGACGTGCGGAAGCAGCTCCTCGTACGGGAGGTCGGCCTCGCCCGGGTCGCCGGCGGCGCCCGCACCGAGCACCGTCACGGCCAGCGGCCGGTGCACCGGGCTCAGTGCGCGGGCCTGGTCGGCCAGTTCCTCGCGCAGTGCCTCGTCCTGCGGCTTCAGGTGCGCGGCGACCAGCTTCAGGGCCCGCTCCTGGAGCGCGGTGTCCTCGTGACCGAAGGCACCGGCGACGGCGGGCAGCAGCTCATGGCGGGCGTCGGGGTCACGCCTCAGGACCTTGCCCAGCAGCACGAGCTGGGCGCGGACGAACTTCTTCTCCGGCCGGAAGAGCACCAGGGACGACATCTCCGCGAGCTGACCGGCGGTCAGCGCCCCGGCGAGCGCCAGCCGGGCCAGGACCTCCTGGGCGTGGCCGGCCACCGGCGCCGGGCCGTCGGCGGCCATGGCGATCCAGTCGGCGGCCCGCTCCTGTTCCTCCGCGGCGGTCAGCTCCAGCCGCCGGAGCAGGACGAGGTAGAACGAGAGCTGCTGGGGGCGCCCGCCGCGCAGCAGCCGCGCCGTGCAGCCGTCGACCAGCGTCCGGCGCTCGACGACGCCCGCCTCGGCGAGGGAGACCAGCCCGGACGGCCAGTGCTCCGGGTTGTCCGGCTCGGCCCGCCACAGGAGGGCGGGGGCGGGCTCCGCGGTCTCGAACAGGCGCGGCACCAGCTCGGGTGCGTAGGGGTCGTCGTGCAGGTCGAGCGTGATGCCCTTCGAGTCGACCCAGCCGTGCACGAAGGCGTCCGTGGTCGGCACCGGACCGCCGGAGATCCGCAGCAGTCCGGAGATGAAGGCGTAGTCGTCCGCGGCCGTGGCGGCGCGGTCGGCCAGTCGCCGGGCCACGTCGCCGAGCCAGGCCGGGTCGCGGTCGGCGAGTACGTCGAGCAGCAGGTCGGTGGGCAGGCCCGGCCAACGGCGCAGGTCACGGGCGCCGATCCAGGCGGCGGCCGCCGCGGCGCCGGTGTGGCAGGCTGCGCCGGCGACGAGCAGTCCGGCGCGCAGCGCGTCGCGCTCGCGCCAGCGGTCCCACTCCCAGCCGCGGGCCTCGGCGCGCAGCGCCTTGAGCTCGGCCAGCAGGGCACGGCGGGCCGGCGGGTCCAACGGCCCGACGAGGCCGGGCAGTTCGTGGTCGCGGCCGGCGCGGACCGCGTCGAGGACGTGCCGCACGGCGGCGTCCTGGTGGCTTCCGGCGGTGGTCGTGGTCGTCATCGGGTGCCTCCAGCGGCGATCAGGTTCCGCTTCGCCATCCGGACGGCGAGTGCGTGCTTGCAGGGGCCTCGGCGGCCCCGGTAGTCGGCCCACCAGGTGCAGGTGCAGCTCAGGACCCCGCCGGAGGCCTCGCGGACCTGGTAGCGGCGCTCCCCGGAGAGGACCGTGGCCGTCCCGGCGGTCGTGCCGTCCAGGTGGACCGCGCCCTCGGCCAGCAGGGCGCGGGCGGCGACCAGGCGGGGGTTGTGCCGCTCGGCGCGCTCGGCGTCGTAGGGCAGTTCGCGGTGGAAGTAGGCGGCGTCGGCGACGTCGTAGCCGACGCGGCCCGCCGTGCCGAGGCGGGCCAGGGCCGCGCGGACCCGGGCCACCGACAGCCCGGACTGCTCGGCGAGGTCGGCGGGGTCGATCCGCGGCTCCCAGGCCAGCAGCACCGAGACCAGGTCGGCGTCGGCCGCGGCCTCGTCGGTGGCCAGGGCCTCCAGGACGCCGCCCTCGCCGGAGAAGCCGCGGGCCGGGTCCGGGGAGAGGGTCAGCGTGAGCCGCATGCCGGGCAGGACGACCTCCCAGGCGGCGGCGGTGGCCGCGCCGTCGGTCGCGGGGGGCCCGTAGACGCGCAGGGCGGTGGCGTGCCGCAGGACCCGCTGGAGCGCGCCCAGCCGGTCGGGGCCGGGCAGGCAGACGGCGCCGGGCCCCGGCCGGGTGGTGGGGCGCAGGGTGCGGCCGGCCGGCACGACCCACATCGGGCCGCGTCCTCCGGCGTCGGCCGTGCGGGGCAGGGCGCGCAGGAACCGGACCGCCTCGGCGGCGGGCAGCTCGGCCCGCAGGTCGAAGCCCCCGGAGACCACCTGCGCCTCGGCGAAGCCGCGCAGCCAGCGGTCGGGCAGCGGCACCTTCTTCTCGACGACCGGCCCGTCGAGGGTGCTGACGACCATCTCCTCCGGGCCGACCCGCAGGTGCAGCGGATCGTCCCCGGCGAGCCGCGACAGCGCCTCGCGCAGCGGGTTGTTGACGTCGACGTTGGTGGTGCCGTGGCCGGTGTCGGCGCCGTCCAGGCCCTCCTGCAGCACGTCGAGCCGGGCGTACACCCCGCAGCAGCCGGAGAACGACTCGAACCGCAGCCGGTCGCCGTTGCCGGTGACCACCGGGTCCAAGGAGGCGGGGCGGGTGCGCTGGTGGTAGCGGGCGGCGGCGACGTCGGCCACCGCCAGCAGCCCGCGCGCCGCCACCTGAGGAGAGGTCAGGAACCCGGCGAAGAACTGCGGATGGGCCTCGGCGCCCAGCGGCGTCGTGCCCCCGGCGGTCTCCAGGCCGAGGTGCCGTCCCCCGGTGGCGTCGGTGAGGGCGGAAGGGCGGGCATAGGCCAATGCCTGTACGGATCGCGTCATGGGCAAGACGCTAGGACCCGCCACTGACAACGCGGTTGGGCTGTGGACAACCGGCCGCCCGAGACCCGCCCGGAGCGGCCCGAGACCCGCCCGGAGCCGCCCGGACCGCCCGGAACGGACCGAAGCCCGGCCTGCCCTTCCCCGCCCGTCTCTTCCCCGCCCCCGCCCCGCTCAGCGGCGGCGCTGCTTGGCGATCTCCCGGGCGATGATCGGCGGCAGCAGGTCCTTGGCCAGCTTGCGCAGCGCCGAGGGGGCCGGGCGCGCCGGAGCCGCGGCGGCGGCGGGAGCGGCCGCGGGGGCGGCCGCGGGGGCGGGACGTCGGCAGGGCCGGAGCTGTCGCCTTCTCGCCGCCGATGCGCACCAGCGGCGCCCCGGCGACCTGCTCGACCCCGTGCCACAGGTCGTCACGGCCCTCCAACCAGGCCAGCAGCGCCTCGCGCAGCGGGGCCGGGTCGTCCCAGGTCGCGTAGAGCTTGTTGCCGGTCACGCAGAGCACGTGCAGGCCGGCGGTGGCGACGGCGCCCCAGATCGCGGCCGCGACGCCCGGGCAGTGCTCGGAGCGGTAGTCGTCGAAGACGACGACCGCGCCGGGGGCCGCGACCTTGCGGGAGGCCTCGATGTCGCCGTGCACGTGCTCGTACAGGTGCGAGGCGTCGATGTGGACGAAACGGCAGGAACCTGCCTTGACCTCGGTGGCCACGACCGAGGTGGGGGCCTGGATGACGACCGGGAGCTCGTCGTGGAAGGCCAGGTAGTTCGTCTCGAAGGCGCGACGGGTCAGGTTCGCGTACGACGAGGTGGTCTCGGCGGTGTTCGAGTCGTCCGGGGCGGGCGCGCCGAAGAGGTCGCAGACGGTGAACGTCTCGCCGTCCCGCAGGTACTGCCCGAGGAGGATCGCGCTCTTGCCGAGGTAGGCGCCCAGCTCCAGCAGGTCGCCGCCGTCCTGCCCCGGATCCTCGTTCTGGCGCGTGAGGATCCAGTCGAACAACAGCTGGTCGACGGCCCAGAACCACCCCTTGACGTCTTCAAGGCGGGTGGGAGCGTTCTGAGCGGTGGTGGGTGCCTGCGACATGGAGCGCTGATCCTCCGGAAAAGGCGTGGAATCGCCGTTGATACCTGGCCACATCCCCCGTGGTGATCGGGAATCTACACGCGTGAAGCACGCCCGGCTACCGCTCGGACGAGGTCCTGGCCGAGAACTGCCGAGCAGCCTCCCCGACACGGCCCTGCGACCGGCAACGGGCTTCCGGATCAAGGGAAAACCAGGTGATCGCGTCCGGGCGGCCTCGGTAGCCTCGGGCCGCATGAACCGACCCCCGACGACGACCTTGTGGCGCCCGACCGGGCCCGTCGAGCTCGACCTGGTCCGCCGGTCGGGCTGGCGGGCGTGGCCGCCGCGCCTGCCCGAGCAGCCGATCTTCTACCCGGTGCTGAACGAGGACTACGCGATCCGGATCGCCCGGGACTGGAACGTCAAGCACGACGGCTCCGGTTACGTGACCCGCTTCGAGGTCGACAGCGTGTTCCTGAGCCGCTACCCGGTCCAGCGGGCCGGCGGGGAGACCATCCTGGAGCTGTGGGTGCCGGCCGAGGAACTCGACCTGTTCAACGCGCACATCGTCGGCGAGATCCAGCTGGTGCACACCTTCCGCTGAAGGCCGCCGCCGACCGCCGGGACCCGGACTTTGCCCGGGCTATACCTGCTTATTACCTGATTACGCGGCTCTTGGTACCGTCCGGGTGCGGACCGGCGGTGCTCCCAGCACTGCCGGTCCGTCCATGCGACAGCCCCCAGGAGAACGAGGAGAGCGATGCTCCGCCCCACCGCCCCGCGGACCGTCCCGGCCGCCGGGGGGCGACTGGCCGGGGTGGACGCCGTGCGCGGGCTCGCCGTGCTCGGCATGTTCGCGGTGCACGTGGGCCCCGACCCGCAGCCCTCGGGTGCCGGGCACCTGGTCATGGCGGCCGACGGCCGGGCCCCGGCCGTCTTCACCCTCCTCGCCGGCTTCTCCCTGGCCCTGGCCCAGCGGCAGAAGCCCTCCGGGCCGAGCGGCCGGGGCGACAGGAGCAGCCGGGGCGACAGAAGCGGGCGGAGCGACAGAAGCGGCCGGGGCGGCCCGGAGCGGACCCTGCGCCCCCTCCTCGTCCGCAGCGCCGTCCTCGCCGCCCTCGGGCTGGCCCTGGCCGGGCTCTGGCCGGGCATCCTGGTGATCCTGACCTTCTTCGCCCTGTACTTCCTCGCCGCCGAGCCGTTCACCCGCCTGTCCACACCGGTGCTCACCGTCGTCGCGGCCGCGAGCACGGTCCTCGGGCCGCTGCTGTCCTTCCTGCTCGGCCCGCTCCTCGGCTACGAGGTGTCCGGCCGCGGCGCCGTGCCGGAGCCGGGCCACCTGACCGGCTGGTGGGGGCCGCTGCGCGTGCTGGACGCGTTGCTGCTGTCGGGCGCGTACCCGCTGCTGACCTACCTGCCGTACGTCCTGGTCGGGCTGGCGCTCGGCCGGCTGTGCGACCTCGGCCGGCCGGACGTCGCCCGGCGGATGGCCGGCTGGGGCGCGGCCGTCGCGGTCGCCGCGTACGGCGCCGCCTGGCTCGCCGTGGAGGTGGGCGGCGGCCGGGAGCGGCTGCTCGCCACGATCGCCGAGCGGCACCCCGAGGCCCTGGGCGCGGCGGATCCGCTGCGGGCCGTGCTGGGGCGGCAGTTCGGGGCGATCCCCAGCACGTCGTGGGACTGGCTGCTGATCGCCGACCCGTACAGCCAGACCCCGTTGGAGACGCTCGGCAACGCGGGCGTCGGCTGCGCCCTGATCGGCCTGTTCGTGCTGCTGTCCCGCGGCGCCCTGGCCCGGCTGCTCCGCCCGCTGACCGCGCTCGGGGCGATGGCGCTGAGCGCGTACGTCGCCCATGCCCTGGTCCTGGCCGGCCCGGCGTACGGGGTCCACTCGACTGCGGCCCTCGCGGTGTTCGCCGGGGCGGCGCTGCTCGGCGCGTGGGCATGGCAACGGGCCCTGGCCGGCCGCCCCATGGCCCGCGGCCCGCTCGAGCACCTCCTGCGCCTGGCCACGCACGGCCGCCCCGGACGCGGCACGGCCTGACCGGGGCCAGGGCCGGACCGGGGCCACGGCCGGACCGGGGCCACGGCCGGACCGGGGCCACGGCCTGAACCGGGCCGGCGGTGCGGGCGGGTTATTCGGTGGAAGCGGACGTTTCGGATACCTAGGGTGACGGGGCATTCCGCCGCCCGTCCCTGGAGCCCCGCCATGCGCACCCACTATCCCCGCACCCCGCACCTGCCCTGGTCCCCGGGGGCGGCGCCGGACGACGTGCGGGCCTCGGGGCCGGCGGGGCTGGCGGGGCTGGCCGGCCGTGAGGTCGTCGTCACCGAGAAGCTCGACGGCGAGAACACCACGCTGTACCGCGACGGCCTGCACGCCCGCTCGCCGGACTCCGGCCACCACCCCTCGCGGGCCTGGGTGAAGGGCCTCCAGGGCCGGATCGGCGCCGGGATCCCCGAGGGCTGGCGGGTGTGCGGCGAGAACCTGTACGCACGGCACTCGATCGCCTACGACGACCTCGACAGCTGGTTCTACGGCTTCTCGGTGTGGGACGGCGAGCACTGCCTGGACTGGGACGCCACCGTGGCCTTCCTGCACCGGCTCGGCGTACCGGCCCCGCGGGTGCTGTGGCGCGGCACCTTCGACGAACGCGCCCTGCGCAAACTCCGGTTGGACACCACCCGGCAGGAGGGCTACGTCGTACGGACCGTGGCCGGCTTCGAGCGGGCGGCGTTCGGCCGGCACGTGGCCAAGTGGGTGCGCGGCGGGCACGTGCAGACGGACACGCACTGGATGTACGCGGCCGTCGTCGAGAACGGCCTCGGCCCCGCCGCGCCGCTGTGGGCGGTCCGGTCCGGTGCCGCGCCGGACCCGGCCGGGCTGCTGGCCGCCGTGGGCATGGGCGGCGGGGACGACGTCGCGCCGGAGTCCGTGCGGCGG
>NZ_JAJAUY010000160.1 GCF_020532625.1 Streptomyces antimicrobicus | reverse complement strand
CCCGGCCGGGGCCGATCCCCGGCCGAGCCCCGTCGCCCCGCTCCGCCCGGAGGGGCCTAGCGGACCGTCAGGGTCAGGATGCGGTCGTCGGTCTGGGTGGGGGAGCCTCTGCCGTCCGTTTCGCTCGTGATCAGTAGGAGCTTGTCGCCGCCCAGGGCGATCACCGAGCGGAGGCGGCCGTACGTGCCGGTCAGGAAGGCCTCCGGGTCGGCCACGGGGCGGGTGCCGTCCAGCGGGACGCGCCAGAGCCGTTCGCCCTTGAGTGCGGCCATCCAGATCGAGCCCTCCGCCCAGGCGATCCCGCTCGGGGAGGCCTCGTCGGTGCGCCACTGGGCCACCGGGTCCTTGAACCCGGGCTTCGCGGCCTTGCCCTCGGCCTCCGGCCAGCCGTAGTTGCCGCCGGGCTCGATCAGGTTCAGCTCGTCCCAGGTGTTCTGGCCGAACTCGGCCGCCCACAGGCGTCTGTCCTTGTCCCACGCCAGGCCCTGCACGTTGCGGTGCCCGAAGGAGTAGACGACCGAGCCCGCCTGGGGATTGCCGGGCGCCGGTCTGCCGTCCGGCGTCATCCGCAGGATCTTGCCGCCGAGCGAGGAACGGTCCTGGGCCAGCCCCGTGTCACCCGTCTCGCCCGTGCCGACGTAGAGCATCTTGTCCGGGCCGAACGCGATCCGCCCGCCGTTGTGCACGAGGCCCTTGGGGATGCCGCGGAACACCGTGTCGGGCTCGTCCAGTTGCTGGCCGGCCGGTCTGCGCTCGTCGTAGCGCATCCGGGCGATCCGGTTGTCGGACGCCGTCGTGAAGTACACGTACACCTGCTTGTCCGAGGCGTACGTCGGCGACAGCGCGAGGCCGAGGAGGCCGCCCTCGCCGCCCGGGGCCACCCCGGGCACCTCACCGATCCGCGTCACCGCGCCCGTCTGCGCGTCGACCCGGCTGACGGTCCCCCGGTCCCGGGAGGCGACCAGGAGGTCGCCGTCCGGCAGCGGGGCCACGCCCCACGGCGACTCCAGGCCCTTGGCCACCTCGCCCGACACCGTCACCGACCCCTTGGCCGGCGGCCCGGACGCGGCCGGGCTCCCGGAGGGGCTGCCCGGCGGCGCGGCGGAGCCCGTCGGCGGTGCACCGGTCCCCGCGCCGCTCCCGGCGGCCCCCGAGCACCCGGCCGCCAGCAGCACTCCGCACGCGGCGAGCGCCACCGCCACCGCCATCGACCGGCGCGGGGCCGGCCCCCGACCCCGGCCCCCTACCGGTCCCCGGCCCCGCACCCGTCCTCGCCCTCGCCCTCGTCCCTCGCGCATCGTCCCGCTCCCTTCCCGTCCGCCCGATCCTGTCCGCCCGATCCTGTCCGTCACCGCTCTCAACAGGTCCGGGATCCCGCGGAGTTCCGGCAATCGCACACCCGATCGAGTGAGAATGGTCCGGCCGGAACCGGGGAAGGCACCCGCCTGCCGCCCCGCGGCGGGCGACGGCCGTCCTCAGTCCCAGGCTCCCACCGCGACCGGCAGCGCCGCGATCTCCGCCAGGTCCCGCCCGGTCAGCAGCACCCCGGCCGCCGCCGCGTTCTGGGCCGCGAACTCCGCCCGGTCGGCCCCCGGCACCGGCACCACCTGCGGGCCCTGCGCCAGCACCCAGGCCAGGGCCACCTGCGCCGCCGTGACCGACTCCCCGTGCCGCCGCGCCACCCGCCGCAGCCCCGCCACGATCACCTGGTTCGCGGCCATCGCCTCCGCCGTGAACCGCGGGTGCCGGGCCCGCGCGTCGCACTCCTCGAAGCCCTGCCCCGGCGTCAGCGTGCCCGTCAGGAACCCGCTGCCCAGCGGCATCGCCGCCAGGAACCCCACCCCCCGCGCCGCGCACCACGGCAGCAGCTGCCAGGCCGCCTCCGGCGACCACACCGACAGCTCCGCCTGGACCGCGCTCACCGGGAACACCTGCTGCACCCGCTCCAGCTGCCGCAGCGTCACCCCGTACGCCCGGTCCCCGCGCCGCCCCGCGCCCGGCCCGGCCTCCGCGCCGACCGCGCAGTAGCCCAGCGCCCGCACCTTCCCGGCGCCGACCAGCTCGGCCATCGCCCCCCAGGTCTCCTCCACCGGCACCTCGGGATCCACCCGGTGCAGCTGGTAGAGGTCGATCACATCGGTCTGCAGCCGCCGCAGCGAGGCGTCGCAGGCCCGCCGCACGTAGCTGGGCCGGCCGTTGGCCACCACGTGCTGGTCGCCCACCCGCAGCCCGACCTTGGTGGACACGAAGGCCTCGGCCCGCCGCTCCCGCAGCACCCGCCCGACCAGCAGCTCGTTGGTGAACGGCCCGTACATGTCGGCCGTGTCCAGCAGGTTCGCGCCCCCGTCCAGCGCCGCGTGCACGGTCCGCAGCGACTCCGTGCCCTGCCGGCGCGAAGCGGCGTAGCCCCAGCTCATCGGCATGCAGCCGAGCCCGATCGCGCCGACGGTCAGCGCCGACGCCCCGATTGACCTGCGCTCCAACGCCTCGTCCCCCTCCGTCTCCCGCCCCCCAAAGTAACGGCTTGATCGCGATGCCCTTCGCATAGCCTCGGGATCATGACTGCGACGATCCCGGACGTCTGGCTGCCCTTCCCCGCCGGCGAGGTCCCCGGACTGCCCGACGCCTTCCGCTACCGCCACTGGGACGGGGAGGAGGAGTTCCCCGCCGACCCGGCCGCCTGCGTCTTCTACGTCACCCCCTACATGAAGTCGCCCGAGGTCACGATGCGCCCCACCGCGCGCATGCCGCGCCTGGAGGTGCTGCAGACCCTCACCGCCGGCATCGACCACGTCCTCGGCGGGCTCGGCGCCCTGCACCCCGGGGTCACGTTGTGCAACGCGCGCGGCGTGCACGACGCCAGCACCGCCGAACTCGCCCTCACCCTCACCCTCGCCTCCCTGCGCGGCATCCCCGGCATGGTCCGCGGCCAGGACCGCGAGCAGTGGCGGTTCGGCTTCTACGAGGCCCTCGCGGACAAGTCCGTACTGATCGTGGGCTACGGGGCCGTCGGCGAGGCGATCGAGGACCGGCTCGCACCGTTCGAGTGCGCGCGGGTGATGCGTGTCGCGCGCTCCGGGCGCGCCACCGTGCGCGGTCCTGTGCACGCCCTCACCGAACTGCCGGGCCTGCTCCCCGAGGCGGACGTGGTGATCCTGTGCACCCCGCTCACCGAGCGGACGCGGGGGCTGGCCGGGGCGCAGTTCCTGGGGCGGATGAAGGACGGCGCCCTGCTGGTGAACGTGGCCCGCGGCCCGGTCGTGGACACCGGGGCGCTGCTGGCGGAGCTGGAGTCGGGCCGGCTGCGCGCCGCGCTCGACGTCACCGACCCGGAGCCGCTGCCCGCCGGGCACCCGCTCTGGCACGCCCCGAACGTCCTGATCACTCCTCACGTGGGGGGCAGCAGCTCGGCGTTCGAGCCGAGGGCCAAACGGCTGATCGCGCGGCAGCTCACCCGGTTCGCCGCGGGCGAGTCGCTCGAAAACGCGGTATTGATCACCGACTGAGTCCGCTTGTGCACACTCCGCGCTCGTTCGAGCGCGGACCGTGCCCACAACTCCTCATATGGTAACGCAGCGTAGAGCTTCTATATCCCTGAGTGACGAAAGTGGTGTATCGTCCGGAACAAGGGGCTGCGCCACGAACGTCTGGCGCTGGGGAGTGATCGGACACTTTGGGGGGCGACGGGCGATGCACGGCCAATGGACGAACGACCCGACGCGGCAGAGCCGCCCGGCGCACCGCGGGTGCGCGCCGGAACGAGCCGCCGAGGCGGACCGGTGAGCCCCCCGGGGACGCTCGTGGCCCCGTCGGCCACGACCGGTGCCGACGGGGGCAGCAGGAGTCTGACGGCCCAGCTGCTGCTCGCCCTCCTCTGCGGCGGCTATGCCGTCGGCGCCGGCCTCGGCTGGGGCTCGGAGCGGCTCGCGCTCTTCATGGGCGACTTCGGCCTCGCCGCCGCCGGCGCCCTGGCCGCCGTCTCCTGCTACCACTACGCCCGGACGAACCGCAGCCGCGAGCGCCCTGCCTGGCTGCTGTTCGCCTTCTCCTCGCTCATGGGCGCCTGCGGCAACGCGGTCTGGGGCTGGTACGAGGTCGTCCTCGGCCGCCCCGTGCCCCAGCCCTCCGTGGCCGACTTCGCCTTCCTCTGCTTCGCGCCGCCCGCCATCGTCGGCCTGCTCGTCCTCGCCAAGCGTCCCGTGACCCGGGCCGGATGGGTCTGCCTCGCGCTCGACTCCTGGCTCATCGGCGGCTCGCTGCTGACCCTGTCCTGGAGCCTGGCCCTCGCGCACGCCGCGCAGACCGCCCAGGACGGCGCCCCCGGCAGCGTCCCGCGGGCCGCGCTCTCGCTCGCCTACCCGCTGCTGGACATCGCCCTCGTCTCGATGGTGCTGGTCCTGCACTTCCGGCGCTCCCCGGGCAACCGCTCGGCGGTCAACACCGCCATCGCCGCCCTCGCCCTCACCGTCCTCAGCGACGCGCTGTTCACCTCACCGCTGCTGCGCGCCAACTACCAGTCCGGGCAGCTGCTCGACGCCGGCTGGTTCGCCGGCTCGCTGCTCCTGGCGTACGCGCCCTGGGGCGCCCGCCGGTTCGGGTACGGCGCGGAGGGCACCGGGCACCCGCGCGGCCACCGCCCGGTCAGCCGCCCCATCACGGGCTCGCTGCCCGCCCTGACGCCGTACCTCGCGGCCGCCGTGTGCACGCTGGGCATCCTCTACAACGTCGACGGCCGCAAGATCGACCGGATGGTCGTCTTCACCGGCTGCACGGTCGTCCTCGCCCTCGTGGTCCGCCAGGGCATCATGCTCCTGGACAACATCGCGCTCACGCAGGAGCTGGCCCAGAAGGAGAACCACTTCCGCTCCCTGGTCCAGGGCTCCAGCGACGTCATCATGATCGCCGCGCCCACCGGCACCCTGCGCTACGTCAGCCCCGCCGCCGCCGGGGTCTACGGCCGGGACGCCGAGGAACTCGTCGGCACCCAGCTGGCCGATCTGATCCACCCCGACGACCTGGGCAGAGTCGTCCACGAGGTGCGCCGCTTCCTGGCCGCGCCGCCCGCCGAGGAGCCGACCACCCGCATCGAGTGCCGGTTCAAGTCCGGCAGCGGCGAATGGCTGAACGTGGAGTCCACGGTCAACCGCCACCAGGGCGGCCTGATCCTCAACAGCCGGGACGTCACCGAACGGGTCCGGCTCCAGGCCCAGCTCCAGCACAGCGCCGAGCACGACCCGCTCACCGACCTGCCCAACCGGGCCCTGTTCACCCGCCGGGTCCGCCAGGCCCTGACCGGCCGCCGCGCCGGCGACCACAGCACGGCCGTGCTCTTCATCGACCTCGACGGCTTCAAGGCCGTCAACGACACGATCGGCCACCAGGCCGGCGACGAGCTGCTCGTCGAGGCCGCCCGCCGGCTCCAGGACTCCGTCCGGGCCGGGGACACCGCGGCCCGCCTGGGCGGCGACGAGTTCGCCGCGCTGATCCTCGGCGACGGCAGCCGGGACCGCAGCGCCCGCGAGTACCAGGTCCACGAGATCGCCGACCGGCTGCGCGCCACGCTGTCCCAGCCGTACCGCATCGCGGGCCACGAGGTGCGGGTCGCCGCCAGCATCGGGGTCGCCTTCGCCGACCCCGGCATCACCCCCTCCGACCTCATGCGCAACGCCGACCTGGCGATGTACCGGGCCAAGGCGGGCGGCAAGGACCGGGTCGAGCTCTACGCCCCCCAGATGGAGGCCGAGGTGGTCCGCAGGGCCGAGCTGGCCGGGCGGCTGCGCAGCGCGCTCCACGACGGCGAGTTCGCCCTGCTCCACCAGCCCGTCGTGTGCCTGACGACCGGCGAGATCACCGCCGTCTCGGCGCAGGCCCGCTGGCGCTCGGCCCAGGGCATCCTCTTCACCCCCGCGGAGTTCCTGCGGGTCGCCGAGCAGAACGAAGGCGCGGCCGGCCCCGACCGGCCGGGCGGACCGGCCGGACCGCCCGGGGCCGCCGGCCGGACCGCGGAGCTCGGGCGCTGGCTGCTGGAGGAGGCCGTGGAACAGGCCGCCGACCGCCGCCACGCCGGGCACGACGTGCCCGTCGCCGTCCGCATGACCGCCCAGCGGCTGCTGGACAAGGCCGTACCGCTCGGCTCCGTCGAGGCCCTGCTCGCCCGGCACGGCGTCCCCTCCGGCGCGCTGGTGCTGGAGCTGGCCCTGAGCGACCCCCGGGTGCCCTTCGACGACCTGGAGCGGCGCCTGACGGCCCTGCGCCGGCTGGGGGTGCGGATCGCCCTGGACGGCATCGGCAGCGGCTACGCGGCGATCAGTGCCCTGCGCCGGCTCCCGGTGGACATGCTCAAGCTCGACCGGGGCCTGGTCGAAGGGGTGGTGGAATCGGCCAGACTGCACAAGATCACCGCAGGTTTGTTGCGCATTGCAAATGACCTGGGCATGCAATCGGTGGCCGACGGGGTGGACCTCCCCGAGCAGGTGCTGGCCCTGCGCGCCATGGGGTGCACCCACGGCCAGGGCGCGGCGTTTTCCGGCCCCCTGGACGAATACCGGCTGCGCCGGGCCCTGGCGAGGAGTACGTTTCCAGTACCGGGCGGGGCGGCCCAGCCTGCCTTGGCCGGCGGTTCCCTGGGGGGCTCGATGGCCATCCGTAGAGGCTCAAATAATGAGACGCCCGTCCCACCCACTTGACATCGACCTCCCGGCAGAGGGAGGGTCAGTGCCATGCGCACCCGAATTCTCGTACTTGGAAAGCGCGTCGGCTGAAGCTGGGACCGACATGTCCTCGCTCAACACACCCGACGCGCTCCCCTCGCTTGCCTGACGGCACGAGGGGTTTTTTGTTGCACTGGCACACGTCGCATACCACTGCATACGCCGCATAGCCGATCCTCGTATAACCCTCAGCTTCGAGAAGAGAACGCAGATGACCGAGCAGGCCACCGGGGCCCACCATCCGCAGCCGCGGGCCCGTTCCGCCGGCGGACAGCAGCCCGCCGCAGTTGAGCACGTCACGGGTGCGCAGTCCCTCATCCGTTCTCTCGAAGAGGTGGGGTGCGACACCGTCTTCGGCATCCCGGGCGGCGCCATCCTCCCCGCGTACGACCCGATGATGGACTCCCAGAAGGTCCGTCACATCCTGGTCCGCCACGAGCAGGGCGCCGGCCACGCCGCGACCGGCTACGCGCAGGCCACCGGCAAGGTCGGTGTCTGCATGGCCACCTCCGGCCCGGGCGCCACCAACCTCGTCACGCCGATCGCCGACGCCCACATGGACTCCGTCCCGCTCGTCGCGATCACCGGCCAGGTCTCCTCCAAGGCGATCGGCACCGACGCCTTCCAGGAGGCGGACATCGTCGGCATCACCATGCCGATCACCAAGCACAACTTCCTGGTCACCCGGGCGGAGGACATCCCGCGGACGATCGCCGAGGCGTTCCACATCGCCTCCACCGGCCGCCCCGGCCCGGTCCTGGTCGACATCGCCAAGGACGCCCTCCAGGCCCGCACCACCTTCAGCTGGCCGCCCGCCACCGACCTGCCCGGCTACCGGCCGGTCACCAAGCCGCACGCCAAGCAGATCCGCGAGGCCGCCAAGCTGATCGTCCAGGCCAAGCGCCCGATCCTGTACGTCGGCGGCGGCGTGATGAAGTCCGGCGCCACCGCCGAGCTGAAGGTCCTCGCCGAGCTCACCGGGGTCCCCGTCACCACCACCCTGATGGCGCTGGGCTCCTTCCCCGACAGCCACCCCCTGCACGTCGGCATGCCCGGCATGCACGGCGCGGTCACCGCCGTCGCCGCCCTGCAGAAGGCCGACCTGCTCATCGCCCTCGGCACCCGCTTCGACGACCGCGTCACCGGCAAGCTCGACAGCTTCGCCCCGTTCGCCAAGGTCATCCACGCGGACATCGACCCCGCCGAGATCGGCAAGAACAAGGCCGTCGACGTCCCGATCGTCGGCGACGCCCGCGAGGTCATCGCCGACCTGATCCAGGCCGTCCAGCAGGAGCACACCGACGGCAACACCGGCGACTACACCGCCTGGTGGAAGGACCTCAACCGCTGGCGCGAGACGTACCCGCTCGGCTACGACCTGCCCGAGGACGGCATGCTCTCCCCGCAGCAGGTCATCGAGCGGATCGGCCAGCTCGCGCCGCAGGGCACCATCTACGCGGCCGGCGTCGGCCAGCACCAGATGTGGGCCTCGCACTTCGTCAACTACGAGGAGCCCCGCACCTGGCTGAACTCCGGCGGCGCCGGAACCATGGGCTACGCGGTCCCCGCCGCGATGGGCGCCAAGGTCGGCATGCCGGACCGCACGGTCTGGGCGATCGACGGCGACGGCTGCTTCCAGATGACCAATCAGGAACTGGTCACCTGCGCGCTGAACAACATCCCGATCAAGGTCGCCATCATCAACAACGGCGCCCTGGGCATGGTCCGCCAGTGGCAGACGCTGTTCTACAACCAGCGCTACTCCAACACCGTCCTGCACGCCGACGAGACCGGCCACGACACGGTCGGCTCCCAGCTCGGCGAGTCCACCGCCCCCCGCAAGGGCACCCGCGTCCCGGACTTCGTCAAGCTCTCCGAGGCGATGGGCTGCGTGGCCCTGCGCTGCGAGGACCCGGCCGACCTCGACAAGGTCATCGCCGAGGCCAACGCCATCAACGACCGTACGGTGGTCATCGACTTCATCGTCCACGAGGACGCCATGGTGTGGCCGATGGTCGCCGCCGGCACCTCCAACGACGAGGTCATGGCCGCCCGGGGCGTCCGCCCCGACTTCGGCGACAGCGAAGACGACTGAGCCGAGAGAGCGAAAGAGAGAGAACGACTCACATGTCCAAGCACACGCTCTCCGTCCTGGTCGAGAACACGCCCGGCATCCTCGCCCGGATCGCCGCCCTGTTCTCCCGCCGCGGGTTCAACATCGACTCCCTCGCGGTCGGTGTCACCGAGCACCCCGACATCTCGCGGATCACGATCGTCGTGAACGTCGAGGACCTCCCGCTGGAGCAGGTCACCAAGCAGCTCAACAAGCTGGTCAACGTGCTGAAGATCGTCGAGCTGGAGCCGTCCGCCGCGATCCAGCGCGAGCTGGTCCTGGTGAAGGTCCGCGCCGACAACGAGACCCGCTCGCAGATCGTCGAGATCGTCCAGCTCTTCCGCGCCAAGACCGTCGACGTCTCCCCGGAGGCCGTCACCATCGAGGCCACCGGGGGCGCGGACAAGCTCGAGGCCATGCTCAAGATGCTGGAGCCGTTCGGCATCAAGGAGCTCGTCCAGTCCGGCACCATCGCCATAGGGCGTGGCGGGCGGTCCATCACGGACCGCAGCCTGCGGGCCCTGGAACGCAGCGCCTGACCCACCCGGCCGGGCCCCGGCCCGACCTCTCGCATGGCGAGACCAGCACACCGAATTCCGCTCGCCACCGTACGGTGGGGGCAACATCAGCGCACCAAGGAGATATCGCAGTGGCCGAGCTGTTCTACGAGAAGGACGCCGACCTTTCCATCATCCAGGGCCGTAAGGTCGCGGTCATCGGCTACGGCAGCCAGGGCCACGCCCACGCGCTGTCGCTGCGCGACTCCGGCGTCGACGTCCGCGTCGGCCTGCAGGAGGGCTCCAAGTCCAAGGCGAAGGCCGAGGAGCAGGGTCTGCGCGTCGTCTCGGTGGCCCAGGCCGCCGAGGAGGCGGACGTCATCATGATCCTGACCCCGGACCCGATCCAGGCGAAGGTCTACGAGGAGTCCGTCAAGGACCACCTCAAGGACGGCGACGCGCTGTTCTTCGGCCACGGCTTCAACGTCCGCTACGGCTTCATCAAGCCCCCGGCCAACGTCGACGTCGCCCTGGTCGCCCCCAAGGGCCCCGGTCACCTGGTCCGCCGTCAGTACGAGGAGGGCCGCGGCGTTCCGTGCATCGCCGCCGTGGAGCAGGACTACACGGGCAACGCCTTCGCGCTCGCGCTGTCGTACGCCGCCGGCATCGGCGGCACCCGCGCCGGTGTCATCAAGACCACCTTCACCGAGGAGACCGAGACCGACCTGTTCGGTGAGCAGGCCGTCCTCTGCGGTGGTGCCTCCGCCCTGGTCAAGGCCGGCTTCGAGGTGCTGACCGAGGCCGGTTACCAGCCGGAGATCGCGTACTTCGAGTGCCTGCACGAGCTCAAGCTCATCGTCGACCTCATGTACGAGGGCGGCCTGGAGAAGATGCGCTGGTCCGTCTCCGAGACCGCCGAGTGGGGCGACTACATCACCGGCCCGCGCATCATCACCGACGCCACCAAGGCCGAGATGAAGAAGGTCCTCGCCGAGATCCAGGACGGCACGTTCGCCGAGACCTGGATGGCCGAGTACCAGGCCGGTCTGCCGAAGTACAACGAGTACAAGAAGGCCGACGAGGAGCACCTGCTGGAGACCACCGGCAAGAAGCTGCGCAAGCTGATGAGCTGGGTCTCCGACGAGGAGAAGTAAGCCGCGCGAAGGGGCCGGGACGCACGTGTCCCGGCCCCTTTGTCCACCTCGGCGAGATGTGCTTGTCCACCCTGGCCAACCCCGGACGGGTGATCTCTCCGGACAGGCGGAAAACCGGCCCCCCAGCGCTACTACACTGCTCAACACATACGCGTCAGGCCCACAGTGTCGTGCGTCTTCCACGCGGCTACCCCCTCCACCGCCGCGGCCGTCGGGACGGCCGTCCGCACTGGATATGTGAGGACCCACGTGAGCTCGAAACCTGTCGTACTGATCGCCGAAGAGCTGTCGCCCGCCACCGTCGAGGCGCTCGGCCCGGACTTCGAGATCCGGCACTGCAACGGCGCCGACCGCGCGGAGCTGCTGCCCGCCATCGCGGACGTCGACGCGATCCTCGTCCGCTCGGCGACCAAGGTCGACGCCGAGGCGATCGCCGCCGCCAAGAAGCTGAAGGTCATCGCCCGCGCCGGCGTCGGCCTCGACAACGTCGACGTCTCCACCGCCACCAAGGCCGGTGTGATGGTCGTCAACGCCCCGACCTCCAACATCGTCACCGCCGCCGAGCTCGCCTGCGGTCTGCTGATCGCCACCGCCCGGCACATCCCGCAGGCCAACACCGCCCTGAAGAACGGCGAGTGGAAGCGCAGCAAGTACACGGGCGTCGAGCTCAGCGAGAAGACCCTCGGTGTCGTCGGCCTCGGCCGCATCGGTGTCCTGGTCGCCCAGCGGATGTCCGCCTTCGGCATGAAGGTCGTCGCCTACGACCCCTACGTCCAGCCCGCGCGCGCCGCGCAGATGGGCGTCAAGATGCTCTCGCTCGACGAGCTGCTGGAGGTCGCCGACTTCATCACCGTGCACCTGCCCAAGACCCCCGAGACCCTCGGTCTCATCGGGGACGAGGCCCTGCACAAGGTGAAGCCGTCCGTCCGGATCGTCAACGCCGCCCGCGGCGGGATCGTGGACGAGGCCGCGCTCTTCTCGGCCCTGAAGGAGGGCCGCGTCGCCGGTGCCGGTCTCGACGTGTACGCGAAGGAGCCCTGCACGGACTCCCCGCTCTTCGAGCTCGACCAGGTCGTGTGCACCCCGCACCTCGGCGCGTCCACGGACGAGGCCCAGGAGAAGGCCGGTATCGCGGTCGCCAGGTCGGTGCGGCTCGCGCTCGCCGGCGAGCTGGTGCCGGACGCGGTCAACGTCCAGGGCGGCGTCATCGCCGAGGACGTCCGCCCGGGCCTGCCGCTCGCCGAGAAGCTCGGCCGGATCTTCACCGCGCTGGCGGGCGAGGTCGCGGTCCGCCTCGACGTCGAGGTCTGCGGCGAGATCACCCAGCACGACGTGAAGGTGCTGGAACTCTCCGCCCTCAAGGGCGTCTTCGAGGACGTGGTCGACGAGACCGTCTCCTACGTCAACGCCCCGCTGTTCGCGCAGGAGCGCGGGGTCGAGGTCCGCCTGACCACCAGCTCGGAGTCCCCGGACCACCGCAACGTGGTGATCGTGCGCGGCACCCTGTCCGACGGCCAGGAGGTCTCGGTCGCCGGCACCCTGGCCGGCCCCAAGCACCTGCAGAAGATCGTGGGCGTCGGCGAGTACGACGTGGACCTGGCCCTGGCCGACCACATGGTCGTGCTGCGCTACACCGACCGCCCGGGTGTCGTCGGCGCCGTCGGCCGGGTGCTCGGCGAGGCCGGGCTCAACATCGCCGGCATGCAGGTCGCCCGTACCGAGGAGCACGGCGAGGCGCTCGCGGTGCTGACCGTGGACGCGGCCGTGCCGGCGGGTGTCCTGGCGGACATCGCCGAGGAGATCGGCGCCACCTCCGCCCGCTCGGTCAACCTGGGCTGAGACCGGCACCGGTCGGCGGCGCAAGCGGCTGGACGAAAGGAAGGGCCCGGGGTCTGACCCCGGGCCCTTCCCGCGTCTGCGGTTCCCTCCCGCACGCCGATGCCGGCGCACAGGCGTGGACGACCGTCCCATACAGCCGTCTTGGACTGCCGTCTGGAACATGTGTCTTGGTAGGGTCCGGGCATGGGACACAAGGAAGATCTCCTCGAAGGCGCGAAGAAGTGCCTGGTGGAGAAGGGGTTCGTGCGGACCACGGCACGCGACGTCGTGGCCGCCTCGGGGGCCAACCTCGCCTCGATCGGCTACCACTACGGCTCCAAGGACGCCCTGCTCACCCAGGCCTTCGTCGAGCTGGTGCAGGAGTGGGGCGAGAACTTCTCGCCGGAGCGGCCGGGGGAGGGCGGCTCGCTGGAGCGCTTCCGCGGGGTCTGGGAAGGGGTGCTCGCCCACCGGGAGCAGGCCCGGCCGGTCTGGGGCGCCAGCCTGGAGGTGGCCCTCCAGCCCGAGCGGCTGCCCGAGCTGCGGGCCCTGCTCGCGGCCTCGCAGGGCGAGGGGCGGCGGGGGCTGGTGTCGCTGCTGACCGACCTCCCGGAGGAGGACCTCACCGACCGCGACGTGCGCACCCTCGGCGCGTTCTACCAGGCGCTGCTGAACGGGCTGATGGTCCAGTGGATGTTCGACCCCGAGTCGGCCCCCTCCGCCGAGGAGCTCACCGAGGGCATGCGCCGGGCCGCCGAGGGCGTGCTGCGCCGCTCGTCGTAGGGCCCGGCGGGGAGCGGCCCGGCGGGCGGAGCGGCCCGGCCGACGGAGGGGCCAGGACCCGGGCCAGAACGCCCGCCCGGCCCCGGGCGTCGGCGGTCTCAGCCCAGCAGGCGGGCCGACTTCAGTGCCATGTGCAGCAGCAGCCGGTCCTCGCCCTCGTCCAGGTCGAGCCCGGTGAGCTGCTCCACCCGTGACAGCCGGTAGTACAGGGTCTGGCGGTGGATGCCCAGGGCCGCCGCCGCCCGGCCGGCCTGCCCGGCGCAGTCCAGGAACACCTCGGCGGTCCGGGCCAGTTCCGGATGGCCCGGGTGCAGCAGGGCCCGCGTCGCCGGGTCCGGCGCGGCGGCCGTGGCGAGCGCGGCCAGCATCCGGTACGGGCCGATCTCCGCCCACCGGGCCACCGGGCCCAGCCGCGGCTGGGCCACCCCGGCCCGGGCCGCCGCCACCGCCTGCTCCCAGGCCCGG
>NZ_JAJAUY010000016.1 GCF_020532625.1 Streptomyces antimicrobicus | reverse complement strand
GCCGCCGCGGGCGGCCCGGTTCGGGGCTCGGAGGGACTCCTGCCGCGATCGCCGGGACGCCCCCGGGCGAGGCCGGGCCCCGCGGGGAGGCGTTCGAGCGGGCTCGGCGCGCAGCGCCCGAGGAGGTCCGGGGCGGGGGCCCGGGCGGCTCACCAGCGGGCGATGTCCGTCTTGCGCATCTTCGGGGTGCGGCGGGGTGGGGTGGGGCCCGCGAGGAGGATCAGGCGGGCCGCGCGGTGGCGTTGGCCCGCGTACGGCTCCAGCAGGGCCAGCATCCGGTCGTCGTCGGCGTCGCGGTCGCCCGCCAGGGCGTAGCCGATGATGCCCGGCAGGTGCAGGTCACCGGTGGTGACCGCGTCGGCCGCGCCGTTGCTGCGCTGCAGCGTCTCGGCGGAGGTCCACGGGCCGATGCCGGGGACCAGTTCCAGTCGTCGCGCGGCCTCGGGCAGCGCCATGGCCGCCGCCTCCTCCAGCCGGGCCGCGACCCGTACGGCCCGCAGGATCGTGCCCGAGCGTTTGCTGTCGACGCCGGCCCGGTGCCAGTCCCACGACGGGATCATCAGCCAGGTGCGCGGGTCCGGCATCACGTACAGGCCGGATCCGCCCGGACCGGCACCGGGGCCGGGCAGGGCCGGGCCGGGGGCCGGTTCGCCGTACTGGCGGACGAGGCGGCGCCAGGCGCGGTACGCCTCGTCGCTGGTGACCTTCTGTTCGAGGATCGTCGGGATCAGCGACTCCAGGACCAGGCCGGTCCGGGTCAGCCGCAGCCCCGGACGGCGTCGGTGGCTGGCGTGCACCAGCCGGTGGCGCGGGACGAACGCGGCCGGGTCGTCGCCGGCTCCGAGCAGGGTGGGCAGGGCCTCAAGGAGCCAGTCCGCGCCCGGCCCCCACGCCTCGGCCACGACCCGGCCGCCGCCGTCGCCGAGGGCGACGCGGAGCGTGCCCGGGCCCTGCGGGGTGCGGGTGGCGCGCCAGACCGAGCCGTCGGGGGTGGTGCGGAACGTCGGGTCGCCCGGCCCCCGGCGCAGCGGGCCGAGCGTGAGGCCCAGGTCGACGGGGCCGTCGGGGGCCCAGGTCCGGCTCCTGCCGCCGGCCCCGGCGGGCCGGCCTGGGCCCGGCGCCGCACCGGCCACGGCGGGCTGCCCGGTGGCCCGGGCCACACCCGTCCACCCGCCGCGCACCGCGGTCCGCGAGGGGGGAGTGAAACGTCCGGCCATGCCATGAGACTAGCCCGCCGGCGGACCCGCCCCCGCCCGCGGCCGGGCCCTACGGGCGCCCCTGGAGCTTGGCCGAGGCCGTCCGCGTGGGCGGGAGCTTGCCGTACAGCAGCTTGCCCGGGCACTCCGTGGCGAAGCCGTCGCGGTGGCCGGAGATCACGTTCATGGCGACCGCCCGGCCCTTGGGGTAGCGGTTGCCGCCGCCCGAGACGAGCGTCGTCCGCGCCCGCGGGTCGCGGTTGAACAGGCCGAGCTTCCACGCCGTCAGCCGGGCCACCGCGTCCAGGGCGGGCGCCGGCGGCGCCGTCCTGCTGTACGTGCCGAGGACGACCACGCCCATGCTGTCGGTGTTGAAGCCCATGGTGTGGGCGCCCAGCACGGCCTTGGCGACGCCGCCCGCCCGGCCCTCGTAGACCGTCCCGCACTTGTCGACGGCGAAGTTGTAGCCGAAGTCCCGCCAGCCGCTGCTGACCACGTGGTAGCGGTACAGGCTGCGCAGCACCGCCGGGGCGTCCTTGCAGGCGTAGTTGTTGCCGGAGGCGCTGTGGTGGACGAACGCCGCCTTCACCGTCCTCGTGTAGACGAAGCCCGGCTCGCGCAGGGACTCGTTCGCGCCCCACCCCTTGCGGGTGACGATCCGCGGCCGCGGCCCGATGTACGGCGCCGCCGCCGCGTTGGGCACCGCGTCCCCGGCGTAGACCGCGTCGGCCGTCGAGTCGGCCTTGTTCAGCGCCTTGATCTCGTCGGCGCCCATCGGCGCCATCGGCACGTTCGCCGAGGACGACTCGGCGGTCGCCATGGACATGCCCGGGGCCGCGTTCTCGCCCTTGTCGTCGCCGTCGGGGAACGTCCCGTTCTTGGCGTCGCCCGCCGCTGTCGTCGGCATGCCCGGGTCGATCAGCTCGATGCGCAGGCCCGACGGGAGCCGGGCCGGGGCGCGGCCGGTGCCGGTCTGCGGATCCGAGTCCGGGCCCGTGTCCGGGCCCGTGCCCGTGCCCGTGTGCCCGGCCGCGTCCGTGTCCGTGTCCGCCGTGACCCGTACCTCGACGCCGTCCGACTCGCCGACCCACAGCGGCGCCGTGGCCCCGCGCACCCGGCCGGAGCCGCGTTCGGCGGCGTCCGGGTCGGCGCCGTGGTCGCTGTTGTGGATCTCCACGTCCTGCCAGTCGGACCACAGGGCCGTCCGCGCGTCGCGGGTACGGACCTGGACCCGGCCGACCAGTTCGGCACCCGCGTCGTCCCACACGACGCCGACCAGCGAGAATTTCTCGACCTCACGCGCCGTCAGCCCGCGGGTCTCGGGCTGCGTACGGGACGGGTGCAGTCCCGGTACACCGCTCCCCCGCACCACCTCGGGTCCCAGCGGGACCAGGGGCAGCGACCGGGTGGAGCCTGTGGGGGTCTCGGGGGCGGACTCGGCCAGGGCGGGTGCGGCGAACACGAGCGGGACCGCCAGTGCGGCCGCCGCGACGACGCCGATCGAGGAAGCAAGGAATCCACGCATGCAGACGATGCTGGGTGCAGCGCCCGGGCCCCGCCAACCGGAACTGACGGGGCGTCGGACGGCGTACCCGCCGCGCCTGCGCCGTCCGGGGGACGCGCGGGACGACCGTACGGGGGACGGGCGCGGGCGGGCCCGGCGTACCCTGGGCCGGGTGAACGCCACTGACCGCACCCCTGCCGACCTGCTGCGATCCGCGCTCGCCGCCGATCCGGGCCGTCCCTTCGTCACCTTCTACGACGACGCGACGGGCGAGCGCGTGGAATTGTCCGTCGCCACCTTCGCCAATTGGGTGGCCAAGACCGCCAACCTCCTCCAGGGCGACCTGGCCGCCGGACCCGGCGACCGGCTGGCGCTGCTGCTGCCGGCGCACTGGCAGAGCGCGGTGTGGCTGCTGGCCGCCGCCTCCGTGGGAGTCGTCGTGGAGATCGGCGGCGACCCCGGCGACGCCGACCTCGTGGTGAGCGGGCCCGACACGCTGGAGGAGGCGCGGGCCTGTTCCGGCGAGCGGGTGGCGCTGGCGCTGCGGCCGCTGGGCGGCCGCTTCCCGCAGCCGCCGGCCGGCTTCGCCGACTACGCGGTGGAGGTGCCCTCGCAGGGCGACCGGTTCGCCCCGTTCGTACCGGTGGACCCGGAGGGGCCCGCCCTCGTGGTCGGCGGCCTGGAGCTGTCGTACGCGCAGCTGGTCGAGCGGGCGCGCGAGGACGCGGCCGCGCTCGGCCTCGGCCCGGGCGAGCGGGTGCTGACGGGAGAGGGCTACGACACCTGGGACGGCCTGTCGGCCGGGCTGTTCGCCCCGCTGGTGACGGGCGGTTCGGTGGTGCTGTGCCGGCACCTGGACCGGCTGTCCGAGCAGGGTCTGGCCCAGCGGGTGGAGAGCGAGCGCGTCACCCGCACCCTCGGCCGCTAGGCCCTGGCCGCCGCCCTCGGCCCGCCCGGCCTGCCCTCGGCCCGCCCCAGGCCTGCCCTCGCCCCCCAGGCCCCTCCTCCGCCCGCGCCAGGCCTGTCCCCGTTCCCGTCCCCGTCATCCGTCCCGCCCCACCGCCCCCACCGGCGCCGATGCCCGGTACGTCACCCACATGGCTCAGCCGAAACCCCTCACCCCGGGCCGCCGCGGCGGTCCGGGGTCAGGATCGGCCCAGGGGGTCGACCATCCTGAGGTCGACCCGGCGCGCGTGACGAAGGACGGTGACGAAGGAGCCAGTGGGCCGGATCGGCGACGAGCGGTGAGGGACGGACGCGATCGTGACCGACAGCGCGGGCATACCCGGCGGGACCCCAGCGGCCGGAGGCGGACCCAGGCCTCCGCGCAGCCGCCGGCGCAGGCTGCTGCGCTGGGTGGGGCTGGGCATGGCGCTGCTGGTGCTGGCCGGGGCGGCGGCGGGCTGGTGGCTGTACGCCAAGCTCGACGGGAACATCCGCGAGGACAGCTCCGCGACGGCCGAGCTGGAGCGCTACGAGCGCGAGCGCCCGCTGCACCTGATCGGCGGGGCGCAGAACATCCTGGTGATCGGCTCGGACTCGCGCTCGGGCAAGGAGAACGCCCGCTACGGCCAGGACCAGGGCACGCAGCGTTCGGACACCACGATCCTGCTGCACCTGCCGGCGGACCGGCGCAGCGCGACGGCGGTGTCCCTGCCCCGGGACCTGATGACGCGGATCCCGTCCTGCCTGGGGACCGACGGCACCCGTACCGAGGAGCGGTTCGCGCAGTTCAACTGGGCGTTCCAGTGGGGCGGGGCCGCGTGCACGATCCGTACGGTGGAACTGCTGACCGGGATCCGGGTCGATCACCACATGGTGGTGGACTTCCGCGGCTTCAAGAAGATGGTCGACGCCGTCGGCGGGGTCGAGGTGTGCCTGAAGACCCCCGTGAACGACGCGGAGGCCAAGCTCCGGCTGCCCGCCGGGCGGCAGACGCTCCAGGGCGAGCAGGCCCTGGGCTTCGTGCGCGCCCGCTACAGCCTGGGCAACGGCAGCGACACCGAACGCATGGAACGCCAGCAGCAGTTCCTGGCCTCGCTGGTGAAGAAGGTCCAGAGCAACGGGGTGCTGCTCAATCCGGCGCGGCTGTACCCGCTGCTGGACGCGGCGACGTCGGCGATCTCCACGGACCCCGGGTTGGCCTCGCTGCGCGGTCTGTACGAACTCGTGCGCGGCGCACGGGACATACCGACCGACCAGATCCGGTTCCTGACGGTGCCCCGCAAGCCGTACGCGGGCGATCCCAACCGGGACGAGCTCCTCGAACCGGAAGCGGAGCGGCTGTTCCGGCAACTGCGGCTGGACCAGCCGATCACGGTCGTCCCCGCCCGTCCGGACCCGTCCCCCCAGGTCGCGCGGTCGGCGTCGGGCCGGTCCGAGGGGCCACGTGACCAAGGCAACAGGCCCGGAAACGGAACCACACCGCCGGTCACTCCCGTTCCTACCTTCACGGGGACCACCGCCGGAACCGCGGCGTGCCGGTAAAGCAATCCCAAAAGCCGGTGCCCGAACCGAGTGTGATGGCGGTATTGCCCCGTTATAAGGGGAGTGGAATTTGTCACCAGCATGGTTTGCGGACGAACAGGGCCGATAAGGTGAGCGGTCCGGTGCCCGGCAGGCCGAAAGCCGTGCACCAGCAGCCGGATCGTTGAGCGGGCGCCGAGGGGGAGGCGCTTGGCGAGGCACCGACGGAGGACATCAGCACCGTGGACGCGCACAGCCGTGGGCGAGCAGAAGAGATCGACCCCGCAGACCAGTGGGTGCTCAACCCCCGCACCGGTCATTACGAATTGCGACCGGAGCGCTCCGCTGCGCAGCAGCCCTCCGTGACCCGCCCCCGCAGATCCCGTACCGCCCCCGCCGAGCCACCGGCCACCGCTCCCGAGCGCCCCACTCCGTCCGTCCCCGGCCCGCGCCGCGGTGACGGGCCGCCGGGCCGGCGCGCGGGGCGCAAACGCAAGGGCGGCGGGGGCGGCGGACGCCGCAAGGCCCTGAAGATCGTCGGCGGCGGTGTGGCGTTCCTGCTGGTGGGCGGCGCGGTGGCCGGCTACCTCTACTACGAGCACCTCAACGACAACATCAACACCACCGACGTCGGCGACGCGGGCAGCGGCGGGTTCAAGAAGGACCAGCCGATCAACATCCTCGTGATCGGCACGGACAAGCGCACGGGCGCGGGCAACGAGGGCTACGGCGACAAGGACAGCCCCGGCCACGCCGACACCACGTTCCTCTTCCACGTCTCCAAGGACCGGACGAACGCCACCGCGCTGTCCATCCCCCGCGACCTGATCACCGACATCCCGACCTGCCCGACCCGGCAGCCGGACGGCTCGACCAAGGACATCCCCGGCGAGCGCAACCGCTTCAACACCAGCCTCGGGCAGGCGGGCCGGGACCCGGGCTGCACCATGCGCACGGTCAAGCAGCTCACCGGGATCCAGGTCGACCACTTCATGATGGCCGACTTCAACGCGGTCAAGACGCTCAGCACGGCGGTCGGCGGCGTCCCGGTCTGCCTGGAGAAGGCCGTGGACGACAAGGACTCCAAGCTGAAGCTGGGGCCCGGCGAGCACCGGCTGCAGGGCGAGGATGCCCTGGCGTTCGTGCGGACCCGGCACGCGTTCGGCAACGAGAGCGACCTGGACCGGATCAAGACCCAGCAGCAGTTCCTCAGCTCGATGATCCGCGAGATGAAGTCGAAGGACACGCTGACCAGTCCTTCCAAGCTGCTGAACCTCGCGGAGGCGGCCACCAAGGCGCTGAGCGTGGACACGGGGATAGGGTCCATCGGCAAACTGAAGGACCTGGCCGGGGAGTTGAAGGGGATCAACCCCAAGAACATCACGTTCACCACGCTCCCGGTCCTGGACAACCCGGCCGAGCGGGTCAAGGCCACCGTCATCGTCGACCAGGGCCGCGCGGACCCGCTGCTGCAGATGATCCGCGGGGACGTCTCGCTGACCGAGGTGGAGGCCCAGAAGAAGGCCAAGGCCGAGGCCGAGAAGAACCAGCAGGACGCGCTGCTCCAGGGCAACCGGGCACCGGCCGGGGACGTTCGCGTGAACGTCTACAACGGCGGCGGCCCGAAGGGCTCGGCCGGGACCACGCTGACCTGGCTGCAGAACTCCAAGGGCGTCACCAAGGCGAGCAACCTCGGCAACGCGCCCGCGAAGCTCGACGCGACCACGCTGGAGTACGCGCCCAACCAGGCCGACCAGGCCCGGGCGCTGGCGGACATGATGGGGCTGCCGTCGTCCGCGCTGCGGATCGGCACGACGGACGCGCCGCCGGCCACGCCGATGAAGCTCACGCTCGGCGCGGACTTCAAGGGCGCGGGCATCTCGCTCACCGCTCCGCAGCAGGCACCCGAGGACATCCAGCGGGTCGAGGCGGACAAGGCGGTCTGCGTCAAGTAACCGGGGAACCGGCCGGGGCCGTCGCCGACGGCCCCGAAACCACACCTGACACTTCACATCAGGGCCCTGACCGGCATGGGTCAGGGCCCTTCGAGGGGGGAACGCGTGAGGCACAGCAGCGTGCGCGGGGAGGGCGCGCCCGCCACGGCCGCCGAGGACATACCGGGGGAAGGCTCCGGCGCGTCCGGGGACATACCCAGGCCGCGGAAGGGCGAGGGGGCCGCGGGCGGCATCGAGGTCGAGGCCAAGGGCCGCCGGGGCAAGCGCAAGGTGCTGCGCTGGGTGGCGTCAGGGGTGGCGCTGCTCGTGCTGGGCACGGCCGGCGCGGGGTACCTCTACTACAGCTACCTCAACGGCAACATCCGCACCGACGCCCTGAACCTGGGCGACAACAAGCTGAGCGCGCCGCGGCCCAACGCCTTCGGGCAGACGCCGCTGAACATCCTGCTGATCGGCTCGGACGCCCGGGACGGCGAGGAGAACAAGGCGCTGGGCGGGGCCAAGGACTCCTTCGACGGGCCGCCGCTGGCCGACGTGCAGATGCTGCTGCACCTGTCGGCGGACCGCACGAACATGTCGGTCATCTCGATGCCGCGCGACACGCTGGTGAAGATGCCCAAGTGCACCGAGCCGAACGGCAAGGTCCACCAGGCCAGCAAGGGGCTCGTGCAGACCAACGAGTCGCTCCAGCGGGGCGGCCCGGGATGCACGGTCGCCACCTGGCAGGAGCTGACCGGCATCCCGATCCAGCACTTCATGATGATCGACTTCAAGGGCGTGGTGTCGATGGCGGACGCCATCGGCGGCGTCCCGGTCTGCGTGGAGCAGAACGTCCACTCCCGCACCCGGGACGGCAAGGGCTCGGGCCTGAAGCTGCCGATGGGCACCACGAACATCCAGGGCGAGACCGCGCTGCAGTGGCTGCGCACCCGGTACGGGTTCGAGGACGGCACCGACATCGCGCGGACCCACGCCCAGCACATGTACATGAACGCCCTGGCGCGCGAGTTCCGCAAGAACGCCAAGCTCAGCAACCCGGTCAAGCTCAACAGCCTGGCGCAGGCGGCCATCGAGGCGATGGTCGTCGACACCGGCCTCAACAAGATCGACAAGCTGTACGACCTGAGCATGGAGCTCAAGAAGGTCCCGACCGGCCGGATCACGATGACCACCATGCCGTGGATCTGGAGCCCGCGGGACGAGAACCGCGTGGAGCCCAAGCCGGGCGAGGCGGAGGAGCTGTTCCGGATGGTCCGCGAGGACATCCCGCTGGACGGGCAGGGCGCGCAGCAGCCGTCGGGCTCGCCGTCGGCGCCGGGCGCTGCGTCGCCGTCCTCGTCGCAGGCGCCGTCGCAGACGCAGGCGCCCTCGCCCTCGCCCTCGCCCTCGAAGCCGGCCACCGACCCGGCGGCGCCCCCGGCCAAGATCCCGGTCATGGTGCGCAACGCCACCGGCGGCAAGGACGGCTCCCAGACCAAGGTCAAGAACCGCGCCAACGACATCGTCACCCTGCTGGCCTCCAAGGGGTTCACCCGGGCCCAGGCCGACAGCCAGGCGGCGGGCGAGGACACCTCGCTGGTCCGGTACGCGAGCCTGGACCAGGCCGGTGACGCGCACGCCGTGGCCGCCGCGCTGGGGCTGCCGGAGACCGCCGTGCAGCGCTCCACGGACGTCTCGGGCGTCACCCTGTTCGTCGGCAAGGACTGGCGCTCGGGCAACACCCCGGCCGCGCCGCCGCCGGCCCCGACCAAGGCCCCGGACTCGGCGCGCCCGCTCAACGGCGACGACGAGAAGGCCTGCATGAAGATCCAGCCCGGCTTCACCTGGTAGCCAGGCGTCGGCGCCACCCGCACGGTACGGGCGTACGCGAAGGGCCCGGCGGAGCAGTCCGCCGGGCCCTTCGCCGCGCCGCCGCCGTCGAGGTCGGCGTGCGTCCGTGCGTCCTACCGCCGGGCCCCCGCCGCGCGGCCGGCGTCGTCCGCGGCGCCGCCGGCCCCGGTCGTCACCGCCGGGCGGCGGCTGGCGATGACCTTCCTGGCCAGCGACCGGGGGCTCGTCAGGAAGCCGAAACCCCAGGACATGTGCATGGTGGCGAGGGCGACGGGGATCTGCGCCCGGGCCTTGAGGGACAGGCCCTTGCCCGCCGGGATCGAGCCCACGGTGATCGCGGCCAGGTACCCGGCCGGGACCACGAAGGCCCACGGGGTCACGGCCGCGCCCAGCACCGTGCCCGCGGCGATCGCGCACACGGCGGTCGGCGGGGCGAGGTAGCGCAGGTTGATCGAGCCCGCGTGGTAGCGGGCCACGACGTGCCGCCAGCGGCCGTAGTCCTTGTACTGCTTGGCCAGCGCCTTCACGGACGGCCGCGGGCGGTACTGGACCTTCAGCTCGGGCGAGAACCAGATCAGGCCGCCGGCCTCGCGGATGCGGAAGTTCAGCTCCCAGTCCTGGGCGCGGATGAACTCCTCGTTGTACCCGCCCTGCTGCTCCAGCGCCTCCCTGCGGAAGACGCCGAGGTAGACGGTCTCGGCGGGGCCGGCCTGGCCACCGGTGTGGAACGCGGCGTTGCCGACGCCGATCTTCGAGGTCATCGCCGCGGCGACGGCGTCCTCCCAGGCGTTCTCGCCCTCGGCGTGCATGATGCCGCCGACGTTCTGCGCGCCGGTCTCCTCCAGGAGCCGGACGGCGGTGGCGATGTAGTTCGGGGAGAGCATGCCGTGTCCGTCGACGCGTACCACGATCGGGTGACGCGACGCCTTGATGGCGGCGTTGAGGGCGGCCGGGGTGCGGCCGGTGGGGTTCGGCACGGTGTGCACACGGGGGTCTTCGCGCACGAGCTCGGCGGCGATCTCGTCGGTCCGGTCCGTGGACGGGCCGAGCGCGATCACCACCTCCATCTCGCCGTCGTAGTCCTGCCCGAGGATGTGCCGGACGGAGTCGCGCAGATGGCGCTCCTCGTTGAGCACCGGCATGATCACCGAGACTGCGGGCTGCTGGGTGGGCATGGGGTCCTTCACGGTCGGGTATCGATGTCACGTTACCGCGTACGGGGGAAACGGGTGCGCGCCGGACGAGCAGTACGGACGGTCGCTGATCGTATGGGCCTACTGTTCTGACGAATCTCCCTCGCCGCCGCGGAGGTGTTCCCCGTGCCCGAGCCGCACCGTTACCCCCGTCCGCCCGAGGTCCCGCGGCCCGCCCGGCGGGGCCGCGGGGGCGGCCCGGCGCGGCGCGGGGAGCGGCGGCCGCGCTGGGGCGTGCGGCTGGCCGGGGCGGTGTCGGTGGTGGTGCTGGGCTCGGGGGCGATCGGGCACGCGGTGATGACGGGGCTGGACACCGGGATCGAGCGGGTGGACCCGTTCAAGGACATGAAGAACCGCCCCAAGGCCGGCCACGGCACGAACGTGCTGCTCGTGGGCACCGACGGCCGGGACCGGATCACCCCCGAGCAGAAGCGGGCGTACCGGCTGGGTGGCGCCCCCTGCCACTGCACCGACACCATGATGCTGGTGCACCTCTCGGCCGACCGGCGCCGCGCCAGCGTCGTCAGCCTGCCGCGCGACTCCTACGCCGAGGTGCCCGCGCACCGCGACGAGGTCAGCGGCAAGGAGCACCAGCCGCATCCGGTGAAGCTGAACGCCGCCTACGCCGAGGGCGGCCCCAACCTGACCGTGCGGACCGTCGAGAACATGACCCGGGTGAAGATCGACCACTACCTGGAGGTGGACTTCACCAGCTTCATGAAGACCGTCGACGCGATCGGCGGGGTGGAGATCTGCACCGCCAAGCCGCTGCGCGACGCCAACACCGGACTGGAGCTGATGCCCGGCACCCACCGGCTCACCGGCGGCCAGGCCCTGCAGTACGTCCGGGCCCGCCATGTCGACGGGGCCGCCGACCTCGGGCGGATGCAGCGCCAGCAGCGCTTCATGGCCGCGCTGGTCAAGGAGGCCACGAGCGGCGGCGTGCTGCTGAACCCGGTGAAGTTCAAGGAGGTCAGCTCGACGCTGCTGGGCTCGGTCCGGGCCGACCGCGGCTTCGGCTCGCAGCAGATGCTGGCGCTCGGGCAGGCGATGCGGGACTTCGGCCCGTCGTCGTCGGAGTTCGCCTCGGTGCCGATCGGCAACGCCTCGTACCAGGTCAAGGGCATCGGCTCGACCGTGAAGTGGGACGAGCGCAAGGCCGCCGAACTCTTCGCGGCCCTGCGCGAGGACCGCCCGCTGGCCCCGGCCCGGCCGGGGGCGCGCCAGCAGCCCGCGGCGGTCCCGGTGGACGTGCCCCCGCAGCAGATCCGGGTGCAGGTGGAGAACGGCACCCGGATCGACGGCCTCGGCGGCCGGGTGGACGCGGCCCTGCGGGCCACCGGCTTCAACACCACCCGCACCCCCGGCAACGCGGCCAGCCGCGAGGTCCGCCGCACCGTGATCGCCTACGACCCCCGCTGGGACCGCTCGGCCCGCACCCTGGCCACGGCCCTGCCCGGCTCCGAACTCCGCGCGGTCCCCGGCCAGGGCCGCACCCTGCTGGTCACGGCGGGCTCGGAGTACAAGAAGGTGACCCCGGTCCGCGCGGAGGACCCGTACCAGGGCTCGACGGCGGGCGTGGTGACGGGGGACCAGGTGGTGTGCGGGGGGTGAGGGGCGTCAGCGCGCGCGTTCGACCAGGGTGACCTGGAGGTTGCCGAGCTTGGTCGTCCTGACCGGCTTGTAGTGGTCCTTCAGGGCCTTCTGCTGGGCCTCGGGGAACTTGTGGTACGGGTTGGAGGTCCCGCTCCAGGTGACCACCCACACCCGCTGGGTGCCGTTCAGGTCGGTCGCGCACCGCGCGGCCTGTTCGCACTCCACCGGGAAGAGGTCGTCGTCGGCCACCGCCGAGCGTTCGGCGAAGACGTCCTTCAGCTTCACCTTGCCGGGCAGGTAGTACTCGACCGTGAAGTCGATCATGAACACCCGGTCGCTGCCGCGGACCGGCGCGAACCCGTCACCGGGCTTGTAGTCCTTGGCGATGACCTCGGCGACCCGCTTGCCGTCCGTGCCGTCCTTGGCGTACTTGGTGCGCAGGTGCCGCTGGTCGGTCATGCCGAGCGCCACGAGCACCACCAGGCCGGTCACGCCGAGCGCCCGCGGGCGCAGCGCCCCGAGGCCGGCCGCGGCCAGCACGACCCAGGCGGGCAGCGTGAAGAGCAGGTAGCGGTCGAGGAAGTACGAGGTCGAGCCGTGCGAGATCACCCAGGCCACGCCGATCGGCAGCGCGGCCACCAGGGCGAGCTCCGCGGCCGGGCGGCGGCCGCGGGTCCAGGCCAGCGGCAGCAGGGCCGCGGCCAGCAGCGCGTAGCTGGTCAGCGGAGAGGCGACGAGGTTGCTCCACGTGCCGGCGAGGTCCCGCAGGTGCGGGGCCGTCAGCCAGCTGATCTGCCGACCCACCTGGCGCCGGCCGAGCAGCACCAGCGGGACCACCGGCAGCAGGGCGACCGCGACCGTGAGCACGTAGCCGACCAGCAGCCGCCGGGACCGCGAGCCCCACCAGCGTCCCAGCACGATCAGGCCGTGCGGCAGCAGGACCAGCAGCGAGACGATGTGGAAGAGCCCGGCGGCGGCGACGGCCACGGCGTACGGCAGCCAGCGCTTGGCGGTCGGCCGCTCCAGCGCCCGCAGCAGCAGCCAGGTGGCGGCGGACACGGCCAGGACCACGAAGGCGTAGGAGCGGGCCTCCTGCCCGTACTTGGAGACGGCGGGCACCAGGGCGAAGAGCACCCCGGCGAAGACCGCGACCCGGCGGTCGAAGAGCCTGCGGGCGGTGAGCACCACGAACGCCGCCGCGCCGGCCATGGCCAGCGCCGAGGGCATCCGCAGCATGGCCGGCGAGTCGCCGGCGAGGGAGACCCAGCCGTGCAGGACCAGGTAGTAGACGCCGGAGACCGCGTCGACGTTGCCGAGCATGTCCACGAGGTCGCCGGTGCCGCGCCGGGCGGCGTGCCAGCTGGCGAGCTCGTCCCGCCAGGGCTGGGCGACGCCGCCGCCCGTGCAGGCGACGGCGAACGTCAACAGGGCGGCCCACAGCCAGTCGAAACGGGCCAGGGCCGGCGTCGGGGTGGCGTCCGGGCCGGCGTGCGGCCCGGCGGGTACGGCGGCCGAACCGGGACGGCCGGCGCCCGTTCCGGGCGTCACGGCCGTGCTGCTGGTGGTCATGTACGCGTACCTTCCGGTCCCTGGGGACGCCTGCCGTCGATGGCCTCGGCACTTGGGAGATCCGGACCGGGCTCGACTTGAAAGATTAGATGAGGGGGCCGGGAAGGGACCAATCCCGGCAGGCCGGCACCTGCGGTGCGTGGCACCCCTACCGGGGCACGACCGGCGGGTCCGCCTTGGGCACGGTGAGCCGGGCCCCGTCCAGCAGCCGCTTGAGCACGCCGGACAGCGGGCGTTCGACGAAGCGGTGGACCAGCCAGGACAGCAGCAGGATCACCGTCAGGCAGATCGCGAGCAGCGGGAACGGCGCGATGCCGTGGTCCCGGCCCCAGCGGATCATGGCCCAGCCGAGCTCCTGGTGCAGCAGGTAGACCGGGTACGTCAGGGCGCCGGCGACGGTCAGCCACTTCCAGCGCACCCAGTTGAAGGCGCCCATCGACACGGCGAGCATCACGAGGAAGGCCGCGGCCGAGATGAACGCCATCACCGGCCAGGACAGGGTGTGGTGCACCTCGTACTCGTAGCCGCCGACGGTGACGTGCAGCCGGTTCTGCGCGATCAGCCAGGAGAACCCGACCACACCCAGCAGCATCGGGTTCACCCCGAAGCGGTAGATCAGGTACATGGCCACGCCCGCGATGAAGTACGGGGCGTCCTGCGGCATGAAGACCGTGTCCATGAGCTTGCTGTCCACGCCGGGGGTGATCACGGCGAGGATGGCCCAGATGCCGCAGAAGGCGAGCACCCGGCGGTAGGTCAGCCCCATCACGGCGACGACGGCGAACAGCAGGTAGAAGCGCAGCTCGATCCAGAGGGTCCAGTAGACGCCGTCCGCCTCGGTGACGCCGAGCGGACGCTCCAGCATCGTCAGGTTGGTCAGCACGTCGCTGATGCTCATCGGCCCGCGGCTCGGACGGACCGTCGCCGCGAAGTTCACCACCAGCGTGGTGATGACGATCCCGGCCCAGTAGGCGGGGTACAGGCGCACGACGCGGGAGGTGAAATAGTCCCGCGGCGAACGTCCCCAGCAGGACATGCAGATGACGAAGCCGCTGATGAGGAAGAACAGCTGCACGCCCATCCAGCCGTAGGCGGCGAAGCGGTGCGTGTCGGGCATCAGCGTCTGCGGCTTCTGTCCCCACACCTCCGGGTGGATGTTGACGCCCGCCCAGTGGAAGGCGACCACCGACAGGGCGGCGATCAGCCGCAGCCCGTCGAGCACGTAGAGGCGGGGCCTGCGCGCAGCGGAGTTCCTCGCCTGTGCGGGGACGCCGTGGGCGCCCTCGCGCACGGCGGACAGGGGAGGCACGACGGTGGACATGAAGGTGCTTCTCCGCAGGAAATCCGGGGCTCGGGGACGACGCCGACACAGCGCTCACTCAGGCGTCGGACAGGCCACACTAACGTGGCCCTTCCGTGCCCGGAGCGGCAAGGGCGTGTTCCGTGACCCGAAACACTCCCCGCCCGCACACCCGTTCAGTCGTCGAGCCCCTCGGCCGCCCGCTTCTCCCGCAGTTCCCGGATCGCCTGGCGCCGCGCCAGCCGGTGCGTGCGGCGGATCTGGGCCTCCTGGTAGCGGCGGCGGTCGCGGTCGGTCTCGGGGAGGACCGGCGGGACCCGGCGGGGCTTGCCCTCGGCGTCGACGGCGGCGAAGACGAGGTAGGCGCTGCCGACCTGGGTGGCCGGGGTGGACTCGTTCCAGCGCTCGGCCAGGACCCGTACGCCGACCTCCATGGAGGACCGGCCGGTCCAGTTGACCTGGGCCTTCACATGGACGAGGTCGCCGACGCGGACGGGTTCGAGGAAGGCCATCTCGTCCATCGACGCGGTGACGGCCGGACCGCCGGAGTGCCGGCCGGCGACGGCGCCGGCGGCGTCGTCCACCAGCTTCATGATCACGCCGCCGTGCACCGTGCCGAGGAGGTTGGTGTCGTGGCTGGTCATGATGTGGGAGAGGGTGGTGCGCGACGCCGAGGTCGGCTTGCCGGGCAGGGCGTCCGGGTCGTCCGGTATATCTGTCATACAGCCACCATAAGTGGCCCGCGCGGGCATCAGCTCTGCAACAGCACCGGTACGAAGGCCCACCCGGGCTGTCGCCGGACCTGGCCGGTTCGGCATCCTTGTGCGCATGAATGACTGGCAGCAGCCCCGCCGCCCCGCGCAGCCGCCGCGGCCCGCGCAGGACCCGTACGGCGCGTCGCAGGACCCGTACGGCCGGCAGCGGGACCCGTACGCCCAGCAGGGTGGTCCGCGGCGCCCCGCCGCGCCCCCGCGCGGCGTGCCGCAGCAGCAGTCGCAGAGCCCCGAGACCCTCGACGGCTACGACAGCGGCTACAACACGGGCCAGGTCTACGGCTCCCCCGCCGGCGGCCGTCCCGGTGGCGGCGCCGGCGTGCCGCCGCAGTCGCCGGGGGGCCCGCGCCGGCCGGGGCCGTCCGGTCCGGCGCCGGACTGGCGCAAGCGGATCAAGATCGGGTCGATCGTGCTGGTCTCGGCGCTGCTGGTCACCACGATTGGTACGTACGTCTGGGCGGACTCCAAGGTCCGGCGCGAGGTGGACCTGTCCAAGGTCATCGAGCGGCCGAAGGACGACGACTGCACCACGTACCTCATCGTCGGCTCCGACAGCCGCGAGGGCCTGTCGGACGCGGACAAGAAGAAGCTGCACACCGGCTCCGCCGACGGCAAGCGCACCGACTCCATGATGATCCTGGCCGCGTGCTCCAGCGGGAACACCATGATCTCGCTGCCGCGCGACTCGGACGTGGAGATCCCCTCGTTCGTCGGCTCCCAGTCGGGCAAGAAGTTCCCCGCCCAGGGGCGCCGGGTCAAGCTGAACGCGGCCTACGCCGAGGACGGTCCGGAGCTGCTGGTGCGCACCGTCGAGCACAACACGGGCCTGCGCATCGACCACTACGCCGAGATCGGCTTCGCCGGCTTCGCCAACATCGTGAACGCGCTCGGCGGCGTGGAGCTGGACATCGAGAAGGGCTTCAAGGACGAGAAGTCGGGCGCCGACTTCCAGGCCGGCAGGCAGACCCTCAACGGCGAGCAGGCGCTGGCGTTCGTACGGACCCGCTACGCCTTCGCCGAGTCGGACCTGGCGCGCACCAAGAACCAGCAGAAGTTCCTGTCGGCGCTGGCCAGTCAGGCCGCGACGCCCGGCACGATCATGAATCCGTTCAAGCTCTACCCCACGCTGGGCGCGGGCCTGGACACGCTGATCGTGGACAAGGACATGGGCCTGTTCGACCTGGCGGACATGTTCTTCGCGATGAAGGGCATCAGCTCGGGCGGCGGCACCTCGATGAACATGCCGATCTCCGGCGAGCGCGGCGGCAACCTGGTCTGGGACAAGGCCAAGGTGCAGCAGCTGGTCAAGCAGATCCAGAACGACGAGAAGGTCACCGTCACCGGCAACAGGTGACGGGGCCGCAGCGCGGCGAAGGCCCGCCGGGTGCTCCCGGCGGGCCTTCGTCGTCGTACGGGCTGGGTGCGACGCCGTCGCGTCAGCGGACGCCGCGGGCGCGGGCGCGGAGCTTCCACGGCATGACGACGGACTCCAGCTGGACCGCGAGGTTCATCTTGGACTCGCCGACGGTGCGGTCCTCGAAGTGGATCGGGACCTCCATCACCTGGAAGTTGCGGCGCAGCGCGGCGTACTTCATCTCCACCTGGAAGCTGTAGCCGGCGCTGCCGACCGACGCGAGGTCGATCGCGCGCAGCGCCTCGGCGCTCCAGAGGTTGAAGCCGCCGGTGATGTCGCGCACGCGGGTGCCCAGGATGGTGGACGCGTACGCGTTGGCCCAGCGCGAGAGCAGCTTGCGGTGGGCGCCCCAGGCGTCGGAGAGGGTGCCGCCGGGGACGTAGCGGCTGCCGACGACGAGGCCGGCGCCGGTGGACATGGCCACGCCCAGCATCTCGGCGACCTTGCCGGCCGGGTGGGAGCCGTCCGCGTCCATCTGGAGCACGTACCGCGCGCCGTCCTCGACGGCCTTGGTCATGCCGGCGGCGTACGCGCGGCCCAGGCCGTCCTTGGCGGTGCGGTGCAGGACCGACATCCGCGGGCTGCCGTCCTCGGCCGTGAACTTCTCCGCGAGCTCCTCGGCGATCCGGCCGGTGCCGTCCGGGGAGGAGTCGTCGACGATGAGCAGGTGCAGCCCGGGCAGGTCGAGGCCCATGAGGAGCTCGGCCATGACCGGCACGTTGCCCGCCTCGTTGTACGTGGGCATGACCACGGTCAGCGGGGTGGCGGCCCACGCCTCGGGGAGGGTGGTGGACGCGACGTCCGTCGCGCGAGGGGAGTTGTGCTCGCCTATCACAGGGTTATGCCTCACTGAAGTCGGTCGTTGCGGCCGGTCCCCCGACCCGGGGTCAGCGGTCCGAGGAGAAGCGCAGGGAGGCGGGAGGCAGTTCGGCCTCGCACCACACCCGTACGCCGGTGCGCAGTTCGTTGTCGGCCCCGACCTGTGCGCCGTCACCGACGACCGCCCCGTCCAGCACCGTACGGGCGCCGACCACGGCACGTGCACCGATGAGGCTGGCGCTGACGTCGGTGTCCGCGCCCAGGGTCGCGCCGTCGAGCACGATGGATCCCCGGACCACGGCCCCCGCCTCGATCCGGGCCCCGGCGCCCACCACGGTACCGCCCGACAGCTTGGCGCCCTCCGCCACCTCGGCGCCCGGCAGCACCAGCGCCTCGCCGCGCGGGCCGGGGACGGCCGGGGAGGCGACGACGCCGCGGACCAGGTCGGCGGAGGCCTGGACGAAGGACTCGGGCTTGCCGAGGTCCAGCCAGTAGGTGTCCTCGGTCTTGCCGTGCAGCTTGGCCCCGGAGGCGAGCAGGCCGGGGAAGGTCTCGCGCTCGACGGAGACCGGGCGGCCGGCCGGGATGGAGTCGATGACCGAGCGGCGGAAGACGTAGCAGCCGGCGTTGATCTGGTCGGTGACGATCTCCTCGGGCGTCTGCGGCTTCTCGGTGAAGGCCAGGACGCGGCCCTCGGAGTCGGTGGGGACCAGGCCGAAGGCGCGCGGGTCCTCGACGCGGACCAGGTGCAGGGAGACGTCGGCGTCGGCCTCCTGGTGGGAGGCGACCAGGCCGGCGATGTCCAGGCCGGTGAGGATGTCGCCGTTGAAGACGAGCACCGGCTCGTCGGGGCCGCCGGTCAGGCGCTGGGCGGCGTTGCGGATGGCGCCGCCGGTGCCGAGGGGCTCGTCCTCGACGACGTACTCCAGGTGGACTCCGAACGCGGAGCCGTCACCGAAGTACGGCTCGAAGACCTCGGCGAGGTAGCAGGTGGCCATGACGATGTGCGTGACACCGGCGGCAGCGGCCCTGGCTATCTGGTGGGCGAGGAAGGGAACACCGGCCGCCGGGACCATCGGCTTGGGGGTGTTCACCGTGACGGGGCGCAGTCGCGTCCCCTGCCCACCGACCAGCAGGATCGCTTCCGTCATTTTTTCTCCCCATCAGATCCGGGCGTACGAAGACACAAATTTAGCCCACCCGCAGACGTGCGAAGGCCGGAGGCGGCTGCTCGCGGCCGCCTCCGGCCAGGGCGTTGCAGAAGTGTTGGCTACCGAGCGTTACGGCAGGTTGCGGGACATGACGATCCGCTGGACCTGGTTGGTCCCCTCGTAGATCTGGGTGATCTTGGCGTCGCGCATCATGCGCTCGACCGGGTAGTCGCGGGTGTAGCCGTAGCCGCCGAGGAGCTGGACGGCGTCCGTGGTGACCTCCATGGCCACGTCGGAGGCGAAGCACTTGGCGGCGGCGCCGAAGAACGTCAGGTCCGCGTCGACGCGTTCGGACTTGGCGGCGGCGGCGTACGTCAGCTGGCGGGCGGCCTCGATCTTCATGGCCATGTCCGCGAGCATGAACTGGATGCCCTGGAAGTCGGCGATCGGCTTGCCGAACTGCTTGCGCTCCTGGACGTAGCCCTTGGCGTAGTCCAGGGCGCCCTGGGCGATGCCGAGCGCCTGGGCCGCGATGGTGATGCGGGTGTGGTCCAGGGTCTTCATGGCGGTGGCGAAGCCGGTGCCCTCCGCGCCGATCATGCGGTCGGCGGGGATGCGTACGTTGTCGAGGTAGACCTCGCGGGTCGGGGAGCCCTTGATGCCGAGCTTCTTCTCCGGCGCGCCGAAGGAGACGCCCTCGTCGGACTTCTCCACGACGAAGGCGGAGATGCCCTTGGAGCGCTTCTCCGGGTCGGTGACGGCCATGACCGTGTAGTACTCGGACTCACCGGCGTTGGTGATCCAGCGCTTGACGCCGTTGAGGACGTAGAAGTCGCCGTCGCGGACCGCGCGGGTCTTCATGCCGGCCGCGTCGGAGCCCGCGTCGGGCTCGGAGAGGCAGTACGAGAACATCGCGTCGCCCTTGGCGAGCGGGCCCAGGTACTTCTTCTTCAGGTCCTCGGAGCCGGAGAGGATCACCGGGAGCGAGCCGAGCTTGTTGACGGCCGGGATCAGGGAGGACGAGGCGCAGACGCGGGCGACCTCCTCGATGACGATCACGGTGGCGAGGGCGTCGGCGCCGGCGCCGCCGTAGGTCTCGGGCACGTGGACGGCGTGCAGGTCGTTGGCGACCAGCGCGTCCAGGGCCTCCCGCGGGAAGCGGGCCTCCTCGTCCACCGCGGCGGCGAACGGGGCGATCTTCGCCTCGCACAGCGCGCGGACCGATTCGCGGAGCATGTCGTGCTCCTCCGCGGGGCGGTAGAGGTCGAAGTCGGAACCGGCCAAAGTGCTCACTCCCCATGCTAACTACCGTTAAGTAACCCAAGCCTAGGGCCGACTCCCCAGTAGGGATACGGACCGCGCGCGTGAGCTTGGTGACAACACGCCCGACTATGCTCGGGGGCCGCACACCGCACCGCCACCTTTACGGAGTACCCATGGCCCTCAAGATCACTGTGATCGGCACTGGTTATCTCGGCGCGACCCACGCCGCGGCCATGGCGGAACTGGGCTTCGAGGTGCTCGGGCTGGACATCGTCCCGGAGAAGATCGAGATGCTGGCCGGCGGCCGGGTCCCGATGTACGAGCCGGGGCTGGAGGAGCTGCTGGCGGCGCATGTGGCCGGACTGCCCGGCTCGACGGGCCGGCTGCGCTTCACCACCTCCTGGGAGGAGGTCGGCGCCTTCGGCGACGTGCACTTCGTCTGCGTGAACACCCCGCAGAAGCACGGCGAGTACGCGTGCGACATGAGCTACGTCGACGCGGCGGTGGAGTCCCTGGCCCCGCACCTGACGCGACCGGCGCTGGTGGTGGGCAAGTCGACCGTGCCGGTCGGCTCGGCGGACCGGCTCGCCGCGCGGCTGGCGGAGCTGGCCCCGGCCGGGACCGCGGTGGAGCTCGCCTGGAACCCCGAGTTCCTGCGCGAGGGCTTCGCCGTCCAGGACACCCTGCACCCCGACCGGATCGTCGTGGGCGTGCGCAGCGAGCAGGCCGAGAAGACGCTGCGCGAGGTGTACGCGACGCCGCTCGCGGAGGGCAGCCCCTTCGTCGTGACCGACTTCCCGACCGCGGAGCTGGTCAAGACGGCGGCGAACTCCTTCCTCGCCACCAAGATCTCCTTCATCAACGCCATGGCGGAGGTCTGCGAGGCCGCCGGCGGTGACGTGGTGAAGCTGGCGGAGGCCATCGGCCACGACGAGCGGATCGGCGCGAAGTTCCTGCGCGCGGGCATCGGCTTCGGCGGCGGCTGCCTGCCCAAGGACATCCGGGCCTTCATGGCCCGGGCCGGCGAACTCGGCGCCGACCAGGCGCTGACCTTCCTGCGCGAGGTCGACTCGATCAACATGCGCCGCCGCGGCCACATGGTGGAGCTGGCGCGCGAGGCGGTCGGCGGGTCCTTCCTCGGCAAGCGGGTCGCGGTGCTCGGTGCCACCTTCAAGCCCGACTCGGACGACGTACGGGACTCCCCCGCGCTGAACGTCGCCGGGCAGATCCACCTCCAGGGCGGCCAGGTCACGGTGTACGACCCCAAGGGCATGGCCAACGCCCGCCAGGTCTTCCCGACCCTGGCCTACGCCGACTCCGCCATGGCCGCGGTCGAGGGCGCGGACGTCGTCCTGCACCTGACCGAGTGGCGGGAGTTCCGCGACCTGGACCCGGCGGCCCTGGGCAAGGCCGTGACGGACCGCCTGATCCTGGACGGCCGCAACGCCCTCGACGCGGAGCTGTGGCGCGCGGCGGGCTGGACCTACCGGGCCATGGGCCGGCCGAAGGCGTAGGGGCGGGTCGAAGGCGTAGGCGGGTCGAAGGCCTGGGCGGCGGGCGCGGGCGGGGCCGCGGCGCCCGCCCTCGGCTAGTAGCCGTAGCAGTGGGTCTGTTCGCTGCCCTGGGAGACGGTGTAGTCGGCCTTGTGGACGTTCGGGGCGTTGAAGCCGCCGTTCGCCTCGATGGTGACCGTGCCGCCCCAGCCCTGCGGCGAGGAGAAGTAGGCGGTGCCCGGCTGGAAGCCGCCGCCGGAGAGGTGCACCCTTCCGTTGGGAAGGACACCCGAGATGGAACAGGTGGCCGCCGGAGCGGCGGCGTGGGCGGACGCGCCGAGGGCGGCCGGAGCCGCGAGCAGCGCGCCGGCCAGCGCGGGTCCGAGGATCAGCGCACGCAGGCGTCGTCGGTTCGTCATGCTTCCTCCCGGGCGGGAGTCGAAGTGCGGTACCCCGGGGAAGGAGCGGAGCGGACCTCCGCCCCTTCCATGGTCACCCGGCGGGCCCGGGCTGTCGATCGGACGCCGGTCAGGCCGCCGCGGGCTCCCGCCGCATGGCCCACAGCGTGGGGCCGCCGCCCGGCAGGGCGGACTCGCCGAGGACGCGGAAGCCGAAGTGCTCGTAGAACGGCAGGTTCTCGGGCTTGGAGGACTCCAGCAGGACCGGCAGCCCCGCCGCGTCCGCCTTGGCCAGGCCCGAGCGCAGCAGGGCCGCGCCGTGGCCCTGGCCCTGGGCGGCCGGGTCGGCGCCGACGACCGCCAGGTACCAGGCGGGCTCCGGGGTCCCGGCCTCGGCGGCCGCCTCGGCGGCCTGCCGGAACAGGTCGGCGGTCTCGCCCAGGATCCCGGCGAGCTCCCGCACGGTGTCGGCGTCGGGCGCGGCCTTGTCCAGTGCGGTCGGCGGCACCCAGAAGGCGCCGGCCGCCTCGGTGTACTCGCAGACGCCGATGCGGGCGTACTGCCGCGTGAAGATCGTGGCGAAGTAGCGCCGCAGGCCGGTCTCGCGGGTGGCCGCGTCGGGGAAGAACCAGCGCATCATCGGGTCGTCGTCGAAGGCGCGGGCCAGGACGCGGCTGATCGCAGCCGCGTCGTCGACCGTCGCCGTCTTCAAGGTGTGCGGAATCGGCATACGGCTCATTCTGCACAGTGATGATCTTGAAGGGTCAAAGGGGTCGGTCCGGAGCGCGGTTACGCCCGGGAGCGGCGGTAGGTGCGCATCTTGGCCCGGCTGCCGCAGACCGCCATCGTGCACCAGCGGCCGCGCCCGCCCGGGCTGCGGTCGTAGTACGCCCAGCGGCAGTCGGCGTCCGCGCAGGCCTTGAGCCGGGACCAGGTGCCCGCGGCGACGGCGTCCGCCACGGCCACGGCGATGCGCGGCAGCAGCGCGTCGCCGGGCGGCGGGGCGAGGGCGGCGCTGCCGTCGGCGGCCACCGCGAGGGTGAGCGGGGCGCCGGCCAGCAGCCGGTTCAGGGTCTCCCGGGCCTCGGCCGGCATGGGGTGGCCGGCATGGGCCTGCAGCGCGCCGCGCAGCGCCTCGCGCAGCTCGGCCGCCTCGGCGAGCGCGGGGCCGGACAGACCGAAGCGCGCGGCCAGGCGGTCCTCGCCGGTCTCCACGCTCAGCGTGTTGACGAGGTCCTCCACCAGCGCGAGCCCACCGGGCGCCGGAGCGCGTTCACTCATACATGCGACGTTACCTCTTGGCGTCATCATGCGGTAACGCGTAGGGTCGGCGTTACCGGCAAGCAGCGCTTACCGGTAACGCAACCGCGGTCCCTTTCCCGTCCCGGGCCCCAGGCCCCAGGCTCAGGAGATCCGTCATGGCCATCGCCACGCTCGGCGCCGTCGTCCTCGACTGCCCCGACCCCCACGCCCTCGCCTCGTTCTACGCCGCCCTGCTCGGCGGCGAGCCCAGCTCCAGCCCGGACGAGCCGGACTGGGTCGACCTCACCGGCCACCCGGGCACCCGGCTCGCCTTCCAGGAGGCCCCGGGCCACGTCCCGCCGCCCTGGCCGTCGGCCACGGGCGCGCAGCAGTTCCACCTCGACCTGGCGGTACCGGACCTGGACGCGGCCGAGGAGCAGGTCCTCGCGCTGGGCGCCAAGCCCCTGGACACCGAGGACCGCTCCCGCAGCTGGCGGGTCTACGCCGACCCGGCCGGGCACCCGTTCTGCCTGTGCGCCGGCTGAACGGGTGCCCCGCCCTCAGGGCTTGCGGTGGTGGGCGGCGCGGGAGGTGAACTCCACGTCCCGCAGCACCCGCGCCACGTTGTCCCAGGCCAGCAGGGCGAGATCGGGCTCGGGCCAGCCGCGGTCGAGCAGTTCGGCGAACAGCCGCGGATAACCTGAGGGGTCCGTCAGGCCCGTGGGGTGGCCGTGCGGCGGGTCGGAGCCGAAGCAGGCGCCCAGACCCACGCTCTGCGGTCCGGCCACCCCACGGATGTGGTCCAGGTGGTCGGCCACCGCGTGCAGGGAGTCGCCGGTCTGCTCGGCGGAGAAGCTGACCATGCAGACCCCGCCCGTCGCCCGTACGGCGAGCAGGACCTCGTCCGGCACGTTGAGCGGATGACGGGTCAGCGCGGCCGCCCCGGTGTGGGAGATCAGCACCGGCGCCCGGGACGCCCCGGCGATCTGGACGGCCGCCTCGGGCGGACAGCCCGTCAGGTCGAGCCCCATCGCCAGCCGGTTCGCCTCGCGGACCACCTCGTGCCCGAAGGGCGTCAGATCGTCCTGCGCCCAGGTGGCACCGGCCGGCGCCAGGCTGCGCACGCCCAGCTTGTGGAAGGCGTGCAGGGTGCCCAGGGAATCGGTCAGGGTGCTGCCCGAGACCGGGCCGAGGAACGAGGCGATGCGCCCGCGGTTGCGCGCGTCCGCCAGGTCGCCCGCGGTCAGCGCGAGCAGCAGCTCGTCGGGATACGCGTGGACCAGGTCGTGCGCGATGTCGATCAGTTCCAGGGTGTCGGCGACCACCCGGTCCCCGGTCGTCGGGGTCAGCAGCGACCAGAACTGGGCGCCGACCGCACCCGACCGCAGCCGTGGGATGTCGGTGTCGGTGTCGTGGTACGGGGTCTGACGCAGGGTCCAGACCAAGGTGTTGCACCCGTCCGCGACGGGATGCTCCGCCAGCAGGGCGGCCGCCCGCTCCAGGGCGTCGGCCACCACGGGGGCGGGGGACTCGGGGGCTCCCACGCAGGGGCCCGCCTCGGATTCATCCTGCAGGTCGGCCATGGATTCGCTCCGGGTCTCGGCAGCAAGCAGGGAACGCTGCTGCCACCGTGACACGCCGGGCGGGCCACTTCGCGGCGGATGTGGCGTTCGGGTGGTGACCCCCGAACGCCACGTCCGCCGGAGGGCGTCAGGAGGCCGTCAGCACCGCGTTCGACGGCCCGCGCGTGGCCGACAGCTCGCGCGCCACCGCCTCGGCGTCGCGCAGCACCCGTACCGCGTTGGACCACGTCAGCTTGGCCAGGTCCGCCCGCGACCAGCCGCGTTCCAGCAGCTCGGCGAGGAGGTTCGGGTAGCCGGACACGTCGTCGAGCCCGGCCGGGGTGAAGGCCGTCCCGTCGAAGTCACCGCCGATGCCGATGTGGTCCACCCCCGCGACCTCGCGCATGTGGTCCAGGTGGTCGGCCACCGTCGCCGCCGTGGCCACCGGCCGCGGCCGTTCCGCCTCGAAGGCGCGGTGCAGGGCCATCGCCTCCGGGGTGGTGTCCAGCGGGTGGAAGCCGTGCGCCCGCAGGTTCGCGTCGGCCGCCGCGGTCCACTCCACGGCCGCCGGCAGGATGAACTTCGGCACGAACGTGGCCATCGCGATCCCGCCGTTGGCGGGCAGCGCCGCCAGTACGTCGTCGGGGACGTTGCGCGGGTGGTCGCAGATCGCGCGGGCCGAGGAGTGGCTGAAGATCACCGGGGCGGCGCTGGTGGCCAGCGCGTCCCGCATGGTCGTCGCGGCCACGTGCGAGAGGTCCACCAGCATGCCGATGCGGTTCATCTCGCGGACGACCTCACGGCCGAAGTCCGTCAGCCCGCCGTGCCGCGGCTCGTCGGTCGCCGAGTCCGCCCAGTCCACGTTGTCGTTGTGGGTGAGCGTCAGGTACCGCACGCCGAGCCGGTACAGGGCGCGCAGGGTGGCCAGCGAGTTGTCGATCGAGTGCCCGCCCTCGGCGCCCATCAGGGAGGCGATCCGCCCCGATGCCCGGGCGGCCTCCATGTCGTCGGCCGTCAGCGCCCGCACCAGGTCGCCCGGGTAACGGTCGATCAGCTGGCCGACCGCGTCGACCTGCTCCAGGGTGGCGCTGACCGCGTGGTCGCCGGCGAGGTCCGCGCTGACGTAGACGGACCAGAACTGCGCCCCGACACCACCGGCCCGCAGCCGCGGGATGTCGGTGTGCAGCGCGGCGCTCTGGTCGGCGCCGATGTCCAGCCGGTCCAGGTCGTAGCGCACCTGCTTGCGCAGCGCCCACGGCAGGTCGTTGTGGCCGTCGACGACCGGGTGCTCGGCCAGCAGCCGCCGGGCCTGCGCCAGGCGCTCCACCCGGCCGTCGGCCGGACGGTCGGGGCGGTCCGTCATCCGGCGGCCACCTTGGTCCGCAGCCGCTTGCCCTTCTCGGTGGCCTGGTCGTTCAGCTCCTGCTGGAACTCCAGCATCCGGGCCATCAGGTCCGCGTCCTGGGTGGCCAGGATCCGCGCGGCGAGCAGCCCGGCGTTGCGGGCGCCGCCGATGGAGACGGTGGCGACGGGGACCCCGGCGGGCATCTGCACGATCGACAGCAGCGAGTCCATGCCGTCCAGGTACTTCAGCGGCACGGGAACGCCGATGACCGGCAGCGGGGTGACCGAGGCCAGCATGCCGGGCAGGTGGGCGGCGCCGCCCGCCCCGGCGATGATCGCCTTCAGCCCGCGGTCGGCCGCCCGCTCCCCGTACGCCACCATCTCGCGGGGCATGCGGTGGGCGGAGACGACGTCGACCTCGTAGGGGATCTCGAACTCGTCCAGGGCCTGGGCCGCGGCCTCCATGACCGGCCAGTCCGAGTCGGAGCCCATGACGATGCCGACGACGGGGTTGCTCGGGGTGCTCATTCGGTGATCGTTCCTCTGAGGTAGCCGGCTGCGTGACGTGCGCGCTCCAGCACATCGTCCAGGTCGTCGCCGTAGGTGTTGACGTGGCCGACCTTGCGACCCTGTTTCACGTCCTTGCCGTACATGTGGATCTTCAGCTGCGGGTCGTGCGCCATGCAGTGCAGGTACCCGGCGTACATGTCGGGGTAGTCCCCGCCCAGCACGTTCGCCATGACCGTCCAGCGGGCCCGCGGGCGCGGGTCGCCGAGCGGCAGGTCGAGCACGGCCCGCAGGTGGTTGGCGAACTGCGAGGTCATCGCGCCGTCCTGGGTCCAGTGCCCGGAGTTGTGCGGGCGCATGGCCAGCTCGTTGACCAGGATCCGGCCGTCGGCCGTCTCGAACAGCTCGACCGCCAGGTGACCGGTCACGCCCAGCTCCTTGGCGATGCGCAGCGCGAGGGCCTGGGCCTCGCCGGCGAGCTCCTCCGACAGGTCCGGGGCGGGCGCGATCACCGTGTCGCACACGCCGTCGACCTGGACGGACTCCACCACCGGGTACGCCACGGCCTGGCCGTGCGGGGAGCGGACGATGTTGGCCGCGAGCTCGCGGACGTAGTCCACCTTCTCCTCGGCCAGCACCGGGACGCCCGCCTTGAAGGGGGCCTCCGCGTCGTCGGCGGAGCGTACGAACCACACGCCCTTGCCGTCGTAGCCGCCGCGGACGGTCTTGAGGATCACGGGGAAGCCGCCGACCTCCTGCGCGAACGCCGCCACGTCCGCCGGATCGCTGACGATCCGGTGGCGGGGGCTGGGCGCGCCGATCTCGTCGAGCCGGGCGCGCATCACCCCCTTGTCCTGGGCGTGCACCAACGCGTCGGGCCCCGGGCGGACGGGGATGCCGTCCGCTTCCAGGGCCCGCAGGTGTTCGGTGGGTACGTGTTCGTGGTCGAAGGTGATCACGTCGCAGCCGCGCGCGAAGGCGCGCAGCGTGTCCAGGTCGCGGTAGTCGCCGATGACGACGTCGCTCACGACCTGGGCCGCCGAGTCCTGCGGGGTGTCACTGAGGATCTTGAATCTGATGCCGAGGGGGATGCCCGCCTCGTGGGTCATGCGGGCGAGCTGACCGCCGCCGACCATGCCGACTACCGGGAACGTCACTCCACCAGGGTATCCGCCGGTATTCGGCCATCCGGACCGGACCCCGGCGACCGGACGGTGCGGCGGGGGCCGGTGCGCCGTGCGCCGCACGAGTGTCAGAAGGCACAGACGGTCCGATCGGCGGACACTTAACATGGTCAGGCCGCTGCCGGACGATGACAGGGACTGAAACGTCAGATGAGTACCCCCGAAGCAGTAACGCTGCCCGAACGCCTTCGCGGCATGATCCGTGAAGTCGCCAAGTTCGGGGCGGTGGGCGGACTCGGTGTCCTGGTCAACCTCGGCGTCTTCAACCTGATCCGCAGCACGACCGATCTCCAGGTCGGGCGGGCCAATGTCATAGCCATTTCCGTGGCGATCATCTGCAATTACATAGGGTTCCGCTACTTCACCTACCGCGACCGCGACAAGAGCGGCCGTAAGCGTGAGATGACCCTGTTCCTGGTGTTCAGCCTGATCGGCATGGTCATCGAGACCGGAATCCTTTACACGGCCACATACGGATTCGGCTGGGACAGCCCGCTGCAGAGCAACGTCTTCAAGCTCTTCGGCATCGGCGTGGCCACCCTGTTCCGGTTCTGGTCCTACCGCACCTGGGTCTTCCGGGCCCTGCCCGAGACCTCCGGCGGCGGGGTCACCGTGGCCGGCGGCACCTCCGAGGTCGTCGCGGAGGAGCCGGCGCCCCGCGTCCCCGCCGCCTGACGCCCTTCGCCCACGCCCGACGCCCGACGCCTGACGCCTGACGCCCGACGCCTAGCGGACCGTCTCCGGGTGCTGCTGCGGCGGCTCGGGCGCCGTACGGCTGAGGAACAGCGCGAACACCGGCGGCTGGCCCTGCAGCAGCTCCAGCCGTCCGCCGTCGGCCTCCGCCAGGTCCCGCGCGACCGCCAGCCCGATGCCGGTGGAGTTGCGCCCGCTGATGGCCCGCTCGAAGATCCGGTTGCCCAGGTCCGCCGGGACGCCCGGCCCCTCGTCGGTGACCTCGATCACCGCCTGGTTGCCGGTCACCCGGGTGCGCAGCGCGACGGTGCCGCCCCCGTGCATCAGGGCGTTCTCCACGAGGGTGGCCAGCACCTGGGCGACCGCGCCGGGCGTGCCCACGGCCCGCAGGCCGTGCTTGCCGGAGCGGACGATCGCCCGCCCGGCGCTGCGGTAGGCGGGCCGCCACTCCTCCACCTGCTGCTTGACGACCTCGTCGAGGTCGAAGGAGACCGCCGAGCCGGTGCGCGGGTCCCGGGAGTTCGTCAGCAGCCGCTCCACCACGTCCGTGAGCCGCTCCACCTGGGTGAGGGCGATCGTCGCCTCCTCCCGGACGGTGGCCAGGTCCTCGGTGACGGTGATCTCCTCCAGCCGCATGGACAGCGCCGTCAGCGGGGTCCGCAGCTGGTGCGAGGCGTCCGCCGCCAGCCGCCGCTCGGCGGTGAGCATCCGCCCGATCCGCTCGGCGCTGGCGTCCAGCACGTCCGCGACCCGGTCCAGCTCCGGGACCCCGTACCGCTTGTGCCGCGGCCGCGGGTCGCCCGATCCGAGCCGCTCGGCGGTCTCGGCGAGGTCGGTGAGCGGGGACGCCAGCCGGTTGGCCTGCCGTACGGCGAGCAGCACGGCCGCGACGACGGCCAGCAGCGCGACCGCCCCGACCACCGCCATGGTCCGGCCGACCTCGCGGGTGACCGTGGAACGGGACTCCTCCACCACCACGCTCAGGCCGTGCTCGCCCCGGGCGGAGCCCCGGATGACCCCGCCGGAGACCGGGTCGCCGACCTCGACGGGCGGCTGGCCGGGGATCTGGATCCGGGCGTACCGGCCGGGGTCGAGCTGCTCGGCGAGGGCGCCGGCGTCCACCGGCTGCTTGTCCAGCAGCCGGGACTCGACGGCGCCGACCAGGCCGACCGCCTCGGCCTCGATCCGGTCGTGCGCGCTGCTGGTGATCGTGCGGGTCTCGACGATCACCAGGGAGACGCCGAAGACGGCGATCACGACGAGCACCACCGCGAGGGTGGAATTGATCAGGCGGCGGCGCATGGCGGGTCGGGCTCAGCTCTTCTCGAAGCGGAAGCCGACGCCGCGGACGGTGGCGATGTAGCGCGGGTTCGCGGCGTCGTCGCCGAGCTTCTTGCGCAGCCAGGAGATGTGCATGTCGAGGGTCTTGGTGGACGACCACCAGGTGGTGTCCCACACCTCGCGCATCAGCTGGTCGCGGGTCACGACGCGGCCGGCGTCGCGGACCAGGACGCGCAGCAGGTCGAACTCCTTCGCGGTGAGCTGGAGCTCCTCCTCCCCCATCCAGGCGCGGTGCGACTCCACGTCGATGCGGACGCCGTGGGTGGCGGGCGGCTGGGCCGGCTCGACGGCGCCGCGCCGCAGCAGGGCCCGGACCCGGGCCAGCAGTTCGGCCAGCCGGAAGGGCTTGGTGACGTAGTCGTCGGCGCCGGCGTCCAGCCCCACCACCGTGTCCACCTCGTCGGCGCGGGCCGTCAGCACCAGGATGGGGAAGCCGTGGCCCTCCGCCCGCAGCCGGCGGGCGACCTCCAGGCCGTCCATGCCCGGCAGGCCCAGGTCGAGCACGACGAGATCGACGCCGCCCTGCAGTCCCGCGTCGAGTGCGGTCGGTCCGTCCTCGCGGACCTCGACCTCGTACCCCTCCCGCCGCAGGGCGCGGGCCAGGGGTTCCGAGATGGATGCGTCGTCCTCGGCGAGCAGTACACGCGTCATGTGGGTGATGGTAGTCCGAGGATCCTCCCGGCTGGGCTGCCCCGGCATACCGCTTCCGATCTGGGCTTATGAAGTCCTACGACCTTCGAATATGCGGAAACGGTTCCATGAACGCCTGTGATCCATCTCTCAAGGGCTTCCATGTCAGGCACTGTCGTGTCGTATGGTGGCGAGACGTTTAATGCAGTATCCGGGGGATCTTGTGCGAATCACGCCGAGATCTCCCCTTTTCTGTGCTTGACGTGAATGACCCTGTGGGCCGGGCCCGACGTGCGAGGAGGCATGTCGCGGCGTGGATCCCGGACGACGGATTGTCCGTCACCCGGTACCGGTCCCCCTCACCGGGCGCCCTACCGGCTCACGAAGCAGACGGCGTCCCGAGCAAGCAAGGATCGACCATGGCTTCCAGCCTGACGAAGGATTCCGCCGCGAGCGGTGAGAAGACCTTCTTCGGCCACCCCCGCGGCCTGGCCACGCTGTTCATGACCGAGATGTGGGAGCGCTTCTCCTACTACGGCATGCGCGCTCTTCTCGTGTACTACCTGGTCTCGGGCGGCGCCGACGCCGCCACGGGCAGCCAGGGCGGCGGCCTGGCCATGACGGCGGCCACGGCCACGGCCATCTACTCCGTCTACGTCTCCATGGTCTACCTGATGGCCATGCCGGGCGGATGGTTCGGTGACCGGGTCTGGGGCGCCCGCAAGACGGTCGCCATCGCCGGCTTCGTGATCATGGCCGGTCACTTCTCCCTCGCCCTTCCGGGCCAGGCGATGTTCTTCCTCGGCCTGATCCTGGTCGCCGCCGGTTCCGGCCTGCTGAAGGCCAACATCTCCACCATGGTCGGCCACCTCTACGACGGCCCGGAGGACCCGCGCCGCGACGGTGGCTTCACCCTCTTCTACATCGGCATCAACCTGGGTGCCTTCGTCGCGCCGTTCGTGATCGGCACGATCGGCAAGGAGATGAACTGGCACCTGGGCTTCGCCCTGGCCGCCGTCGGCATGGGCCTGGGTCTGACCCAGTTCCTGATCGGCACCAAGCACCTCAGCCCGAAGAGCAGCGAGGTCCCGAACCCGCTCTCCGCCGACGAGCGCAAGGCCGTCGTCACCAAGGTCGTCCTCGGCGTGCTGGCCGTCGCGGTCTTCTACGGCGCCGTCGTCGCCCTGGGCATGTACACCCTGAACTGGGCGCTGGTCCCGCTGACGCTGGCCGGTCTGGTCATCCCGATCGCCGTGCTGGTGCGCATCAAGCGCGACAAGGACCTGAACACCGCCGAGCAGTCCCGGATGACGGCGTACATCTGGTTCTTCATCGCCGCCGCCGTCTTCTGGATGATCTACGACCAGGGTGGCTCCACGCTGTCGCTGTTCGCGGACGACAAGACCGCCGACACCGTCTTCGGCCTCGGCTTCTCCGCCACCTGGTACCAGTCGCTGAACCCGCTGTTCGTCATGGCGCTGGCCCCGGTCTTCGCCTGGCTGTGGCTGTGGCTGGCCCGTAAGAACCAGGAGCCGAACACCATCGTGAAGTTCGCGATGGGCCTGGTCCTGGTCGGTGCCTCGTTCTTCGTCTTCATCGTCCCGATGAACATGGCGGGCGACGGCACCAAGGTCTCCCCGATGTGGCTGGTCTCCATCTACATGATCCAGACCATCGGTGAGCTGTGCCTGTCCCCGGTCGGCCTCTCGGTGACCACCAAGATGGCGCCGCAGAAGTACGCCTCGCAGATGATGGGCGTCTGGTTCCTCGCGGTGACCGCGGGTGACTGCACCACCGGTCTGCTCTCCCTGGCGGGCGTGGACCTCAACGGCACCGGGATCATCGCCCTGGAGGCCTCGGCGGCCGTCGTCGCCGGTCTCGCGGTCTACATGTACCGCAAGAAGGTCCAGGCGCTGATGGGCAACGTGCACTGACGCACCCGCCCCCCTGCGCGACGCCGGGGGGTGAAGGCGAAGACCGCGCCGCCGAGCAGGATCACCGTGCCGGCGACCAGGCCGAGGGCCCTCAGCCCGCCCTCGTCCTCGGCCCCGGTCTCGGCCAGGCCACCGCTGCCGCCCGGACCGCCGGCGCCGCCGCCGTCGGCCTGGGAGCCGGAGCCGCCCGGCTGGGCGGTGGTGTCCAGCTCCAGCGAGACGCCGCTGCTGTTGGCCTTGCAGGGCACGTTGATCGGTGTGCTGCCCGGGGCCATCGTGACGTCGATCGTCAGCTGGTCCGGGCTCAGCGTGACCTTGCCGCTCCTGCCGGGCGTGTAGGTGCCGGTCATGTCGCTCAGGCTGACCGGCGCGCCCTGCGGGACGGCCTCGGCGTTGGCGGGGCCGGTGACCTTGACGGTGCCGCTGTCCGCGCCGCCGAGCTTGACGTTCATGGACGGCTTCAGCGCGCCCGCCGGCAGGGCCATCGGGCTGTTCATCGCGCCCTTGGCGGTCTTGACCGTGAGGTCGTAGCCGCCGCCGTTCTTCTTGGCGTTGATCGTCACCGGGGTCTTGATGCCGCCGGGGACGACCGCGCCGCAGTCGTAGCTGACCTCGACCGGCTTGCCGGGGAAGTCGGTCCGGCCGCCGCTCCCGCCGGTGGAGCCGCCGGACGTCGAGCCGCCGGACGCCGAGCCCCCGGACGCCGAGCCGCCGGTGGAACCGCCGGACGTCGACCCGCCGCCGGTGGAACCGCCGCCGGCGGAGACCTTGACGGTCGCGCCCACCCCGGCCTGCTCCTTCGGGGAGCACTTGGTGACGAAGCCGCTGAAGTCCACGTCGTACCTGCCCGGCGTGATCGTGACGTCGCCGGCCTTGGTCAGCTTGATCCTGCCCTTCATGTCGGACATGACCATGGGTGCCTTCTTGGGGATGGGCGGGTTCTTCCGCTCCCCCTCCAGCTTCACCTCCTGGTCCATGGCCCCGCCGAGCTTCACGTACCCCGTCGGCTTGACGGTGTCCTTGCCCAGGTCCATCAGGTCGGTGTTGTTCGAGGCGGGCTTGACGGTCTTCCAGACCACCTCGACCTCGTCGCCGACCTTGGCCGCGGCCGGCGCCGTGATCGAGACGGTCGTGGTCCCCTGCACCGGGCCGCCCCCGCCGGGGGGCGGGATGCACTCCACCTTGTACGAGACCTCGGCGGCCTGGGCGGGAGGGGCGGCCAGCAGGATTCCCGCCCCGCCGAGCATCAGCGCGACCCCGGCCGCGCTCATCCTCCGTCGGTTCTTCACGGATGTCCCTTCGTCGTCGGACGGTCTTCTGACGGTGCGGACGTGAACCACGGCAGGACCGCCGTGGTGGTCTGGGGATCCCCGGCCGCGGGGGCGGGTCCGGAGGCGGGGGCGGGTACGGGGCCGGACGCGGGGGCCGGGCCGGGGGTCGGGGCGGCGGCCGCGCCGGGGGTGCGCGGCCGCACCCGGTCCACGACGGCCATCCCGATCCGGAACACGCCGGCGGGCACCACCACGCACAGCAGGCACCAGAACAGCAGCACCCCGTACGGCCGGTCGACCCCCCAGGGCTGGGTCGCCAGGACCTTGTCGCCGTACTTCAGCGAGACCGTGTAGTCGCCGTACGCCCCGGCGGCCAGCGTGACGTCGAGCGCGACCCGTGCCTTCCCGCCGGGCGCGATGGTGCCCTTCCACTGCGCCTCCTCCCACACGGGCGCGAACACCCCGTGGGCGGTGCCGATCTGGAAGACGGGGTCCTTGACGGGGGCCGAGCCGAGGTTGCCGACCGTCACCGTGAACGTCCGCGCGGGCGGGGCCCCGAACCAGGTGAGCACCCCGTCCTCGCCCTTCAGCTCGACGGAGGTCAGCAGCGCGAGCCGGGCCGTGCCGGACTCGGCGGGCAGCTCGGCCACCTCGTGGTCGGTGATCTTCAGCGGCACGGCGACGGTGGACCGGTCGCCGCCCACCGAGGTCACGTTCACCACGCAGGGGCAGGGCCTGGGCGGCGCGGTGACGGGCAGCTCGGCGGTGAACCGGCCGCCGCCGTCGACCGAGACCGCCACCCCGTCGGCGTTGGCGCAGCTGTTGGTCCCGCCGATCATGTTCTGCCCGCAGAGCAGCAGCATCACCAGGGTCCCGGCGGGCCAGCCGGTCCCGGTGACCGTCGTCCGGGTCCCCTTGGCGGCCTCCTGGACGGACAGCGCCACGGCCGGCCCGGCGGCAGCGGACGTGGTCGCCGCCGGGGTCGCGGTCGCCGTCGGGGTCGGGGTCGCGGTCGCCGTCGCCGTCGCCGTCGCCGTCGCCGTCGGGGCGGCGGTCGCGGCGGACGCCACCGGCGTGAGCGCGAGCAGGGCCAGCGCGAGCGTGCACAGGGCGGCGTACGCCCTGACGACCTTGCCGATCACCGGGCGGCTCCCGTCGGTTCGTGGTGGTCCGCCGGCGAGGTCCCGGCCGGGATCCGCCCCCGGGCGGGGCGCGGGCGGGGCACCGGGAGCGCACGGCGTACGAGGACGCGGGCGAGCAGGGTCAGCCCGCCGAGGACCAGCAGGCCGGCGCCGGCGGTACCGGCGATGCCCCACGGCAGGAACCAGGCGCTGGCCCGGGCACCGGCCCGGCCGGCGCCGGCGGCCCCGGCCGTGACGGTGAGCTCCACCCGGTCGAGCACCGGCGCGCCGGGCCAGGGCTCGGTGAGCTCGACCCGCTGCCCCGGCAGCAGTTCGGCGCCCACCGGGTGGGCCCGCCGCCCCGGCACGTCACCGAACAGTCCGCGGGCGTCGATCCCGACCTCGGGGGCGAGCGCCACGTTCCCGCGGTTGACCAGCGCGTACGCCACCACGGTGCCCGCGCCCCGGCCCCGGACCCGGACGTCCTCGACGGTCAGCGCGGCCACCTGCGGCCCGCTCACCCGCAGATGCACCCGCACGTCCGCCTCGTGGCCGCCCTCGGTCGCGACGACGGCCACCGGGTGGTCCCCGGGCGCGGCCGCGGGCGGCACGGTGACGGTGAACGGGACCACGGCGCGGGTGCGCGGCGGCACCTTGACGGTGCCCGCCGCGCCGAAGCTGATCCAGCCCCCGGCCCCGGTGGACCGACCGGGCGGCCGTACGGCGAAGGCCCCGTCGGCGGCGCGGTGGGCGTCGGCACCCCGCAGGGTGAGGGTGCGCTCCTGGTCGGTGGTGTTGGCCAGGGCCAGCCGGTCCTCCAGGACGGAGCCGGGGGCGCCCTGGAGATAGAAGGACGGGCGCGCCCCGCCCGCGCCGGTGGCACTGCCGGCGGCGGGCTCGGCCGTCCAGCCGGGCCCGTCGGCCCTGGCGGCGCCGGCGGACCCGAGGAGCGGCACGAGCAGGAGCGGGAGCAGCAGCAGCGGACGGGGCCGGCGCGGCGGGCGCATGGCGGGCGGGATCCGCTCAGGCCCCGGCCCGCCGGCCGCCGCGCCGGGTGAGCCAGAGCACGCCGGCGGCGCCGGAGAGCAGGACGGTGCCGCCGAGGGTGCCGAGCGCCAGGGCGGAGTCGGTGGGGCCGGTCTGCGGCAGGGTTCCGGCGGCGCTCCCACCCGCCCCCGCCGACCCGCCGGTTCCGGCCGACCCGGCGGCCCCGGCCGCCGTCACGTCGAGCTCCAGGGACGGGCCGGGGCGGTTGCCGGGGGTGCAGACCGTCTCGGTCGTCATCGCCTTGATGGTGAGCACCCCGGCCGTGAAGGTGACCTTCCCGCTCTTCTTCGGCGTGTAGGTGCCCGAGAGGTCGGAGATCTTGATGGGGGTGTCGGCCGGCACCGCCTCGGCGTTCGGCGGCCCGGTCACCGGCACGCTCGCCTTCTCGGCGCCGTCCACCACGATCACCCCGGCGGGGTTCATGGCGCCCTTGCCGAGCTCGATGGGGCTGGAGGAGACGCCCTTCTGGAACGACATGGTCAGCCTGTAGCCGTCGCCCTCCTGGACCGCCTTGATGTCGATCGGCGAGACCGCGGACTTGTCCCCGATCGGCGTCTTGCAGTCGTACGCGACGTCGACCACCTCGGCGTGCGCGCCGGGCGCGGCGGCGAGCAGGACCGCGGCCGCGAGGGCGGGCGCGGCGAGGAGCGGTACGGATCGGACGAGCGCGGTGGAGCGTTCCCGGTCGGACACTTCGTCTTCCCCTCGGACACTGACGCTGACGGCACATCAGATGGGTGGCTCAAGGTACGCCGGGGGTCTTGCGGAGGGAAGACAAAGGGAGCCGCCGAATTGACGATCCGTCAGTAGCGGCGGCTCCCGGGCGGTGGGGCGGGGGCGGGCGGGCGGCGCGGCGCGCGGCCGCGGACGTCAGACGACCCGCCGCCCCTTGTGCCACACGGCCGACACGAGCGGGACGCCCGGCCGGTAGGCCAGGTGCACATGGCTGGGCGCGTCCAGCAGGGCCAGGTCCGCACGGGCGCCGGGCGTGACGGTGCCGATGTCGGTACGGCGCAGCGCGCGGGCCCCGCCGGCGGTGGCGGACCACAGCGCCTCGTCGGGCGTCATCCGCATGTCGCGGACGGCCAGCGCGATGCAGAACGGCATGGAGCTGGTGTAGGACGAACCGGGGTTGCAGTCCGTGGACAGGGCCACGGTCGCGCCCGCGTCGAGCAGGCGGCGGGCGTCGGGCCACTGCGCGCGGGTGGAGAACTCGGCGCCGGGCAGCAGGGTGGCGACGGTCTCGGAGTTCGCCAAGGCGTCGACGTCGGCGTCGGTGAGGTGCGTGCAGTGGTCCGCGGAGGCCGCGCCGAGCTCGACGCCGAGCTGGACGCCGGGGCCGAAGCTGAGCTGGTTGGCGTGGATGCGCGGGATCAGGCCCATCGCCTTGCCGGCGGTGAGGACGGCCCGGGCCTGGTCGCCGTCGAAGGCGCCCTTCTCGCAGAAGACGTCCACCCAGCGGGCGTACGGGGCGCAGGCCCGCAGCATCTCACCGGTGACGAGGTCGACGTACGCGGCCGGGTCGTCGGCGTGGTCGGGCGGGACGATGTGGGCGCCGAGGTAGGTGACCTCCTCGGTGTGCGCGGCGGCGATGCGCAGGGCGCGGGCCTCGTCGGCGACGGTCAGGCCGTAGCCGGACTTGGTCTCGAAGGTGGTGGTGCCCTGGCGCAGGGCCTCGCGCAGGTGGCGTACGAGGTTGGCCTCGAGCTCCGCGTCGGAGGCGGAGCGGGTGGCGGCGACGGTGGTGCGGATGCCGCCGGCGGTGTAGCCGCGGCCGGACATCCGGGCGTTGAACTCGGCGGTGCGGTCGCCGGCGAACACCAGGTGGCTGTGGCTGTCGACGAAGCCGGGGATCAGGGCGCGGCCCTCGGCGTCGTGGACGGTGTCCGCCGCGGGGACCGCCGCGGTCGGCCCGACCCAGGCGACCCGGTCGTCCTCGATGACGACGGCCGCGTTCTCGACGAGCCCGAGGGGGCTGCCGTCGCCCAGGGCCGGATCGTTGGTGACGAGGCTGCTGATGTGGGTGATGGCGGTGGTGGTCATGGGTTCCTCTCAGGGCTCCGCCGAGAACCGGGCGTCAGCCGCGGACGGCGGCGATGGACGCGGCGAGGGCCGACGGGACGTCACCCACGAGGGTGTGGTGCCCGTCGCGGACGACGTGGCGGCCCGCCACCACCGTGTGGCGGACGTCGGCCGCGGTCGCCGCGAAGACGGCCGTCTCGGCGCCGAGCCGCGGCAGCGGCCCGGCCGTGCGGACCGAGTCCAGCGCGACCGTGGTGAAGTCCGCCAGCGAGCCCACCTCCAGCGTGCCCGCGTCGGCCCAGCCGAGCGCCGCGTGCCCGTCGGCGGTGGCGGCGCGCAGCAGGGCCGCCGCCGTCCAGTGGCCGCGCGTGCGCGAGGCGAGGCGCTCGTTCAGCTCCATCGCCCGCGCCTCCTCCAGCAGGTCGATCACGGCGTGGCTGTCGCTGCCGAGGGACAGCGGGCTGCCCGCCCGCTGGAGGCGGACCGCCGGGCCGATGCCGTCGGCCAGGTCCCGTTCCGTGGTCGGGCACATGCACGTGCCGGTCGACGTACCGCCCAGCAGCGCGATGTCCGCGTCCGTCAGGTGCGTGTTGTGCACCCCGGTGGTGCGCGGGCCGAGCACGCCGTGGTCGGCGAGCAGCCGCGTCGGGGTCACCCCGTGCGCGGCCTCGCAGGCCTCGTTCTCGGCGGTCTGCTCGGACAGGTGCACGTGCAGGGGGGCGTGCCGGGCCTCGGCCCAGCCGGCCACCGTCGGCAGCTGGCCGGCCGGCACCGCCCGCACGGAGTGGACGGCCGCGCCGATCCGGGCGTGCTCGCGCTCCTTCAGGGCCGACACCCGCTCCGCCCAGGCCTCGGCGGTGCCGTCGCAGAAGCGGAGCTGGTGGGTGTTGGGGGGCTCGCCGAAGCCGGACGACAGGTAGGCCGTGTCCAGCAGCGTGATCCGGATCCCGGCCTCGGCGGCGGCCGCGATCAGCGCCTCGCCCATGGCGTTGGGGTCGGCGTACGGGGTACCGCCGGGGGCGTGGTGCACGTAGTGGAACTCGCCCACCGAGGTGATCCCGGCCAGGGCCATCTCGGCGTACACGGCCCGGGCCAGCTGGAAGTACGTGTCGGGCGTGAGGTTCTGGGCGACCTGGTACATGGTCTCGCGCCAGGTCCAGAACGTGCCGCTGCCCACCTGCACGGTGCCGCGCAGGGCCCGGTGAAAGGCATGGCTGTGGCTGTTGGCCAGGCCGGGGATCGTCAGCCCGCGCAGCACCTCTACGCCAGGGGGCGGCACCTCCGTCCCGGTGCGGACGGCGGTGATGCGGCCGTCGGCCACGTCCAGGGCGACGCCCGGCTCGACGTGCGTGCCGAGCCAGGCGTGTTCGAGCCAGTACGTCTTCTGCTGCGCGGTCAGCGGCGGCACGCGAGACCTTCCAGTACGTCGGCGAGGGCGAGGACACCGGCGACGCAGTCGTCCTCCTCGGCGGACTCCGCCGGGGAGTGCGAGACACCGGTGGGGTTGCGCACGAACAGCATGGCGGTCGGGACGGCGCCCGAGAGGATCCCGGCGTCGTGTCCGGCGCCGGTGCCGAGGACGGGGGTGGCACGGCCGAGGATCCGGGCCAGCTCGTCGCGCAGGGCGTGCTCGAACTCGACCACGGGCGTGTACGACTCCCGGGTGACGGCCAGGTCGATGCCGTGCCGCTCGGCGTACTCGCCGGCGGCCTTGCGGACGCCGTCGATCACCTGGTCGAGGGCGACCTCGTCGGCGGCCCGGGCGTCCAGCCAGCCCCGCACCAGGGAGGGGATGGCGTTGACGCCGTTCGGCTCGACGGAGATCTTGCCGAAGGTGGCGACGGCGCCCGCCAGCTCGGCCTCGCGCCGGGCGGCCAGGACCGTCTCGGCGTAGGCGAGCATCGGGTCGCGGCGGTCCACCAGGCGGGTGGTGCCGGCGTGGTTGGCCTCGCCGTGGAAGTCGTACCGCCAGCGGCCGTGCGGCCAGATGGCGGAGGCGATGCCGACCCGGTCCCCGGACAGGTCCAGGGCCCGGCCCTGTTCGACGTGGAGCTCGACGAACGCGCCGATCCGGGCGAGGCGCTCGGGGTCGGCGCCGATGGCGCCGGGATCGTGACCGGCCGCCTCCATGGCCTGGGGCAGGCTGACGCCGTCCGCGTCGCGCAGGGCGAACGCCTGCTCCTTGGAGAGCAGTCCGGCGGTCAGGCGGGAGCCGACGCAGGCCAGGCCGAACCGGGCGCCTTCCTCGTCACCGAAGTTGGTGATCGCCAGCGGCCTGGTGATCTCCGCGCCCCTGCGGCGGAGTTCGTCCAGGGCGGCGAAGGAGGACACCACGCCCAGCGGGCCGTCGAAGGCCCCGCCGTCGGGGACGGAGTCGAGGTGGGAGCCGGTCACGACGGCGTCGCCGGCCTCGGGGTCCCCGAGCCAGGCCCACTGGTTGCCGTTGCGGTCCACCTCGTACGCCAGCCCGCGCGCCTCGGCCTGCGCCCGGAACCACGCGCGGCAGTCCTGGTCGGCCCCGGTCCAGGCGAAGCGCCGGTAGCCGCCGCTGCCGCTGTCGCGGCCGACGGGCAGCAGCTCCGCCCACATGCTGTGGAAGCTCCCGGCGCCCGGGGCGGCGGCCCCGGGCGCCGGGACGGCGTCGTCGCGGGTCACGCGGAGTCACCCTCGCGCATGGGGACGCGGACGCCCTTGGCGTCGGCGACCGACTCGGCGATGTCGTAGCCAGCGTCGACGTGGCGGATGACGCCCATGCCCGGGTCGTTCGTCAGCACGCGGCGGATCTTCTCGCCGCCGAGCTTGGTGCCGTCGGCCACCGTCACCTGGCCGGCGTGCAGGGAGCGGCCCATGCCGACGCCGCCGCCGTGGTGGAGGGAGACCCAGGACGCGCCGGAGGCCACGTTCACCATGGCGTTGAGCAGCGGCCAGTCGGCGATCGCGTCGGAGCCGTCGAGCATGGCCTCGGTCTCGCGGTACGGGGAGGCCACCGAGCCGCAGTCGAGGTGGTCGCGGCCGATCGCCAGCGGGGCCGCCAGCTCGCCCGAGGCGACCATGTCGTTGAAGCGCTCGCCCGCCTTGTCCCGCTCGCCGTAGCCGAGCCAGCAGATGCGCGCCGGCAGGCCCTGGAAGTGGACGCGCTCGCCCGCCATCTTGATCCAGCGGTGCAGGGACTCGTTCTCCGGGAAGAGCTCCAGGATCGCCTTGTCGGTCTTGGCGATGTCGGAGGCCTCACCCGACAGGGCGGCCCAGCGGAAGGGGCCCTTGCCCTCGCAGAACAGCGGGCGGATGTACGCCGGGACGAAGCCGGGGAAGGCGAACGCGCGGTCGTAGCCGGCCAGCTGGGCCTCGCCGCGGATGGAGTTGCCGTAGTCGAAGACCTCGGCGCCGGCGTCCATGAAGCCGACCATGGCCTCGACGTGCCGGGCCATGGACTCGCGGGCGCGGGTGGTGAAGCCCGCCGGGTCCTTGGCGGCGGCGTCGGCCATGTCCTCGAAGGCCACGCCGACCGGCAGGTACGACAGCGGGTCGTGGGCGGAGGTCTGGTCGGTGACGATGTCGATGGGCGCGCCCATGGCGAGCAGCTGCGGGACCAGCTCGGCGGCGTTGCCGAGCACGCCGATGGACAGCGGCTTGCGCTGGTCGCGGGCCTCGGTGGCGAGCTGGAGGGCGTGCTCCAGGCTGTCGGCCCTGACGTCGAGGTAGCGGTGCTCGATGCGGCGCTCGATGGCGCGCGGGTCGCAGTCGATGCAGATCGCGACGCCGTCGTTCATGGTGACGGCCAGCGGCTGGGCGCCGCCCATGCCGCCGAGGCCGGCGGTCAGCGTGATCGTGCCGGCCAGGGTGCCGCCGAACTTCTTGGCGGCGACCGCGGCGAAGGTCTCGTAGGTGCCCTGGAGGATGCCCTGGGTGCCGATGTAGATCCAGGAGCCGGCGGTCATCTGGCCGTACATGGTCAGGCCCAGGGCCTCCAGCCGGCGGAACTCCTCCCAGTTGGCCCAGTCGCCGACCAGGTTGGAGTTGGCGATCAGGACGCGCGGGGCCCACTCGTGGGTCTGCATCACGCCGACCGGGCGGCCGGACTGGACCAGCATGGTCTCGTCCTGCTTGAGGGTCCTCAGGGTGCGCACCATGGCGTCGAACGAGCGCCAGTCCCGTGCGGCCTTGCCGGTGCCGCCGTAGACGACCAGCTTGTCGGGGTGCTCGGCGACCTCGGGGTCCAGGTTGTTCTGGAGCATCCGGAGGGCGGCCTCCTGCTGCCATCCCAGGGTGCTCAGCTCGGTGCCGCGCGGAGCACGTACGGGTCGGGGTCCTGACATGGCTGCGCCTCCTGGGGATGTTCCGGACGGGGAGTGTTGAGCAATCCATTCACATCCTGTCCCTCTGAATAGATTCAGTCAACAGCTGCGCGCGGACCCGCCGGGTGGTTGGCTGGCTTGCATGGCCGTGGACACGTACGGAGCGCAGCCCTCGGACCCGTCGAGCCCCGCGCACGCCTCGCCCCCCTCGCGGGCCCCGCAGCCGCAGGCGGACGCCGAAGCCGCCGCGGCCCGCCGCGACCTGGCGGTCCGGGCCGCGGTGGAGCAGGGCCTGATCGGCGGCGCGGACAGCGGCCCGGACGGCGCGCCGCCGCTGGTGTGCCTGCTGGACCTGGCCGGGATCCGCGCCTGCGCCGCCGCGCTCACCGCGGCCTTCGCCGCCGCGCTGCCGCCCGGCACGCCCGTGCTGCACGCCTTCGCCGTCAAGGCCGCGCCGCTGGTGCCGGTGCTGGCGCTGCTGGCCGACGCGGGGCTGGGCTGCGAGGTGGCCAGTCCCGGGGAGCTGGCGCTGGCCCGGGCGGCGGGCGTACCGCCGGAGCGGATCGTGCTGGACTCCCCCGCCAAGACCACGGCGGAGCTGCGCGAGGCCCTCGCCGCGGGCGTCGCGCTCAACGCCGACAACGACCAGGAGCTGCGCCGCCTGGACGCCCTGGTCGCGGCGGTCCCGGCCGGGGCCGTGCCGCCGGTCGGCGTCCGGGTCAACCCGCAGACCGGGGCGGGCACCATCGGGGCGACGTCCACCGCCACCGCGACCTCGAAGTTCGGCATCGGGCTGCGCGACCCCGGCGCCCGGGAGCGGCTGCTGCGGGCCTACGCCGAACGGCCCTGGCTGACCCGGCTGCACACCCATTCCGGCTCCCAGGGCGTACCGCTGCCGCTCATCGCGCGGAGCGTGCGGGAGGTGTACGCGCTGGCCGAGGAGATCAACGCGGCGGCCGTGCGGCGGACCGGGCGGCGGCAGGTGGACACGATCGACATCGGCGGCGGGCTGCCGGTCAACTTCGCCTCGGACGCCGCGACCCCGACGTACGAGGAGTACGTACGGGCGCTGCGGGAGGCCGCGCCGGGGTTGTTCGACGGCTCGTACGGGCTGGTGACGGAGTTCGGGCGGGCCCTGCTGGCCAAGCACGGGCTGGTGATCGCCCGGGTGGAGTACACCAAGACCACCGGCGGCCGCCCGATCGCCCTCACCCACGCGGGGGTGCAGCTGGCGACCCGGACCGTGTACGCGCCCCAGCAGTGGCCGGTGCGGATCCTCGCCTACGACGCCCGGGGCGGACCCAAGCGCGGGGACCTGGTCAGCCAGGACGTGGCGGGCCCGGCCTGCTTCTCCGGCGACCTGATCGCGCAGGCCCGGGCGCTGCCGCCGCTGGACCCCGGCGACCTGGTCGTGGTGCCGGACACGGGCGCGTACTTCTTCACCGCCCACTACGGCTACAACAGCCTGCCCCGGCCGGCCGTGCACGGCTTCACGGTCAGCGCGGACGGCCGGACCCGCTTCGCGCTGGCCCGCCCGGCCCAGACGACGGCCGAGCTGGTGGCCGAGGCCGGTGGCGACCGCAGGGACGCGCTGCGGGACGCACTCGGGGCCGCGCCGCAGGGCCTGCTGGGGGACGCGCCGCAGGGCCCGCCCGGGGACGCGCCCCGCTGAGGCTCAGCCGCCGGGCAAGGGCTGTTCCCCGGGCTCAGGCCAGGACGGCGGCCACCGCCGGGGCGTAGGCGGCGACCAGGGCGGCACGGTCCAAGGAGACCACCGGCGGCAGGCGCAGCAGGTAGCGGGTCAGGGCCAGGCCGAGGACCTGGGAGGCGATCAGGCCCGCGCAGCGCGCGGCCCGCTCCGGTCCCAGGGCGGCCGCCAGCGCCGGGAGGACCTGCTCGGCGAAGGTCCGCCGCATCCGCTCGGCGGCCTGCTCGTTGGTGACCGCCGAGCGCAGCAGCACCAGCAGGGCGTCGTCGGCCGGATCGCCCTCCCACCGGTCCACGAAGTGGCCCACCAGGACCGCGGGCAGCTCGTGCGGCGGGACCGCCGCGAGGTCGGGCAGCCGCAGGTCGACCGCCAGGGCGGCGTCGAAGAGGCGCTCCTTGGTGCCGAAGTAGCGCATCACCATCGACGGGTCGATCCCGGCGTCCGCCGCGACGCCGCGGATGGTCGTGCGCTCGTACCCCCGCGCGGCGAAGTGCTCGCGGGCCGCGCGCAGGATGGCCGCTTTGGTCCGGTCGGACGATCGGCGGCCGGGGCCGGATTCACTCGGGTCGGTCATGCCGGCCAATCTAGGCCAACACCTGTAGGCCAACAAGTGTTGACATGGCGGGAGCGGCGGCGCACTCTGATGCCAACAGCCGTTGGCATCAGCCGCAGCCCCCGCAGGAGGCCCGCCATGACCAGCCCCGCCCCCCGCACCACCCCCGCTCTCCCGGCTCGCACCGAGGTCGCCGTGGTCGGCGCCGGACCCACCGGGCTGGCCCTCGCCGTCACGCTCGCCGAGGCCGGGGTGGACTTCGTCCTCCTGGACCGGCAGGCCGACATCCCCCGCACCTCCCGGGCCGGCGTCGTGCACGCCCGGACGCTGGAGGTCCTCCAGGAGCTGGGCTGCGCGGCCGAGCTGGTCGAGCGCGGCCTGCCCGTCGGCCGGTTCACCGTCCGCGACGGGCGGCGGACGCTCCTGCACGCCGATTTCGGCGGCCTTCCCACCGCCTACCCGTACGCGCTGATGGCCCCTCAGTACGAGACCGAGGACGTGCTGCGCGCCCGACTGCGGGCCCTGGGCGGGGAGATCCACCGGCCCTACGAGGTCACCGGCGTGGTCCAGGACCCCGACGGCGTCACCCTCACCACGGCCGACGGCCGGACGCTCCGGGCGGCCTACGCCGTAGGCGCCGACGGCATGCACAGCGTGGTGCGCGAGGCCGCCGGGATCGGGTTCACGGGCGGTTCCTACCCCGAGTCCTTCGTCCTCGCCGACGTGGTGATGGACCGGGCTCCCGGCCGGGACGAGGTCTCGCTCACCTTCGGCGCGGAGGGCCTGACCGTGGTCGCCCCGCTGCCCGGCGACCGCTACCGGGTCGTCGCCACCGTGGCCGACGCCCCGGCCGAGGTGGGGCTGCCCCTGGTCCAGGACCTGCTCGACCGGCGGATGCCCGGCCGGGCACGGGTGCGCGAGCTGGTGTGGTCCTCGCGGTTCCGCGTCCACCACCGGGTCGCCGACCGCTACCGGGCCGGCCGGCTGCTGCTCGCCGGTGACGCCGCGCACGTGCACAGCCCGGCCGGGGGCCAAGGCATGAACACCGGTATCCAGGACGGCCACGCCCTGGGCCGGGTCCTCGCCGACGGCCGGGACCTGGACGCCTACGAGGCGCGGCGGCGCCCGGTGGCCCAGCGGGTGGTGGCCTTCACCGACCGCATGACCACCCTGGCCACCGTCCGCCACCCCCTCCTCCGCGCCACCCGCAACACCTTCCTCCCCCTCCTGGGCCGCCTCCCCCGGTTCCGCACCCGCCTGGCGACGGAACTGGCAGAACTGAACTACCGCTGACACCCCGCCCGGGCCGAGGCCCCCACCCCAGGGGCGCGAGGAACTGCGCGCCCAGCCGCCCCCGACGCGCAGGCGAGCGAACAAGGCAAGACCCCGTCCCCCACAGGGGCGCGAGGAACAGCGCGAAGGGCGGCCGCGGCGCACGGCGGGGCAGGGGGCCGGGTCCGCCCGGGCTACTCCACGAACAGCCCCCGCGCAGCGGCCTTGGCGTCGAAGGCCTCCAACCTCTGCTGCGCCGCAGGAATCGCGTCGGCCATGGCCTCCAGCAGCACCCGCCCCAGCAGCATCGGCGCACACGCGGTGTCGAAGGCCAGGCCGGTGCCGACCGGCGCCGGGATCAGCAGGTCGGAGTGCCGGGCGACCGGCGCGAACGCCGAGTCGGCCACCGTCACCACGGTCAGTGCGACCTCCCGCGCGTACGCCAGCGCCTCGACCACCTCCCGCGGATGCCGCGGCAGCGCGAAGCACAGCAGGGCCGAGGCCCCGGCCTCCACCGCGGCGTCGATGCGGTCGGCCAGCATCGACCCGCCCTCGTCGAGCAGCCGTACGTCCGGGTGCACCTTGCCGGCGAAGTACGCGAACCCCCTGGCCTGCGACGACGCCGCCCGCAGTCCCAGCACCGGCAGCGGCACGGAGCCGGCCAGGAGCCGGCCCGCCTCCTCCACCGGGCCCGGGTCGGCGAGCATCGCCACCAGCCGGCGCAGGTTCTCGATCTCCCCCTCGACGGCCTGCTGATAGGCGTTCTGCTCGGCGTCCGGCTCCGGTACGCCGACCCGCTCCGCGGGGGCCACCTCGCGCAGGTACCGGCGCAGCGCCGGATAGCCGTCGAAGCCGAGGGCCACGGCGAACCGGGTCACCGACGGCTGGCTCACCCCGGCCAGTTCCGCCAGCTCCACGCTGGACAGGAACGGCACCTCGGCCGCCCCCCGCACCATGCAGTGCGCGATCCGCCGCTGGGTCGGTGTCAGCCGGTGCCCCTCGAACAGCTTCTGCAGCCGTGCGGCCGGGCTCTCGCTCATCCCGTCCCACCCTCCGTCCGCGTACATATTCAGTCACCCAGCACTCTGCATGCGGTTATGCAGGACGGCAAGCGGCGCCCGGTCGCCGGGACGCCGCGCGGAGCGGCCCGGCCCGCAGCCGGAGCAGGCAAGGGGTACGGGGGCTAGCCCCAGTGCAGGCCGCCGGGTCCGTTCCTACGGTGGCCCCATGGAAGCCCGTGCCCACGCCCCCGCCGCCCCCGACACCGCCGGCGACGCCCACAGCCAGGAGCTGAAGAAGGAGCTCGACGCCACTCTCCAGGCCCGGCGCGAGCTGGGCCCGGAGTACGAGGCCGCGCTCGTGGACTCCTTCGTGGACAAGGTCGACACCCAGCTCCGGCGCCGGCTCGCCGAGCAGCGGCTCACCGCCGTGCGCGCGGCCCGCGCCCCCCGGCCGCCGGGCGGCGCCGTCGCCGGCTTCGGCGAGCGCTACGGCTTCGCCGTGCTCACCCTCGTCCTGGCCGTCCCGCTGTCCGCGATCGGCGCGGCCCAGGCCGGGCTGAGCGGACTGCTGGTGTCCTGGGGCGGGATCCTCGGCGTGAACTTCGTGCACGCGCACAGGTCCTGGCGCCGCTCCGGGGAGCACGACCAGGACTGACCCGGGGCAGCGGCCCCGGAAAGGAGCACGGGGACCGCCGCACCCCCGGGCGAGGGCCCGGGGGGCGGGACGACGGCGGTCCCCGTGCCGGACGCGAGCCGGGTCAGGGCCGGCGCTCCGCGTCCGTGGCGACGTACGCGCGGTCCGGGAGCCGCTCCGGGTGCGCCACGCCATGGGTGTGCCGGCCGGAAACCGTCGCTCCCGCCGACGCACACCACTGTGGCGCACCCGTGTTAAGCGGGTGCTGCCGCCACATGTCGGGCTCGTGCCGATCGCCCGGCGGCCGGCGGTCCGAGGTCCGCGCACCTCGGACCTCGGGCCTCCGTCCACGGGCCTGGGGCCGTCGCCCGGACGGCGGGCGGCCGCTACTTGGCCGTGCGCGCCAGGAACGCCAGCAGGTCCTGGCGGCTGACCACACCGGTCGGCTTGCCCTCGACGAGCACGATCGCCGCGTCCGCCTGCGCCTTGCCCAGGACGGCCATCAGGTCGGCGACGGGCTCGCCGGAGCCGACCTGCGGCAGCGGCGCGCTCATGTGCTTCTCCAGCGGGTCGGTCAGCGCCGCGCGCTGCGTGAACAGGGCGTCCAGCAGCTCCCGCTCCACCACCGAGCCGATGACCTCGGCGGCCATCACGTCCGGGTGACCGGCGCCCGGCTTGACGATGGGCATCTGCGAGACGCCGTACTCGCGCAGGACCTCGATGGCCTGGCCGACGGTCTCCTCCGGGTGCATGTGGACCAGCGAGGGCAGGGTGCCCTGCTTGTCGTTCAGCACGTCGCCGATGCGGGCGGCGGCGCCCGGCTCCTCCAGGAAGCCGTGCCCGGCCATCCACTCGTCGCTGAAGATCTTGCTCATGTAGCCGCGGCCGCTGTCGGGCAGCAGCACGACCACGACGTCGTCGGGACCGAGGTTCTCGGCGACGCGCAGGGCGGCGACGACCGCCATGCCGCAGGAGCCGCCGACCAGCAGGCCCTCCTCCTTGGCCAGGCGGCGGGTCATCTGGAAGGAGTCCTTGTCGGACACCGCGACGATCTCGTCCGCGACGTTCTGGTCGTAGGCGGTCGGCCAGAAGTCCTCGCCGACGCCCTCGACGAGGTACGGGCGGCCGGAGCCGCCGGAGTAGACCGAACCCTCCGGGTCGGCGCCGATGACCTTGACCTTGCCGCCGGACACCTCCTTGAGGTAGTTGCCCGTACCCGAGATCGTGCCGCCGGTGCCGACGCCCGCCACGAAGTGGGTGATCTTCCCGTCCGTCTGCTCCCACAGCTCCGGACCGGTGGTCTCGTAGTGCGAACGGGGGTTGTTCGGGTTGCTGTACTGGTCCGGCTTCCAGGCCCCCGGCGTCTCGCGGACCAGGCGGTCGGACACGTTGTAGTACGAGTCGGGGTGCTCCGGGTCGACGGCGGTGGGGCAGACCACGACCTCGGCGCCGTACGCGCGCAGCACGTTGATCTTGTCCAGGGACACCTTGTCCGGGCAGACGAAGATGCACTTGTAGCCCTTTTGCTGGGCCACGATGGCGAGTCCTACACCGGTGTTGCCACTGGTCGGCTCCACGATGGTGCCACCGGGCTTGAGAGCGCCGCTCTCCTCGGCAGCCTCGATCATGCGCAGTGCGATGCGGTCCTTCACGGAACCGCCCGGATTGAAGTACTCGACCTTCGCCAGGACGGTGGCCTGGATCCCTTCGGTCACACGGTTGAGCTTCACCAGCGGGGTGTTGCCGACGAGGCTGATCATCGAGTCGTGGAATTGCACCATGTTCTCCAAGGACAGGACTCCACGGGTTCTCCGGGAGGCACCGCCAGGGTAAGCCGAAAGTGGTGGCCCGGGCGGGACTCCGGGGCAGGTAGGTCGAGCGGGCGCGGGACGTAGCAACGTAGAGGCGGACCGGAAGACGAGGAGGTGCCGCAAGGTGTCGCGAGCGAGGACGGCCCGCCGGATCGCGGCGGGCGCGGCGTACGGCGGAGGCGGGCTGGGCCTGCTCGGCGTCGCGACGGTCGGGGTGCTGCTGGCCGAGGCCCAGCTGGCCAAGCGGACCGTCGGCACGGTGCTGGGCGAGCCGCCCCGGGCGGACGGGCTGTACGGCAGCGAGTTCGGCGGCCCGGAGCAGAGCCCGGGGCCGCTGCGGATGGCCATGCTCGGCGACTCCACCGCGGCCGGCCTCGGCGTGCGCAGAGCCAGGCAGACCCCGGCCGCGCTGCTGGCGTCGGGGCTCGCGGCGGTGGCCGAGAGGCCGGTGGAACTGCGGAACGTGGCCCTGTCCGGGGCGATGTCCGACGACCTGGACCGGCAGGTCTCGCTGCTGCTGGACCACGACGTGCCGCCGCCCGACGTCTGCGTGATCATGATCGGGGCGAACGACGTCACCCGCCGGATGCCGCCCACCCAGTCCGTGCGGCTCCTGACGGCCGCGGTGCGCCGGCTGCGGTCGGCCGGCGCCGAGGTCGTGGTCGGCACCTGCCCGGACCTGGGCACCATCGAGCCGGTCTACCAGCCGCTGCGCTGGCTGGCCCGGCGGGCGTCCCGGCAGCTGGCCGCCGCGCAGACCATCGGGGTGGTGGCCCAGGGCGGGCGCACGATCTCGATGGGCGACCTGCTGGGCCCGGAGTTCGCCGCGAACCCGCGCGAGATGTTCGGCCCGGACTCCTACCACCCCTCCGCCGAGGGGTACGCCACCGCGGCGATGGCCGTGCTGCCGACCGTGTGCGCGGCGCTGGGCCTGTGGCCCGACTCCGACCGGATCGACGTCACCCGCCACGACGACATGCTGCCGGTGGCCCAGGCCGCCTCGGCGGCGGCCGCCCAGGCGGGCACCGAGGTCACGGCGGCCCGCGCCCCGTGGGCCCTGCTGAAACACCGCCGCCGCCAGCGCGTCCCGGCGTCGGACCCCGAACCCACCCCGCCCCCACCCCTGCCCGACGACACCCCCACCCACCAGGACGAGCCGACCACCCGATGACCGCACCGCGAACCGAAGCCCTCGCGGGCGCGGGGAACGGCGCGCCCGTGCCACGCACGACCCGTACTCGCCCCGGGGGCGCTTCCCCAGCGGAACCTGGTGCGCCGCCCGCGCCCGGAGGACCGACTCGGGACGCCGACGGACACCGCGCCACCGGCTGAGCGCGCCGGCCCCCGCGCCCGTGGGCGAGTCCCCACGGCGGAATCGCTGCGCCGCGCCCGTCCCGAGGACGGGCCCCGGAACCGACCCCGCCCGCACCGCGTCCCCGACCGCAACGCGCCGCGTCCCCGACCGCGTGCACCGGTTCCCGCCCCCGGGCGGTCAGGCGGGCATTTCGGGTAGGGGTGGCGCGTCGGCGTGGGGGAAGGGGTCGGGTGCGGTCCGCATCACACGCCCCAGGCGGTGACCTCGACCGTACGGGGCGGTAACTTCGCATCCGGTCCGCACTGCCGCAACCCCCTTGGAGTCCCGATGCCCGAAGCCGTCATCGTTTCCACCGCCCGCTCCCCGATCGGGCGCGCCTTCAAGGGGTCCCTCAAGGACGTCCGGCCGGACGACCTCACGGCCACGATCATCCAGGCCGCCCTCGCCAAGATCCCCGAGCTGGACCCGCGCGAGATCGACGACCTGATGCTCGGCTGCGGTCTGCCCGGTGGCGAGCAGGGCCACAACCTCGGCCGGATCGTCGCCGTGCAGATGGGCATGGACCACCTGCCCGGCTGCACGATCACCCGCTACTGCTCCTCCTCGCTGCAGACCTCCCGGATGGCGCTGCACGCCATCAAGGCCGGCGAGGGCGACGTCTTCATCTCCGCCGGCGTCGAGACGGTCTCCCGCTCGGTGAAGGGCACCAGCGACGGCCTGCCGGACACCCACAACCCGTTCTTCGCCGAGGCCGAGGCCCGTACCGCCGCGGTCGCCGAGAGCGAGGGCGCCTCCTGGCACGACCCGCGCGAGGACGGCCTGGTCCCGGACGCGTACATCGCGATGGGGCAGACCGCCGAGAACCTGGCCCGCCTGAAGGGCGTCACCCGCCAGGACATGGACGAGTTCGGCGTGCGCTCGCAGAACCTCGCCGAGGAAGCCATCAAGAAGGGCTTCTGGGAGCGGGAGATCACCCCGGTCACCACCCCGGACGGCACGGTCGTCAGCAAGGACGACGGCCCCCGCGCCGGCGTCACCCTGGAGGGCGTGTCCGGCCTCAAGCCCGTCTTCCGCCCCGACGGCCTGGTCACCGCCGGCAACTGCTGCCCGCTCAACGACGGCGCCGCCGCCCTGGTGATCATGAGCGACACCAAGGCCCGCGAGCTCGGCCTGACCCCGCTGGCCCGGATCGTCTCCACCGGCGTCTCGGGCCTGTCCCCCGAGATCATGGGCCTGGGCCCGGTCGAGGCGTCGAAGCAGGCCCTCAAGCGGGCCGGACTGACCATCGGCGACATCGACCTGGTCGAGATCAACGAGGCCTTCGCCGCCCAGGTGATCCCCTCGTACCGCGACCTCGGCGTCGACATCGACAAGCTGAACGTCAACGGCGGCGCCATCGCCGTCGGTCACCCGTTCGGGATGACCGGCGCGCGCATCACCACCACGCTGATCAACAGCCTGCAGTTCCACGACAAGCAGTTCGGTCTGGAGACGATGTGCGTCGGCGGCGGCCAGGGCATGGCCATGGTCATCGAGCGGCTCAGCTGAGCCCGGGACGCGAGCGGCTCAGCTGAGCGGAAATCCGCTCACTCAAGAGGCCTGGACCACTGTGCCGGGGCCCCCGGGGCCCCGGCACCGCTTCTGAGCTGAGGCTTTGCGGAGGGTTCGACTCCGCTCCAATCCCCCCGCGTCCGATTTGTGACCGAATCGCCCCCAGGATGTGACCTTCGTCCTGGGGCATCGGCATTCAGGCAGGTCAGACGGGGTGCCCCTGGGGCCGCTGGGACAAAAGCCCTGTCCATTTCGTGACGTAATGCACTGCACGCCATTCCCAGGTCAGGACAAGCTGTTGTAGGAAGTCGGGGGATCGAAACACATCAGGAGTTAGTCAGTGAGCGCCATGTCTCTTGCCCTGCTGCTGACCACGGCCGCTGCCACGGCCGTGGGCGCTGCTGCGCTGCACGCCGTCCACGGTCTGCGAAAGCAGGTCACGGCCCTGCGCGGGGAGCTCGCCGCGTCGGTCCTCCCCCGCGGTGCGGCCGTGCCGCACGCCCGCAGCGCCGTCGGCACCCCCGCGGCGGACATACGAGCCGCCGTGGCCGAGGCCCTCGCCGAGGAGCGCGAGCGGGAGCTGGCCGAGGCGCGTGCCTTCTGGGCCGCGCAGGAGGCGCGCGACGCCGCCGACGCGCCCTCGCTCCTGGGCGGCCTGCCCGGGCTCGGCGAGGACGGCCCGGTCTTCCTGCCCCGGCAGGCGGACCTGGTGGGCCTGGACCCCGTCTTCGGCGACGAGCCCGCCGGCACCGCGCTGCCGGAGGCCGCGGGTGAGTACCCGGAGGACTCCGCCGAGCTCGCCGCGGCGCGCCGGCGCCACCCCTCGCACCCCGACTTCGTCCCGGTCCAGCCCCACCCCGGCGCGGACCACGAGCGCACCGTCAGCCGCCTGGAGGAGCTCGCCCAGGCCCGTACGGCGCTCGCCGACGTCCGGCCCGGCCCGCTGGGCACCCTCGACGTGTACGTCTTCACCGACGGCACCACGCTCTGCATGACCCCGGGCCACCGGGAGACCGCCGAGCGGCTCGCCGAGGCCCTGCGCTCGGGCACCGCGCCCGTCCTGCTGGGCGGCTCGGGCATCTCGGGCGCCTACGCGCTGACGTTCTCCTGCGGGGACTCCGACGACCCGGAGGACAACGTCTACATCCTGGCGGACCGGGTCATCGCCTCGCTCTGAGCCGCCGCCGCGCCGCGGGTCACCGCAGCGCCCTGGCCTCCGCCTGCTCCACCAGCCGCACGGCCTCGTCCAACGCCTCGGACGGGGCCGTCGCCGCGTCCGGGGCCGCCGCCCGCAGCGCCTCGGCGAGGTCCAGCCCGGCCACCGCCAGCTGGTCCCCCACGGCGAAGACGCCGGCGTCGGGCATCACCCGCGCCCCCGCGCCCTCCCCGAGCCCCTCCCAGGCCTGCGCCCGGGCCGCCAGCTCCCGGGCCAGCGCCAGCCCCTCGGCGGCCGCCCCGCGCTGGAGACGGCTCTGCGGCGCGGCCCTCAGGCGGTCGGCGAAACGTTCCACAACGGCGACAAGAGGTGAAGTGTCCAGCACCCGGCTGACCTTACGCGCCGTCCACGCACCATTGCCAACAGGCGAACGCTCAGGCACGGTGGCGTGAAGAGAACAGCACGACGGCGATACCCCCGGAGGCGCCCATGTCCGTAGAGTTCTCCGAGCAGACCCACCGCAACATGATCGACCGCATCCCCCTGACCACCGGTCGTGATCTGTCCGACTGGCTCCGCACCGTCGACGAGGGCCCCTCCCTCGTCCGGTTCGAGGAGAAGCTGAGCTGGTTGCGCGGCGCGTACGAGCTCTCGTACGGCCAGGCCAAGGCCATCATCCACGAGCACGGCCTGCGGCGGGCCGCGAGAAGGCTCGGCTGACCGGCCGCGCACGCGGGAAGGCCCCGCAGACCGCACGCGAACGCGGGAAGGCCCCGCGAGCCTGGGCTCGCGGGGCCTTCCCCTGTGCGCTTGAGCGTGTGCGCCCGGACCGGCGGTCGCCGATCAGTCGTCGCCCGAGAGGATCTGGAACAGGCGCAGCAGCTCCAGGTAGATCCACACCAGGGTCATGGTGAGGCCGAAGGCCGCCAGCCAGGACTCCTCGCGCGGGGCGCCGTAGGTCACGCCGTCCTCGACCTGCTTGAAGTCCAGGGCCAGGAAGCACGCGCCGAGGATGACGCCGACGATGCCGAACAGGATGCCGAGGCCGCCGCTGCGGAAGCCGAGGCCGTCGCCGCCGCCGAAGACGGAGAAGAGCAGGTTGGCGACCATCAGCAGCATGAAGCCCATCGCCGCGGCCATCACGAAGCCGTAGAAGCGGCGGGTCACGCGGATCCAGCGCATCTTGTACGCGAAGAGCACCGCGGCGAAGACGCACATGGTGCCGAGCACGGCCTGAACGACCACACCGGGCGAGATGTACGTGCTGGTGGCCGCGCTGATCACGCCGAGGAAGACACCCTCGAACGCGGCGTAGCCGATGATCAGGGCCGGGGCCGGCTTGCTCTTGAAGGTCTGGATCAGTGCCAGGACCATGGCGACCAGCGCGGAGCCGATCGCGATGCCGTAGGACTTGCCGATGTTGGCGGGGTCGACCGGCAGGGCGACCCAGGCGAGGACCGCCGTCAGGACGACCGTGCCGAGCGTCATGGCCGTACGGCTGACGACGTCGTCCATGGTCATCGCGTTGGTGCGGACCGCCGCGACCGGTGCGCCCGTCTGCGGGTCGACCGCGTACGGGTTGGTGGCGTACGGGTTCGTCGCGTACGGGTTCCCGGCCTGCTGCTGCGCGTCAAAGCCCGCGTAGCCGCCGTTGTCGCGGCTGAACCCCCGTCGCGAGAAGACCGGGTTGCTGCTCCTCATCTCACTCCTCCATGGCCACCGAGCGCGGCCTTGCATCAAGAGTAATGCGCTCGCAAAAAAATCACCCTACTGCTGAAGGAGGATCTTAGGAGAAGGCGCGGCGAAGCCCAGGGGGGCAGCAGGGGGAATCGCTGGGAAAGGGAGGGAGCCGGGAGTGCCCGGAGCCGGACTTGAACCGGCACGGCCCGAGGGCCAGCGAGGTTTAAGCTCGCAGTGTCTGCCATTCCACCACCCGGGCAAAACGAGCGGCTCCCCGTTGAACAAGGCCGTGAACGCCATGGCGAGCGTAACGGGAACACTGTCGCCGCAGAGCGGGCATCTTTCCGATGTTGTCTGATTTTATTGGCGATTGATCGGGCGTCAGACCCGAGAACACACGGTCGGCCCACCGTCGCGGCCGGAGTTCCCCGCGCGCGGATTGACGGGATTTCGATGGCCCCCTCCGTGTGCACGCCACCCCGGGCCACCCCCCTCCCGTCATACCAGAGGAGGATCCGCGGCCCCGCCCGGTCAGACTCCAGTGGGCCGGTGAACAAGCTCGGCGGCTGATCCGCGGCGGGGGTGCGTCGCGTGACGATGGAACGGTCCCGCAGTACGCGTTCGCCTCCGTCCGAACAGGAGTCCCCCGTGACCACCACCCACTACGCCCCGCACACCGCCCAGGCCGTGGCCGCCCGCGCCACCGGCCTGTCGAAGGTGTACGGCCAGGGCGAGACCCAGGTGGTCGCGCTCGACAACGTGTCCGTCGACTTCGGCCGGGGCCGCTTCACCGCGATCATGGGCCCCTCCGGATCCGGCAAGTCCACGCTCATGCACTGCGTCGCCGGCCTGGACACCTTCACCTCCGGCTCGGTCCGCATCGGCGACACCGAGCTCGGTTCCCTCAAGGACAAGCAGCTCACGCGGCTGCGCCGGGACAAGATCGGCTTCATCTTCCAGGCGTTCAACCTGCTGCCGACGCTGACCGCCCTGGAGAACATCACGCTCCCGATGGACATCGCCGGGCGCAAGGCCGACCAGCAGTGGCTGGACACCGTGATCGAGATGGTCGGCCTGTCCGGCCGGCTCGGCCACCGGCCGACCCAGCTCTCCGGCGGCCAGCAGCAGCGCGTGGCCGTGGCCCGCGCGCTGGCCTCCCGCCCGGAGATCATCTTCGGTGACGAGCCCACCGGAAACCTCGACTCCCGCTCCGGCGCCGAGGTCCTCGGGTTCCTGCGCAACTCCGTGCGCGAGCTCGGCCAGACCGTCGTCATGGTCACCCACGACCCCGTGGCCGCCTCCTACGCCGACCGCGTCGTCTTCCTCGCCGACGGCCGGATCGTCGACGAGATGCACGGCCCCACCGCCGACGGCGTGCTCGACCGGATGAAGGCCTTCGACGCCAAGGGCCGCACGAGCTGATCAGTCACTGATCCCGCGAAGCCACCGACAGACCTCCAGCCCCAGGACCGCCTCCATGTTCCGTACCGCCCTGCGCAACGTCCTCGCGCACAAGGCGAGACTGCTGATGACGGTGCTCGCCGTCACCCTCGGCGTCGCCTTCGTCTCCGGCACCCTCGTCTTCACCGACACCCTCAGCAAGGCCCTCTCGGGCCAGTCCGCCAAGAGCTACGAGGGCGTCGCCGTCTCCGTCAGCTCCTACGGCACCGCCCGCGACGAGAACGGGGTCAAGGAGGGCGACCCCGGCATCAGCCAGCAGGTCCTCGACAAGGTCAAGGCCGTCAAGGGCGTGGACACCGTCTCCGGCCGGGTCTCCGGCTTCGCCGGCGTCGGCGACGAGAACGGCAAGCTCATCGGCACCGGCTGGGCCAACCAGGGCACCAACTACGCCCCGGTCAAGGACGGCAAGGACCCCCGCTACGCCTTCACCGAGGGCGGCGGCCCCGCCTCCGCCGGCCAGATCGCCCTCGACCGGGAGACCGCCCGCAAGGGCGCGTACAAGGTCGGCGACAAGGTCCGCGTCGCCACCAACGGCCCGGTGAAGGAGTACACCCTCACCGGTGTGTTCACCACCGACGACGGCCAGGTCAACGCGGGCGGCAGCATGGTGCTGTTCGACACGCCCACCGCGCAGGCGCTCTACCTCCAGCCCGGCTTCTACCGTGAGCTGTCGGTCAGCGCGAAGCCCGGCGCCTCCGCCGACCAGCTGCTCGCCGACATCAAGCCCCTGCTCGGCAAGAACGCCACCGCCAAGACGGGCGCGGAGCTCGCCGCCGAGCAGGCCAAGGCGATCGAGCAGCAGATGAGCGGCATGAGCACCGGTCTGCTGATCTTCGCGGGCATCTCGCTCTTCGTCGGCATCTTCCTGATCTACAACACCTTCACCATGCTGGTCGCCCAGCGCACCAAGGAACTGGCCCTGCTGCGCGCCGTCGGCGCCGCCCGCGGCCAGGTGATCCGCTCCGTGCTCGCCGAGGCCGGCGTGGTGGGCGTGGTCTCCGCCACCATCGGCCTGGTCAGCGGCATCGGGCTGGCGATCGGCATGCGCGGGCTGATGGAGACGGCCTTCGACGCCAAGATGCCGGCCGGCGACCTCGTCGTGGCCCCCGGCACCGTCGTCGCCGCCGTGCTCATCGGCGTGGTCGTCACCATGATCGCCGCGCTGCTGCCGGCCTGGCGCACCGGCCGGATCCCCCCGGTCGCCGCGATGGGCAGCGCCCACCTGCCGGCCACCGGGAAGTCCCTGGTGCTGCGCAACGTCTTTGGCGGCGTGCTCGGCCTGCTGGGCGCGGGCGTCACCTTCCTCGGCGTCTCCCAGGGCAGCGACGGCCGCTACACGGTCGCCGCCGGCGGGTTCTTCCTGATGCTGGGCCTGATCGTGCTGCTGCCGCTGCTGTCGAAGCCGGTCATCGCCGCCGTCCGGCCGCTGCTGTCCCGCCTCTTCGGGGTGCCCGGCAAGCTGGCCGCGCAGAACGCGGTGCGCAACCCGCGCCGTACCGCCGTCACGGCCGCCTCGCTGGCGATCGGCCTGACCCTGGTCACCGCGATGTCGGTGATCGGCGTCAGCATGGGCAAGGCGGTGGACCGGATGAGCACCGACAAGCTCAAGGCCGACTACAAGGTCTCCATGTCCGGCGGGATCGGCAGCCTGGACAAGTCCGTCGCCGAGACGCTGGCCAAGGCCCCCGGCATCAAGGCGGTCTCCCCGCAGACCGCCGGCTACCTCAAGATCAACGACACCTTCAAGTCGGCCTCGGGCGTCAACCCGGCGACCATCGGCCAGCTCCTCAACGTCGAGGTCGTCGGCGGCGACCTCGCCGCCCTCGGCCGGGGCGAGGTGGCGGTCGCGGAGAAGACCGCCAGGAGCGCGGGCCTGTCGGCCGGCTCCACCGTCGACGTCGGCTACGAGGACGGCACCAAGGCCAAGCTGAAGGTCGGCGCGGTCTACAAGGACCTCGACGGGCTGCTCTCGCCGTACGTCCTCGACGACAAGGTCCTCTCCGCCCACAGCGAGGAGCCCTACATCCCCGAGGTGTACGTCAAGGTCGCGGCCGGGGAGTCCAAGGCCGGCGAGAAGGCCGTCGTCGACGCGCTCGGCAACAACCCGGCGATCACCGTCGCCTCCCGGCAGGACATGCGCAACGAGATGGGCGGCCTGGTCAACACCGCGCTGAACATCATGTACGGCCTGCTCGGCATGGCGCTGATCATCTCGGTGCTCGGCGTGGTCAACACCCTGGCGATGTCCGTCTTCGAGCGGACCCAGGAGATCGGCATGCTGCGGGCGGTGGGCCTGGACCGGGGCCGGGTCAAGAACATGATCCGGCTGGAGTCCGTGGTGATCTCGCTCTTCGGCGCGGTGCTCGGCGTCGCGGTCGGCGGCTTCCTGGCCTGGGCCGGCGGGAAGACGTTCAGCAAGTCCGTCCCCGGCTACGAGCTGGTCCTGCCGTTCGACCGGATCGGCGTCTTCGTCCTGCTGGCCGCCGTGGTCGGTGTGCTGGCCGCCATGTGGCCGGCCCGCAGCGCCGCCCGCCTGAACATGCTGACGGCCATCAAGACCGAGTAGCCGCCGGCGGACACCGGACGGGACAAGGGCCCCGCGACCTCGTGGTCGCGGGGCCCTTGGCGCGCACGGGGTCAGACCGCCGGCCAGGTACGGGTGCGCAGCGGCAGGTACGCCGCTCCCGCGGACGTGGCCTTGACCGCCAGCACCTGGTTGACGCCCAGCCGGCCCCGCTCGAAGCCGAGGGCGGAGGCGGCCATGTACAGCTGCCAGACCCGGGCCCGGCCGGGCGAGGTGAGCCGGACGGCCTCCTCCCAGCGGGCCTCCAGCCGGGCCACCCAGGCGCGCAGGGTCAGGGCGTAGTGCTCGCGCAGCGCCTCGACGTCACGGACCTCGAACCCGGCCCGCTCCAGCTCGGTGACGGTGGTGCCGAGCGCGGAGAGTTCGCCGTCGGGGAAGACGTAGGAGTCGATGAACTCGTCGACGCGGTAGGCGCTCTCGTCCGGCTCGGGGCGGCGGGCGATCTGGTGGTTGAGCAGCCGGCCGCCCGGGCGCAGCAGCGCGAACAGGTCGCGGGCGTACTCGCGGTAGCGCGCGGAGCCGACGTGTTCGGCCATGCCGATCGAGGAAATCGCGTCGTACGGCCCGTCCTTGACGTCCCGGTAGTCCTGGACGCGGATCTCGACCCGGTCGGCGAGACCCTCCTGCGCGACCCGCTTGCGGGCGTGGACGGCCTGTTCCCGCGAAAGGGTGATGCCGGTGACCCGGGCGCCGTACTCGCGGGCCGCGTGCAGGGCCATGGAGCCCCAGCCGCAGCCGACGTCGAGCAGCCGCCGGCCGCTGTCGAGGGCCAGTTTGCGGCAGACGAGGTCGAGTTTGGCGTGCTGGGCCTCCTCCAGGGTGCCGCCCGGCTCCCAGTAGGCGCAGGAGTACACCATGGAGGGGCCGAGGAGCAGCTCGTAGAACTCGTTGCCGACGTCGTAGTGGTGGCTGACGGCCTCGCGGTCGCGGCCCCGGGAGTGCGGGTCCCCGCCCCGCCGGACGGCCTCCTCGGGGGGCGGCGGGGGCGCCGGCAGCGGCCGGGCGAGCGTGACCAGGTCGCGTACGGCGGCCCGGGCGTCCCCGTCGCGCAGCAGGGCCAGCGGCCCGCCCCGGTGGTCGGCGTCGGTCGCCGGCTGCCGCTCCCAGATCAGCCCGGCCAGCCGGTCGAGCGCGTCGTAGAGGTCGCCCTCGACGGCCAGCTCGCCCGCCACCCAGGCCCGGGCCAGGCCCAGCTCGCCCGGCTTCCACAGGATGCGGCGCAGGGCCCGGCGGTGGCGGACGACGAGGACCGGGGTTCCGGGCGGGCCGGCCTCGCTGCCGTCCCAGGCGCGGATGCGTACGGGCAGCGAGGCGCCCAGCAGCGTCTCGGTGAGCGCGGCCAGCCGCGGCGCGGCGTCGGTCATGGGACCACCCTCCTGAAGGACTGCGACGCATCGATCTACCCACCTCGCGCGACGGGCAATCGACGGGGCGGTGCGACGGTCCGCGGCGCGGGGCGGCGGGTCCCGGACACGCCGAAGGGCCGCCCGCACCACGGATGGCAGGCGGCCCCTTCGGGGTACTACGGGTCCGGAGCGTCAGCTCCGGGAGCGGCTCCGGTCAGGAAGCCTTGGCCTTCTCGGCCGGGGCCGTGGCGGCGGCCGGAGCCGGCGCCGGCTTGGCGGCCTCGTAGAACTCCTCGCGCGGGGTCTCCAGCGCGCCGAGGGAGACCACCTCGCGCTTGAGGAACATGCCGAGGGTCCAGTCGGCGAAGACGCGGATCTTGCGGTTCCAGGTCGGCATGGCCATGCCGTGGTAGCCACGGTGCATGTACCAGGCCAGCCGGCCCTTGAGCTTGATCTTCATCTTGCCGAAGACGAGCATCGCGACGCCCTTGTGCAGGCCGAGACCGGCCACGGCGCCCTTGTTGTGGTGCTCGTAGTCCTTCTGCGGGAAGCCCCGCATGCCGGAGATCACGTTGTCGCCGAGGACCTTGGCCTGCCGCAGGGCGTGCTGGGCGTTCGGCGGGCACCAGGCGTTCTCGACGCCGGCCTTGCGCAGGGCCATGTCCGGGACCTGGGCGTTGTCGCCCGCGGCCCAGATGTAGTCCGTGCCCTGGACCTGGAGGGTGGGGGCGCAGTCCACGTGGCCGCGCGGACCCAGCGGCAGGCCGTAGCGGGCCAGGGCCGGGTTCGGCTTGACGCCGGCGGTCCACACGATGGTGTTGGAGTCGACCTCGAGGCCGTTCTTCAGCACCACGTGGCCGTCCACGCAGGAGTCCATGGAGGTGTTGAGGTAGATCTCGATGCCGCGGGACTCGAGGTGCTCCTTGCCCCAGGCGCCGAGCTTGGGCCCGACCTCGGGGAGGATCTTGTCGGCCGCGTCCACCAGGATGAAGCGCATGTCCTCGCGCTTGATCGTGGAGTAGTACTTCGCGGCGTCGCGGGCCATGTCCTCGACCTCGCCGATGGTCTCCGCGCCGGCGAAGCCGCCGCCCACGAAGACGAAGGTGAGGGCCTTGCGGCGGACGTTCTCGTCCGTCGTGGACTCCGCCTTGTCGAGCTGCTCAAGCACGTGGTTGCGCAGGCCGATGCCCTCTTCGACGCCCTTCATGCCGATGCCCTGCTCGGCGAGGCCGGGGATCGGGAAGGTGCGGGAGATGGCGCCGAGCGCGATCACCAGGTAGTCGAAGGGCAGCTCGTACGCCTCGCCGACGAGCGGCGTGACGACGGCGACCTTGCGGTCCTGGTCGATGCTGGTGACCCGGCCGGTGAGAACCTCAGCCTTGGGCAGCACGCGTCGCAGCGGGACGACGACGTGCCGAGGCGAGATACTGCCTGCGGCCACTTCGGGGAGGAAGGGCTGGTAGGTCATGTACGACCGCGGGTCGACGACCGTGACGGTCGCCTCGCCGTAGCGCATCTTCTTGAGGATGCGCTTGGCTGCGTACAGGCCTACGTACCCACCGCCTACTACGAGGATCCTGGGACGCTCCGTGGTGCTCATGGAACGAGTATCCAGCACCCGAAGGGGCGGTGCTCGTGAGGGCCTTCACAAGAACACGGGGGGCCTCTGCTACACTGCGCGGCCCACGTGACCGAGGTCATGGCGCCGGACGGGAACCACGGTGTATCGGGAGTCGTTGTTCACCCGCTCCGACCTGGCCTGCGGGCCGCCGACCGGACTGGACCACCGGGTTGGTACGTACCTCCGAGCGGGCCTGTGCGATGTCCACGATGTGCACGAACGGCCTCGCAAAACGAGCCTGGAGGGCCGAGGAAGGTCACAAAGTGCCCTCCGAATGCCCCTCCAGGCTCATTTTCCTTGTGAAGAACTTCACGAAGTTCTTTTCGATCTTAGGACTTTGGTCCCGCCGTCACACGACGGACCAGGCGATTCCATCCAAAATGTCGTGTTCGGACACCACGACCTCCGAGGCGCCGATCCGCTCCATGACCGCCCGCAGCACCAGGGCCCCGGCGCCGATCACGTCGACCCGGCCCGGGTGCATCACGCCCAGCGCCGCGCGCTCGGCGTGGGTGGTGGTCAGCATGCGCTCGCTGATCTCGCGGACCTGCTCGTAAGGGACCACCGCGTGGTGGATCTTCTCCGAGTCGTACTCCGCCAGCCCCAGCGCGATCCCGGCCACCGTGGTCACCGAGCCGGCCAGGCCGACCAGGGTGCGGGCCTCGGCCAGCGGCACGGTCTCCGCGGCGACGTCGAGGGCGGCCTCGACGTCGGCCCGTACGGCGGCGACCTGAGCGGCGGTGGGCGGGTCGGTGAGGACGCCGTCCACGGCCAGGTGGCGCTCGGTCATCCGGACGCAGCCGATGTCCACCGAGCGGGCGGCGCGCACGTGCTCCTCACCGACGACGAACTCCGTCGAGCCCCCGCCGATGTCCACCACCAGGAACGGCTTGTCGAGGTCGGTGCGGTGGGCGAGGGACTTGGTGGCGCCGGTGAAGGAGAACTCCGCCTCCTGGTCGCCGGAGATCACCTCGGGCTCGACGCCCAGGATCTCCACGACGCCCCGGACGAAGTCGTCGCGGTTCTCGGCGTCCCGGGACGCGGAGGTGGCCACGAAGCGGACCTTCTCGGCGCCCAGTTCCTCGATGATCCCGGCGTACTCGCGGCAGGCCGCGAAGGTGCGCTCCAGGGCCTCCGGCGCCAGCCGGCCGGTGCGGTCCACGCCCTGGCCGAGCCGCACGATGGTCATCCGGCGGTCCAGGTCGGTCTGCTCCCCGGTGACCGGGTCGCAGTCGGCCACGAGCAGCCGGATGGAGTTCGTACCGCAGTCGATCGCCGCGACCCGCGTCACCGCGCCTCCCCCTCCTGCTCGCCGCCGCCGGCCGCGCACGGCGTCACGCACGGGCCCTTGGCCCACCACTGCGGCAGCATCGCCAGCGCCTCGTCGCCGAACGGGTTCACGCCCGGGCCGGCCGCCAGCGAGTGGCCGACCAGCACGTGCAGGCACTTGACCCGGTCGGGCATGCCACCGGCGCTCGGGAAGCCCTGGAGCACCTCGACGGCGTCGCGCCGGCGGATGTAGTCCTCGTGGGCGGCCCGGTAGGCCGCGGCCAGCTCCGGGTCCTCGGCGAGCCGGGCCTGCATCTCCTTCATCACGCCCTCGGCCTCCAGCGTGCCGATCGCGGAGGCGGCGCGCGGGCAGGTCAGGTAGTAGAGGGTCGGGAAGGGGGTGCCGTCGGGGAGCCGGGGGGCCGTCTCGACCACGTCCGGCTGGCCGCAGGGGCAGCGGTGCGCGATGGCGCGCAGCCCGCGCGGCGGGCGGCCGAGCTGAAGCTCGAACGCCTCGACGTCGGCCTCGGTCGGCTCGGTCCGTTCGGTCTGGGGCGGGGGCGTCTGCATGCCTGGAGGAAGTCTCTTCGTTCGCGGATGATCATCGGTTGTCGGGTCGGTCGGCCTTGTCGACGCCGTCCCAGACGTTCGAGTACCAGGGGCGGTCCGCCGCGTCCTTGCCGCTGCGGCGCCGCTCCTCGGCCTCGGCGTCGGGGTCGATCACCGTGTAGCCGATCTCCCCGGGTCGTACGTAGTGCAGGTGCTTGCGCGCCTGCTGCTCCACGTAGGCCGGGTCCTGCCAGCGGGCCTTCTCGTCGCGCAGTTCTTCGAGGCGCTGACGCGCCTCGTCGGCGGCCCGCTGCTGCTCGGCGATCTCCGAGCGCTGGGAGACGTACTGGCGCATGGGGTACGCGAGAGCGACGACCAGCGTACAGAGCACGAGCACCAGCAGGGCGGCGCGGCCGGTGAGCCGGCTGCGGCGGACCTGACGGCGGGTCTGCGAGCGGTAGACGTGGGCCGCGGTGCGCTCGCCGAGCTGCTTGAGCCTGGTCGCGGTGGAGAACCGGTCCCGGTTCCCGGCCATGTGCCCGCCTCCCCTGTATCACGCAGTACGTCCCCGCACACGGTACGGGACCGGGTGCGGGGACGTACGGAGGCTCTAGAGGGATCTGAGGTTCAGCCCTTGAAACGCGGGAACGCCGAGCGGCCCGCGTACACCGCGGCGTCGTCGAGGATCTCCTCGATGCGCAGCAGCTGGTTGTACTTGGCGACGCGCTCGGAGCGGGCCGGGGCACCGGTCTTGATCTGGCCGCAGTTGGTGGCGACGGCCAGGTCGGCGATGGTGACGTCCTCGGTCTCGCCGGAGCGGTGCGACATCATGCACTTGAAGCCGTTGCGCTGGGCGAGCTCGACGGCGTCGAGGGTCTCGGTCAGCGAACCGATCTGGTTCACCTTCACGAGCAGGGCGTTGGCGGTGCCCTCCTCGATACCGCGGGCCAGACGCTCGGGGTTGGTGACGAACAGGTCGTCACCGACGAGCTGCACCTTCGCGCCGAGGCGCTCGGTGATGACCTTCCAGCCGGCCCAGTCGTCCTCGAACAGCGGGTCCTCGATGGAGACGAGCGGGTACGCGGAGACGAGCTCCTCGTAGTACTCGGTCATCTCGGCGGCGGAGCGCTCCTGGCCCTCGAAGAGGTACTTGCCGTCCTTGAAGAACTCCGACGCGGCGACGTCGAGCGCCAGCGCGATGTCCTTGCCCGGGGCGTAGCCGGCCTGCTTGACGGCCTCCAGGATCAGGTCCAGGGCCTCGCGGTTGGAGCCGAGGTTCGGGGCGAAGCCGCCCTCGTCGCCCAGGCCCGTGGACAGGCCCTTGTCCTTCAGGACCTTCTTGAGGGTGTGGTAGACCTCGGTGCCCCAGCGCAGCGCCTCGGAGAAGGACTCGGCGCCGATCGGCGCGATCATGAACTCCTGGATGTCCACGTTGGAGTCGGCGTGCGAGCCGCCGTTGAGGATGTTCATCATCGGAACGGGCAGCAGGTGCGCGTTCGGGCCGCCGAGGTAGCGGAAGAGCGGCAGGTCCGAGGCCTCGGACGCGGCGTGGGCGACGGCCAGGGAGACGCCGAGGATGGCGTTGGCGCCGAGGGAGCCCTTGTTGTCGGTGGCGTCCAGGTCGAACATGGCCTGGTCGATCAGGCGCTGCTCGGTGGCGTCGTAGCCGACCAGCTCGGGGCCGATCTGCTCGATGACGGCGAGGACGGCCTTCTCGACGCCCTTGCCCATGTAGCGGTCGGGGTCCCCGTCGCGGAGCTCAATGGCCTCGAAGGCGCCCGTGGAGGCACCGGAGGGAACAGCAGCACGGCCGGTGCTGCCGTCGTCGAGGCCAACCTCGACCTCGACCGTGGGGTTGCCTCGGGAGTCCAGGATTTCCCGGGCTACGACGACGTCGATGGACGGCACGAGCATCTCCTTCTGGGATGTGACGCTGGGTGTGCGGTGGCGGTCCGGGCCGTGGGATGGCCCTGCCGCCCTAGAGCCTAACCGGCTCCGGGCACTCGGCCGGCCGACCGCCCGCCCCCTGGGACGAAAAAGGGTCCGAATACCCCTCTTCCGGGACATAGAGCCGCATGATCCACTCACCCGCGGCACTCGTACCCCCCTACGCGGACCGCCGCCCGGCACGCGGGAAGGCGTGCCGGGCGGCGGGGAGGTGCGGGTGCGCGGGCGGGCGCGCCGCGGACGGCGCGCGGGCGTCACCGCGCGTGGTCGCCGAAGGTTCAGCCGAGCTTCAGCTTCTGGCCGGGGAAGATCAGGTCGGCGTCCTGCACGATGTCCTTGTTCAGGTCGTGCAGCTTCTGCCAGCCGCCCTGGACGCCCTGGGCGTCGGCGATGGTGCTGAGGGTGTCGCCGGACTTGACCTCGTAGGAGCCGTTGCCGGTCTGCGGGGCCGCGGGGGCCGCCTTGGTGACCGGGGTCTGGTTGCGCTCGGAGCGGGTGGTCGGCGCCTCGGTGCGCTTGGTCTCCTGCTTCGGCGCCGGGGTCTGCGCCTTCTTCTCCTGCTTCTTCGGCTCGGACTTCGGCTTGGAGGCCGGGGTCTCGGAGCCGCCACCGTTGTACGCGGCGCTGGTCAGGCCCTTGCCGCAGACCGGCCAGGCGCCCTTGCCCTGGCCCTTGAGGACCTTCTCGGCGATGGCTATCTGCTGGGCCTTGCTGGCCTGGTGCGGCATGCCGGTGCCGCCGTAGCCGCGCCAGGTGCTGAGGGAGAACTGCAGGCCGCCGTAGTAGCCGTTACCGGTGTTGATGGACCAGTTGCCGCCGGACTCGCACTGGGCGACGGCGTCCCACTGCGCGGCCGTGGCGGCGCTCGCGGAGGTCGCGGTCATCAGCGGGGCGGCGATGGCCGCGCCGGTGACGCCGGCCAGGGTGACGATACGGGTGGCCTTCGAGGCGCGACGGTGCTTGCCCTTGCCGGAAAGCAGCATGGAACTTCTCCTCACCGACGCCTGCGAGGTGAGCTGTCGGGTTCGGGCGTGAGTTGCCCGGCCTCGCGACCTAGCGCGTGGCTTAACCCCAAGCCGTTCCCGTGACCATCTCTCAATGGCCGGGCCCGGCACGAACCTTGGGTCCCCCGCTCCTGCCTTCGGCGCTTGCGCGACGACTGTTCCCGTGCGACCGCCGGCAGGATTCGGCGATGCGGTCGAAGGGGCCCGCGGTGGCGGGCGATCCAGAAGGTAGACAGGTCTCCGCCCGATGTTCAACAAGCGACTTCGGGCGGAAACCACCCCTACTTGCACTCCCGAAAAGGGTGTTTATGCAGGTGAGACGGGGGTTTGGGACATTCCGCAAGAGGGACACGCCAGTTGACCGGAAGAGATGCATGTCTCACTTGCACGAAACGGACATCAAACCCTTTCCGGGCGCCTGAAGTGCCCCTATTTCGGGGTTACATCCAGATTCTGGCCCGGCTTGATCAGGTCCGCGTCGGTGCCGATGACCTGCTCATTGGCCTTGTACAGGGCACTCCAGCCGCCCTCGACCCCCTTGGCGTCCGCGATGGCCGTCAGGCTGTCGCCCGGTTTCACCGTGTACGTCGGGTCTGAGGTGGTTTCAGTTCCGGTCGGGGCCTCGGCGGCAGGGGCGCCGCGGTGCCGCCCGGTGCCCGCGGCCGAGTCGCCGGTCCCGGTGGCGGTGCCGGTGTCCGCGGAGGGCGCACCGGGGGCGGTGGGGGCACCGGTGGCGCCGGGGGCGGCCGAGGGCGCACCCGGGGCGGTGGGGGTCGCGCCCGGCGTGCCGGGCGCCGTGGGGGCGGTCGGGGTCGTCGGGGCCGTGGGGACCGTGGGGGCCGTCGGCGCGGTCGGAGCCGTGGAGCCGCCCGGGGTGACCGGCGGCGTCGTCGGCACGTCCGGCGCGGGCATGACGGGCAGTCCGGGCAGGGCCGGCGCCTGCGGGCCGACGGGGTCCATGAGGGGCGGGGTGGTGGCGGGGATGCTCGGGCCGCCGGGCGTGGCCGGGATCATCACGGTGCCCTGGTCGCCCGACCCGCCCTGCCCGGTGGGCGATTCCGACGGGCGGACCGGGGACGGCTCGGCCGCGCGCTGGTGCCCGGGCGTGCCCGGGTCCACCTCGGGCGCCGGGCCGTGCTGGGCCAGGCCCGCCGGCTGCGCGCACAACTCCCACGCCTCGGTGCCCTCCTTGGCCAGCAGCCGCTCGGCGACGGCTATCTGCTGGGAGCGGCTGGCGAGGTCGGGCCGCTCGGCGTAGGAGCGGCCACCCGCCGCGTCCCACTGCTCCTGGGTGAGCTGGAGCCCGCCGTACAGGCCGCTGCCGTAGTTGGCGCTCCAGGTCCCGCCGCTCTCGCACTCGGCGACCTTGTCCCACGTCGCGGTGTCCGCGGCGCTCGCGTTGGTGGCGGCGAGCAGCGGCAGGGCGAGCGCGGAGCCGGTGACTCCGGCCGTGACGACGAGGGCGGGGACCTGACGGGGGCGTCTGTGGCGGCCGTTCCCGGAACGCATGAGGGTGGACCTTTCGCGTGACGGCGGGACGGAACCGGCCCGAGGCCGGGAGCGTCCCTGAGGAGGTGACGTGGAACCTAGCGCTCCTCGAACGCATGTCACAAGTCGATGCAGCGCGGATCACGTGAAGATCACAGAGGTGACGGAAGGTCAGTTAATTGCGGGGTGTGAAGCGCACCGGAAGGGTGCGCAGGCCACGCATGATCAGTCCGCCGCGCCAGCGCAGCTCGTCCGGGTCCACGGCCAGTTCGAGGTCGGGCAGACGCGTCAGCAAAGTCGCGAGCGCCGTCCGGCCCTCCAGCCGGGCCAGGGGCGCGCCGAGGCAGTAGTGGATGCCGTGGCCGTAGCCGAGGTGCTGGTTGTCGCGCCGGGCGAGGTCCAGTGTGTCGGGCTCGGCGAAGCGCGCGGGGTCGCGGTCGGCGGCGGCGAGGACGACCAGCACCGGGTCGCCGGCCGCGATCGACTGCCCGCCGAGGGTCAGCGGGCGGGTGGCGAACCGCCAGGTGGCCAGCTCCACCGGGCCGTCGTAGCGCAGCAGTTCCTCGACGGCGGTGGCCAGCAGGTCGCTCTCGCCGGCGGCGAGGGAGTCCTGGAGCCGGCGGCGCTGGCCGGGGTGGGCGAACAGCGAGTGCAGTCCGTTGCCGATGAGGTTGACGGTGGTCTCGAAACCGGCGAAGAGCAGGATGAAGGCCATGGCGGCGGCCTCGTTCTCCGTCAGGTGCTCGCCGTGGTCGCTCGCCCGGATCAGCCCGGAGATCAGGTCGTCGCCCAGATCGTCCCGCTTGCGGTGGATGAGCTCGACGAGGTAGGTCCGCATCTGCTTCACGGAGCGGGCGACCCCGCCGCGCGGCCCGCCGCCGTGGCGGATCATCATGCCCGCCCAGTCCCGGAAGTCGTCCTGGTCCTCACGCGGTACGCCGAGCATCTCGCAGATGGCGTAGATGGGGAGCGGGAAGGCGAACTCGTGGATGAGGTCCGCCTCGCCCTTCCCGGCGAAGCCGTCGATCAGGTGGTCGGTCAGCTCCTGCACCCGCGGGGTGAACTCGGCGACCCGGCCCGGGGTGAAGGCCTTCGACACCAGCCGGCGCAGCCGGGTGTGGTCCGGCGGGTCGATGTTGAGCAGGTGGGTCATCAGCTCGGCCTTGCGCTCGCCCGGAATGCCCGTCTTGCCCTTGGCGTGGGCCGGCTCCGCGTGGTGCACGGGATTCTTGCTCAGCCGCTGGTCCGCCAGCGCCTGCTTGGCGTCGGCGTACCGCGTCACGAGCCAGGCCTCGACCCCGCTGGGCAGCCGGGTGCGGTGCACCGGGGAGTGCTCGCGCAGCCAGGCGTAGGCCGGGTACGGGTCGGTGGCGAACTCCCAGTCGAAGAGCGTGGGAGCGGCCGGGGTGGCGGGGGCGGTCCCGGCGGCGGGGGCGGTCTCGTCGGCGGGGCCGGTCTCGGCGGCGGGGTCGTCGTGCACCCCCCGACCGTAACCCGGCCCGCCACCGGTCATCCCATATGGCCGCTTCGCCGCGGCTGTCCGTAGATCCTCCGGAGCTTGACCTCGGCTTCTTCGCCGCTCCTACTGTCGTTGCTGTGGACGTGGAGATCTTGAAAAGCAGTTTCGCGGTGGTGGAGCGACGGGCCGAACACACCGTCAAGTTCTTCTACGCACACCTGTTCTGGCACCACCCGGCCCTGCGGGAGCTCTTCCCCGCCTCCCCCGGGGAGGCGGAACGCCAGCGGGACCGGCTCTTCGCCGCCCTCACCCGGATCGTGGCCCGCCTGGACGACGAGCACCTCCTGCCCTACCTCCACGACCTCGGCCGCGACCACCGCAAGTACCTGGTCGCCCCCGAGCACTACGCCGCCGTCGGCACCAGCCTGCGCGCCGCCCTCGCCGCCGCCTGCGGCGACGCGTGGACCCCCGCCACCGACAAGGCCTGGGCCGAGGCCTTCCAGGTGATCGCCGACGCGATGACGGCCGGCGCCGCCGCCAGCCAGGACCCGCCCTGGTGGGACGCGGAGGTGGTCCGCCACCTCAGGTACGGGGACGACATCGGGGTCCTCACCCTGCTCCCCCACGCCCCGCTCCCCTACCTGCCCGGCCAGTACGTCAGCGTCAGCAGCGAGCGCGTCCCCCAGGTGTGGCGCCCGTACTCCCTGGGCAACGCGCCCCGCCCCGACCGCACCGTCGACCTGCACGTCAGCCGGATCGACGGGGGACGCCTGAGCACCGCGCTGGTGCGCGAGACCGCCCCCGGGGAGCGGCTGCGGCTCGGGGCGCCGGGCGGCCGCGCGGTCCTGCGCCGCGACGGCCGCCCGATCAGCCTCGTCGCGGCCGGCACCGGCTGGGCGCCGGTGCGGGCGATGCTGGAGGAACTGGTCGAGCGCCCTCCCGACACGGCCGTCCGGCTCTTCGTGGTCGCCCGGGACGCCGCCTACCTCTACGACCGCCCGCTCATCGACGACCTCGCCGACCGGCTCGGCTGGCTGAGCGTCAGCTACCTCACGCCCGCCCCGGGCGGCCACCCCCACCAGGCCACCGAGCGGCTGGCCACCGCCCTGAGCCACCGGGGCCTGTGGCCCGACCAGGACGTCTACCTCAGCGGTCCGGCGCCGTTCGTGGAGGAGATAGCCCACCTGGTGCGGGAACTGGGCGCCGACCCGGCCCGCGTCTTCCACGACGCGGCCCCGGTCGGCGCGGGCGCGGGCCGGCCCCGGCCCCTCGGCTTCGCCGAATGGTTCCTGGACCCGCCGGACCCGCACTGGCACGACCCGGCGGCGCGCCGCTAGGGCGGCGCGGCGGGCCTTGTCCCCTTATTACTGGTCGTCGGTACCGGTCGTCACTACCGGTCGGTCGGCGAGGAGGAGCTCCGGGCGGCGTCGCCGTCGGACCGGTCCCCCTGCCCCGTGACGCCCTCGGCGGCCCGGATCGCGTCCCGGTAGGCGCGGGCGGCCGCGCGCAGCGCGGTCTCCGGGTCGACGCCCTCGGCCTCGGCGCGCGCGGCCAGCGCCAGCAGCTCGTAGCCGATGCCCTCGCCCCGCGGCAGCGCCACGTCCAGCCCGTCCGCGCGGACCCGGCCGGCGAGCTTGGCCGCGAGCGCGAGGCCCGGCTGTCCCAGCGGGATGCCGTCCGTCACCGACGCGCGCCGCTTCTCCACCGCCTTGGTGCGCAGCCAGTGCGCGTGCACGTCCTCGGGGGTCTCGGCGGTGGCGTCGCCGAAGACGTGCGGGTGGCGGTGGACGAGCTTGTCGACCAGGGTCCCGGCCACGTCGTCGATGGAGAAGGGCTCGGCGCCGTCCTCCCCCTCGCCCTCCTCCGCGATCCGGGCGTGGAAGACCACCTGGAGCAGGACGTCGCCCAGCTCCTCGCGCAGCTCGTCCCGGCTGCCGTCCTCGATCGCCTCGACCAGCTCGTACGCCTCCTCGATGGCGTACTTCGCCAGGCCCCGGTGCGTCTTGCGCGAGGTCCAGGGGCATTCGCGGCGCAGCCGGTCCATGACCTGGACCAGGTCCAGCAGCCGGGCGCCGGGCAGGTCGTAGGAGCCGGGCAGCAGTTCCAGCTCGGGCATGGCGACGCGGCCGGAGCCGGCGAGCCGGGCCAGGCCGTCGGTCAGGCGCTGGTCGCCCTCGCCGCCGGGCAGCACCACGACCGTACGGCCGCCCGCGCAGGCCTCGACCAGGGCGTGGGCGTCGGGCGTCTCGTGGGTGACCTCGACGCCCGCCTCCCGCAGGTACGGCAGCTGCGGGTGCTGCGGATCGGCGCACAGGACGCGGTCGGCGGTCCGCAGGGCCTGCCAGGCCGGCCAGGACAGCACGCCGGGGGCGACCCGGTGGCTGGTGGTCAGCAGGACGATGCGGCCGGTCTCGGCGGCGGTCGGCTCGGGGGTGTTCTCGTCGGTCACCCCTCGAACCTACCTCCGCCCCGGCGCTCCCCGGGCCCCGGGCGTCAGGCCCCGGCGACCGGCTGCTCGGGCCGGCTCTTCTGGAGGATCCAGGCAGTGCCCTTGTCGCCCAGCCCGATCTGCTGCGGGTCCCAGCTGCCGAACCGCGGGTTCAGCTCCACGCGCAGCTTCTCGGCGGTCCGGCGCAGCTCCTCGACCGCCTTGTCCTGGCTGCCGTAGTGGTCGTAGAGCTTGTCGCGCAGCAGCTTGAAGCGGGTGTCGACGTCGATCTGGTCCGGCGCGAGGAAGGCCTGCTGCAGCGCTGCCGCCTCCAGCTGCGCGCGGCCGCCGGCCTGCTCCAGCTTCCGCTCCCGCTCGGCCTCCACCTCGGCGGTGCTCACCCGCACCCCGGCGTCCTTGGCCGCCCGCTCCAGCAGCGCCAGCTGGATCATCCGCTCCAGCTTGTGCCGCTCCAGACCGGCGGTGGCCTGGATCAGCGCCGGCCCCTGCGGCGAGCGGTTCTGGGCGGCCCGGACGTCCTTGACCTCGGCCTGCACGGCCGACGTGGTGATCCGCTCGCCCCCGACCACGGCCGCCGTACCGGGCCGCGCGGGCGACGACCCGCAGGCGGACAGGAGCGGGGCCGCGGCGAGCAGGGCGGCGGACACGGAGAGCGCGGCGCGACGGTGCAAAGGAGCCTCCCGGTGATCACAGCGGCGCTGAGCGCCGCGATGTGGGGTGGTGGTCGGGCGACGGGCGGGATTGTGCATCGGTGCACAAGGGCCTTGCGGTGATCGATGGTATGCAGTCGAAGGGGTGCGGGCCACCGATTCGACCAACGATTCCCGGGGTGTCGGGGTACGCGTTCACCGCGTGGCCATCCGGCGGTCGTACGGTGCTGGGAAGGTCCGTGCACCATGTCGAGCGAGCACACCGACCTCCGCGCGCCGCGCCGGGACAGCCGGCGCGGGGCCCTCCTCGCCGCCCTCGTCACCACCGTGGCCGCGGCCGCCGGGGACGCGGTCGCGCGGGTGTACCCGTACGGGCCCCGCCACCGCAGCGTCAACGACCTGGGCAACCAGTTCGTCCCCTTCCACGCCCAGTTGTGGGACCTGCTCCACGGCCGGGCGGCCGGCGGGCTGCTGCTCAACTGGCGCTCCGGCTACGGCACCAGCTTCCTGCCGGACTTCGGCACGTACCTGGCCAGCCCGTTCGCCCCGCTGGTCGGCCTGTTCCCGCGCGCCGACATCGACCTCGCGGTGTACGTCGTCACGCTGGTGAAGACGGCGGCCGCCGCCGCGGCCATGGCCTGGCTGCTGCGCACCCTGCGGCGCGGGCCGTGGTGGGCGGCGGGGCTGCTGGCGGCCTCGTACGCGCTGTGCGGCTGGTCGGTGGTCGAGGCCGCCTACAACCCGATGTGGCTGGACGGGCTGATCGCCTTCCCGCTGCTGTGCCTGACCGGCGAATGGGCGCTGCGCGGGCGGCGGCCGGTGGCCGCGCCGGTGGTGGTCGCGCTGTGCTGGACGGCGAACTTCTACACCGCCTACATGGCCACGCTCGGCGCGGCGCTGGTGCTGCTGGTGCGGGTGGTGCTGACCCGGCGGTCCTTGCGCGAGCGGGCCGCGACCGGGCTGCGCGCGGCCGCCTCGACGGTGCTCGGGCTGCTGCTGGCCGCTCCGGTGCTGGTGCCGCTCTTCCTCAGCTCGCGACAGGCCCATCCGGGCTGGAGCAGGCAGTTCGCCCCGGTGCCGTGGGCGGACGTCTTCGCGCGGGCGTTGCCGGCGACGTACAGCTTCTCCTCGCCGGCCGTGTTCGTCGGCACCGGGACCCTGCTGCTGGCGGCGGCGCTGCCGCTGCACCGGGGGGTGCCGCGGCGGACCCGCTGGTGGTGGACCGGGCTGGTGGTGGCCGTCGCGGTGTCCTTCCAGTGGACGCCGACGCACCTGGCCTGGCACGTCTTCGCCACGCCCAACGGCAGTCCGTACCGGCAGACGTTCGTGCTGGCCGGGATCGTGGTGATCGCGGCCTGGACGGCGCTGTCGGCGGGCCGGCCGGACGGGCGGGCGCTGGCCGGGGGCGCCGTGCT
>NZ_JAJAUY010000159.1 GCF_020532625.1 Streptomyces antimicrobicus | reverse complement strand
GGACCGCCGGGCCTGGCTGGACCGGGCTGGATCCGGCCGGACGGGACCGTGCCGTGGCTGGACCGTGCCGTGGCTGGACCGGGCCGGAGCGAGCCGGAGCCGAGGCCGGGGCCCCGGCCGGGCTGGACCTGGCCGGACGACCGCGCCGTGGCTCGACCGGACCCGTGCCGGAGCCGTGCCGTGGCCGGACCGGGCCGGGCCCGGCTGGACCAGGCTGGACGGGCCGGCCGTGGCTGGGGCCGGGGCCAGGGCCGGGCTGCACTTGGCCGGTCGGGTCCAGGCTGGACCGGGCTGGGCGGGCTGCACTGGGCCGGACCGGGCCGGGGCCGCTCGGGACCCGGGCGGGCGCGGCCGGTGGAGGCCGGGGACGGTCGGAGCTGGCGCGGTGCCGCGTTTGGGCCGGGCTGACCGGGCGGGGGCAGGGGCTGGCCCGGCGAGGCCGGGGGGAGCCGGCCGGGCCCGCTGTGGGGCCAGGCGGTGGGGCAGGGCCTGGGCCCGCCGGGGCCAGAACTGGCCCGCTAGGGGCCGGGTCGGGCGGCGTCCGGTCCGCAGCCGGGACCGGACCGGAAGCGGGCCCTGGACCGGAAGCGGACCGGAAGCGGGACGACCGGGACCGGACCGACGGGGCCGGCTGGGGGTCGGGGTCGTGGGCGCAGGGTGGGGGTGTCCGGGACGTAAAGCGTGATTTGTGGCGTGACTCCCGCCCGAGATCCGAAATCATCTGAGATCGCCATAAATCATGCAGTCCCGGACACCCCTACCCGGAGCCCGCGGCCCCGACCCCCGGCCCCGAAGCCCAGCACCGGGCCCACGACCGGCCCGGGGCCAAGGCCCGCCGAGCCCGGAGCCGGGCCACGACCGGGGCTGGCACGCGACCTCGGCCGGAGGCCAGGCCGGGCCCGTCAGGGCCTGCGGGCACGGGCTGGCCCCCGGGTCGGGGCCGGGCCAGGACGTGGCCCGCGGGCACGGCTGGCCCCCGGGTCGAGGCCGGAGCCAGGCCAGGCCCGAAGGCTTGGCTGGGCCCCGGGGACGGGCTCAGGGGCAGGGCCAGGCCTGCGCCAGGGCCGGGCCAGGCCGAGGCCGGAGCTGTCCGGGCAGGGCCGGGCACGGGCACGGCTGGAGCCGGGCCAGGCAGGGCCGAGCCGAGGCCGAGGCCGAGGCCGAGCACGGCTGGGCCAGCGCCGGGGCCGGGCTCAGGGCCAGGCACGGCCCGCAGGCACGGCTGGCCCCGGGCAGGGCGCGGCTCGGCCCCGCCGCCCAGGGGCAAGGCCAGGCCCCGGCGCCCAGGGGCAAGGTTGCGCCGCGCCTAGCGGGTGGGCTGGTCCGCCGGGGCGAACAGCCGCAGCCGGTGGGCCAGCGCCGCGGCCTCGCCCCGCGCGGAGACCCCGAGCTTGGCCAGGATGTTCGACACGTGCACGCTCGCCGTCTTCGGCGAGATGAACAGCTTCTCGGCGATCTGGCGATTGCTGCACCCGGCCGCGACCAGCCGCAGCACGTCCCGCTCCCGGCTGGTCAGGCCCAGCGCCTCCACCGGGTCGCTGTCCACCTCGGCCTCGACCGGCTCCGAGCCGGTCGAGGCGAGCGGGAGCCGGGCGCGCCGGGCGAGCAGGGCCAGGTCCTCGCGCAGCCGGCGGGCGCCGAGCCGGTCGGCGGCGGCATGGGCGTGACGCACCAGCCCCGCCGCCCGGTCCCGGTCGCCACCGGCGGCCAGCACCGCCTCGGCGAGCCGGTGCCGGGCACGGGCCAGCAGGTACGGGCGCTCCAGGGGACGGACGGCGGTCTCGACCGCCGTCCAGTCCTCGACGGTGTCCCGGCCCTCGGCCCGCCGCAGTTCGGCGCGGACGTACTCGCCGTGGGCGGCCCACACCGGAAACGGCGTGGCCAGGCCGCGGGCGGCGGTGCGGATCGCGTCCAGGGCCGCCGCGCGCCCGGCGTCGGCGCTGGGCAGGCCCACGGCGTCGGCCTCGGCCGTCGCCACGGCGAGCAGCAGCGGCCATGCGTAGCGGTGGTGGCCGAGCGGGAAGCCGTAGGCGACGGCGTCGAGGAACTCGGCGCGGACGTCGGCGATCCGCCCCTCCCCCGCCGCGACGCCGACCGTCAGGCGGTACAGCGGGATGCGGTGCTGGGGCTGGGTGTCGTGGGTGCCGAAGTGCGTGTGGGCGGCGGCGAGCTGGTGCGCGGCCTCGGTCAGTTCGCCGCGGGCCAGCGCCAAGTACGCCAGGCGCGCGGAGGCGGAGCCGCGCGGTGCCGCGCTCTGCGCCACGTGCAGGGTCCGGCGGGCGACGTCGGCGGCCTCGTCCCACCGGCCGAGGCTGTACAGGCTCTCGGCGAGGTTGCCGCGGATCCAGGCCTCGGTGTCCAGGAGCCGGGCCCGGCCGACGAGTTCGACGCCCCGCTCGGCCACGTCGACCGCCTCGCGGGAGCGGCCCATGCTCTCCAGCTGGGAGGTGAGGTTGATGTGCGCGCGGCCCGCGATCATCGTGAAACCGCGGTCGACGGCCAGGTCCTTGACCTCGTGCAGCGCGGCGATCCCAGCGTCGGGGCTGCCGGCGTCGGTGAGCAGGCAGCCGACGGTGACCCGGGCGTCGAGCTCGACCTCCTCGGCACCCACCATCCGCGCGTACTCGACGGCGCGTTCGGCGGCGGCGAGGTTGTCGGGGCCGGGGTTGTGCAGCATGCCCCAGCCGGCGGCGCGCATCAGCACCTCGGCGTGCACGTGGGAGGGGGGCAGGCCGCGCACGAGCTCCTGGGCCTTGGCCAGTTCCTCCCAGCCGTCGCCGCGGGCGAGGCTGGAGACCAGCCGGGAGCGCTCGGTCCAGAACCAGGCGGCGCGCAGCGGGTCGGGGTCGTCGTCGAGCATCCGCAGCGCGAGCTTGGTGAACTTCAGCGCGCGTTCGCGTTCGCCGCCGAACCGGGCGGCGACGGTGGCCTCGGCGAGCAGGTCGAGCCGGACGAGCGGGGTGGTGGCCGGGTCGCAGCCGCACGGCGGGTAGACCTCGGTGTAGTCCACGGGGCGCAGTCCTTCGCGGACGTCCGCCGGGGCGCTGTCCCACAGTTCCATGGCCCGTTCCAGCAGCCTCAGCTGCTCGGAGTAGGCGTGCCGGCGGCGGGCGGCCACGGAGGCGTCGAGCACGGCGGGCAGGGCCTTGGCCGGCTCGCCGGCGTAGTACCAGTAGGTGGCGAGCCGGATGACGCGTTCCTCGGCGCGCACCAGGGTGTCGTCGGCCTCCAGGCACTCGGCGTAGCGGCGGTTGACGCGGGCGCGTTCGCCGGGGAGCAGGTCGTCGCTGACGGCCTCGCGGACCAGCGAGTGGCGGAAGCGGTAGCCGTCGCCGTCGGCGGTGGCGAGCAGGATGTTGGCGCCGACGGCCGCGCGCAGGGCCTCGATCAGCTCGTCCTCGGTGAGCCGGGAGACGGCCAGCAGCAGCGGGTACTCGACCGTGGACCCGCCCTCGGCGACGATCCGCACGACGCGCTGGGCGGCTTCGGGCAGCACCTCGACGCGGACGAGCAGCAGGTCGCGCAGGGATTCGGTGAGTCCGGTGCGGCAGCCGCTCTTCATGGAGGCGACGAGTTCCTCGACGAAGAAGGCGTTGCCGTCGGAGCGTTCGAAGACGGATGCGACCAGGTCCTCGTCGGGCTGGGAGGCGAGGATGCCGGCGAGCTGGCGGCGGACCTCGGCGCGGTTGAAGCGGGCCAGTTCGATGCGCTGGACGGTGCGCAGCCGGTCGAGTTCGGCGAGCAAGGGCCGCAGCGGATGGCGGCGGTGGATGTCGTCGGCGCGGTAGGTGGCGACGACGACGAGGCTGCCGCTGCCGAGGGTGCGGAACAGGTAGGCGAGCAGGTGCCGGGTGGAGGTGTCGGCCCAGTGCAGGTCCTCCAGGACGAGGACGACGGTCCGACCGGCGGCTATGCGTTCCAGCAGCCGCGCGGTCAGTTCGAACAGCCGCGCGGTGCTCTCCTCGTCGTGCGGGACGCGGGGGGTCTCGCCGAGTTCGGGCAGGATGCGGGCGAGTTCGCCCTCCTGGCCGGCCGCGGCGGCGGCCAGTTCCTCGGGCAGTTGGCGGCGCAGCGAGCGCAGCGCCGTGGAGAAGGGGGCGAAGGGAAGGCCCTCCGCCCCGATCTCCACGCAGCCGCCGACGGCGACGACGGCGCCGCGCCGGGTCGCCTCGCAGAGGAACTCCTCGGTGAGGCGGGTCTTGCCGACTCCGGCCTCCCCGCCGATCAGCAGTGCCTGCGGTTCGTGGCCGGCGGCACGGGACAGGGCGTCGGTGAGGACGGCCAGTTCGTCGGCGCGGCCGACGAACACCGGGCTGACAGATCTGGTCTCCACGCAGGGGAGCATCGCACAGAGGTCCGCCTGTGCGGCACTCCGTATCAGGGCGGTCGTCATCGTGCGGTCAGGTCACAGACGTCCCTTCCGCCTCACGCGGCGCGGCCGAAGACGCTCCGGTCGCCCCTCACCTTCCCTTCTGCTTCCTCGCGACGAGCGGACCGGCGGGCGGCCTGCGCCTTGCGCACCAGCCGGTAGCGGTCGGCCTCGCGGTAGAGGTCGGCACGGCGGGCCACGGCGATCTCGTACTCGAACATCTGCGTCTCCTCGGGGCGGTGGGTCTCTCGGGCACCTCGTTGCGGTGTGCTCCCAGATTCCCGGACCAGCCCCCTCCCCCACATCGGGCGCATGCCGCATCTGCGGACGCCGGGGGGCCTTAGGGCGGAGCCCACCCGTCCACGGGCCGGCCTAAGGCCCCCGACGGGGGTGCTTAGGGGGGCCGTACGGGGGCTCGTGGGGCCTTACGAGCCGGCCCACCGGGCCACCAGTTCGGTGCGGTTGGCGCAGCCGAGCTTGCCGAGGATGCTGCGGACGTGGCTCTCCACGGTGCGTTCGGAGATGACCAGGTCGGCGGCGATCTGCCGGTTGGTGCGGGCCCGGGCCACGTGGCCGGCGATCTGGCGTTCGCGCGGGGTGAGCGCGCCGGCGCCCGTACGCCGGGCGGCGATCTCCCCGAGGAGGCGTTCCGCGGTGGCGGCGGGTCCGGGCATCCCGAGCCGGCCGGCGGTGCCGAGCGCCTCCCGGGCGAGGGCGCCGGCTTCCGTGAGGGCGCCGGCGTCGCTCCGCAGCGCCGCGAGGTCCAGGCAGGTCAGCGCGACGAACGGGCGTGCGCCGAGGGCGCGGTTGCGCACCAGCGCCTCGCGCAGCAGTTCCTCGGCCTCCTCCGGGCGGCCGGCGGTCAGCGCGAGCCGGCCGAGGTCGCGGCTGACCGTGCCCGAGAAGTACGCCGTAGGGGTGCCGATCGCTCCCGGGTACGGCCGGAACAGCGCGAGCTGGTCGTACGCCAGCCCGGCCGCCTGGGCGTCGCCGGCCAGAGCGATCAGGTCGACCAGGTTGAGCAGCACCGCGGGCCACGGCGGGTTCGTCATGGGGAACGGCAGCAGCGGACGCAGCCGGCCGTAGACGTCGCGGGCCTCGTCCAGCCGGCCGGCGAGGAACAGCGCCCGGCCGCGCAGGGACAGCACCAGCGGGTGCCGCGGGGCGCGGTCGAGCTCCTGCCACATCTGCGCGGACAGTTCCGTGGCGTCACCGCGGACGAGGGCCAGTTGCTGGCGCAGGACGTGGCTCAGCGCGAGCGCCGACCGGTCACCGCCGGCCCGGGCGAGTCCGGTGGCCTCGTCGTTGTGCCGACGGGCCTCGGCGAACCGTCCTTCCTGCACGGCCCGGGCCGCACGCACGCGCAGCAGGTGCCAGCGGACCAGGGGCAGCGGGGCGCGGTCCACGACGGCTTCGATGCCGCGCAGCGCGTCGTCCACGAGGTCCAGCCGGCCCAGCAGGTACGCGGCCTGGACGCGCCACTGGTGGCCGAGTACGGCGGCGAGCGGATCGCCGAGCCGCTCGGCGCGGGCGACGGCGAGTTCGCCCAGGCGCAGGCGCTCGGGGGTGTCGTCGGGGTGCGCCAGCGTCATCTGCACCGCGCGGGCGGCGTCGAGTTCGGCCCGCAGGTCACCGGAGGCCTCGGCCAGTTCGAGGGCGGCCCGGGCCTGCCGGGCCGCCTCGGCGGGCACGTCGAGTTCGGCGGAGGCGGTGGCGAGCTGGGCGAGCAGCCGGGCCCGCACCGCGTCCGGCAGGCCCTGCACGGCCAGTGCCGCCCGGCACATCCGCGTGACGGCGTCCGACGCGTGCGGGAAGGTGACGCCCTGGAGCACCAGGGCCACCTCGGCGAGCAGGTCCGGCCGGGAGTGCGCCCGCGCCGCGGCGGACGCCTCGTCGCAGTGGCGCAGGCAGGCCTCGTAGTGGCCGGCCAGGTAGGCGGCGCGGGCCAGGTCGACGAGGGCCGGGGCGCGCTGCGGGTCGCCCGCGTCGAGGACTGCGGCGGCGTCGGCCAGGTGCCGGGCGGCGTCGGCGTAGGCGTGCCGCTCGCGGGCCAGTGCGGCGGCGGCCCGGGACCAGTGCGCGGCGGCGGTCCGGTGCTCGGGCTCGGTCCCGGCCTGCCGCCAGTGGGCGGCGATCCGGGCGGCATCGGCGGGGTCGCCGGAGCGTTCCAGGGCCTGTGCTGCGGCCCGGTGCAGGGCCCGGGCGGTCGCCGGGGTGGTCCGGCCGAGCACCTCGTCCCGGACCAGCTCGTGCGTGAAGCGGTAGGTGCGCCCGGCTCCGGTGGTCCGCGCCGCGGTGAGGACCCCGGCGTGCCAAGCGGCCTCCAGGGCCTGGGCGACCACGGTCTCGCCCGGGCCGGGCAGGGCGGCGGCGAGCTGGGCGGCGTCGAGCCGTTCGCCGAGCACGGCCGCGGCCCGTACGACGTCGCGCTGGTCGGCGGTGAGCCCGGCCAGCAGGCCGCTGACGACCGTGCCGAGGCTGCCGGCGCGGGTGCGCAGCGCGGCGACGAGCAGGGGCAGACCGCCCGTGCGCCGGTACGCCTCCCCCGCATCGGCCTCGCCGACGCACCGGGCGACCTCGGCGTAGGTGAAGGGGGCCAGGCGCAGCGTGGTCGCACCGTAGCGGCCGAGCTCCGCGAGGGCCGCGGCGGGCTCCTCGGGCACCGGTTCGCGGAAGGTGCCGAGCACGAGCAGCCCGGTGCGGGCGGCCTCGCCGGTCAGGTGCCGCAGCAGGTCGAGGCTGGCGGCGTCGGCCCAGTGCAGGTCCTCCAGCAGGACGGCCCACGGCCGTTCGGCGGCCGCCGCGACCAGGGCCTCGGTCATCCGGGCCAGCTCCAGGAACCGCGCCGCGGCCGCGTCGGCGGGCACCGTCGCGGTCCACGGCGGGGCGGGGGCCGGGGCGTCCGCCGGGCCCGGGGGGTCCACCGGGGCCGGGGCGTGAGCGTGGGGGCGGGCGTAGCCCGGGGCGTCCGGCGGAGCCTGGGTGTGGGCGTCGGCCGGGGCAGCCGCCAGGGCCTCTGCATGGCCGTCGGCCGGTGCCCGTGGGGCCTCGGGCGGTTCGGCGGCCCGCCGCCCGGGTGGGCCGGGGGCCGCCCCCACGAGGCGGAGCGTGTGCTGCCAGGGCCACAGCGGCGGAGCCACCGCGTCCCTGGGGCAGTGTCCCCGGGCGACGGCGAAGCCCGCGGGGCCGGCGTACCGGCGCAGCGCCTCGGCCGCGAGGGTGCTCTTGCCGACACCGGCCGGCCCCGCGAGCAGCACCACGGCTCCGCGGCCGCGCGCCGCGGCCTCGAACTGCTGCGCCAGGACCGCCAACTCGGCCGCCCGGCCGACGAATTCGGTTGCCACCTCGGCAGTATCCCGCAGCCGAGGCCGACGGGACCGGCGGCGGACGCGGGGCGGCGGCTGCGGGGGCGGCTGCCGCCCGAGACGCACCGCGGGCACGCCCCCGGGACCCGTACCGGGTTCAGTGGCAGTACTGATGCTCCAGGCCTCCTACGGGACCCACCGTGGTCGGTACGACCCCAACGGACCGACAGGAGAAGCACCATGCGCGCACGCCTGACCGCCGTCGTCGCGGCGGCCGCCACCACGGCCGTCCTCGCCGTCGCCGGCTGCCGGATCACGGTCGAGGAGCACCCGTCCTCGCCCACGCACCCCACCACGCACCCCACCACGCGCCCCCTCCCGCTCACGACCGGCCCCGCGTCGCCGTACCCGAAGGGACCGGACCCCGAGCGCCCGGTGACCAGCCCGCCGCCCACCCCGTGGGTCCCCAAGGGCCCCGCCACGCTCGTCGGGTGCGGCAGCCACGCCTCGGGCCACGCCTGCACCTTCCGGGGGTACGGCTTCAAGCCCGGCGAGCGGGTCCGTCTCACCCGGGGCACGAGTGCGGCCGACGTGGGGGGCCACGTCTTCACCGCCGACAAGAACGGCGGGTTCCGCACCGACCTGGTCTCCAACACGCCGTCGGGGCTGCACCCGTACGCCGCCCGGGGCCTCACCTCCGGCCGCGAGGCCCGCACCCAGGTCCGGATCACCCCGGGGCTGTGGGGCTGAGTCCTCGCTACCCGGCCGTCGGGAGGGGCGTGACGACGTCGAAGTACATCAGGGTGAACACCACCAGGCCGAGGGCGCCCAGGGCGGTGCCCGCCCAGGCGACCGCCTTGACCCAGGTGGGGTGGACGCGGCCGGGGGCGCCGAAGGCCGGGCGGAGCAGGACGAAGACGGCCAGGAGCAGGGCGAGGGCCGAGAAGAGGCCGTTGACGAGGGCGGTCATGTGCCAGGCGTTGCCGTAGAGCGCCTCGATCTTGGCCTGGGTGCTCGTGGCGTCGACCGAGCGGATCTGACCGAGGAGCGTCTCGCGCTCGGCGAGGACGCGGGAGACCCAGGTGCCGCTGAGCGCGACCAGGCCGAGTCCGGCCGCGACGACGGCGGAGGCCGCCGAACCGACGCCCGTGGGCCCTTCCTCGACGAACTCCTCGGCCGGGTCCCCGTCCCCGTCCAGGTCGGTGGCCCCGTCCTCGTCGGTGTCCGCGTCCAGGACCGCGGCGGCGTCGGCGTCCACGTCCGCGGCGGCGACCGGCGGAGTGCCGGGGGCGGGGGCGGCGGCCGTGGGGGCGGAGTCGGGGGCGGGGCCGGGGTCGGTGGCGGTGGCGGAGTCGGGGCCGGGCTTCGTGGTGTCCATGCGGGGCACCGTAGGCGCCCCGCATGAGAGGTTCCTGAGAGGCGCTACGCGGCCGGCCCGGCGGCCGCCCGGTGGGCGCGCCACTCGTCGGCGAGGATCGCCCAGACCTCGGTGTCCTGGAGCACCCCGCGGTGCAGGTGGTTCTGGCGCATCACGCCGTCGCGGGTCATGCCGAGCCGCTGGGCCACGGCGATGCTGCGCTTGTTCTCCGAGGCCGCGTGCCACTCCACGCGGCGGATGCCGCGCACGTCGAACGCCCAGTCCAGCAGCACCCCGCACGCCTTGGTGACCAGCCCCCGGCCGACCCCGGCCGGCTCCAGCCAGCAGCCGATCTCGGCGTTGCCGCCGGCCGCGTCGAAGGCCGGGAAGAGGACACCGCCGACCAGGGTGCCGTCGAGCCGGATGCCGTAGAGCCGGACGCCGTCGTCGGCGGCCTTGTGCGCGTTGGTGCCGAGCAGGGTGCGGGCCGCCTCCAGGTCCTTGGAGCGGTCCGGGAACGGCACGTACTGGCCGATGTACTCCCGGCCGCGCTCGATGTGGGCGAAGAACTCCTCGGCGTGCCACGCCTCCAGCGGGAACAGGTGGGCGTCGTCGGCCAGGGGTATCGAGAACATGCGGTTCCTTCGGCGTCGTCGGTCCTTCGAGCGGTGGCCCGCTAGCGGTGCAGCGCGGCCGGCCCGGGGTCGTCCGCGCCCGACCGCTGCCCGGGCAGTGTCGCACGGGAGGCCTCGCGTTCGGGCGCTTCGATGCTGATGCGCGGCAGCCGCCGCTCCAGCCAGGCCGGCAGCCACCAGTTGGCCCCGCCGAGCATGTGCATCAGCGCGGGGACCAGCAGGGTGCGCAGCACGAACGCGTCCAGGGCCACGGCCACGGCGAGCGCGATGCCGAACATGGCGATGATCCGGTCGCCGCTGAGGACGAACGCCAGGAAGACGGAGATCATGATGACCGCCGCCGAGTTGATCACGCGGCTGGTCTCGGCGAGGCCGACGCGGACGGCCCGCCGGTTGTCGCCCGTCTCCAACCACTCCTCGTACATCCGGCTGACCAGGAAGACCTGGTAGTCCATCGACAGCCCGAACAGCACCGAGACCATGATCACCGGAAGGAACGGCTCGATCGGCCCGGCGCTGCCCAGGCCCATCCGCTCGCTCCCCCAGCCCCACTGGAAGACCGCCACGACCACGCCGAAGGACGAGGCGACGGCGGCGACGTTCATCACGGCCGCCTTCAGCGGGATCCCGATCGACCGGAACGCGAGGAGCAGCAGGGCGCAGCCGAAGGCGATCACGACGCCGACGAACAGCGGCAGCTTGCCGACGACGACCTCGGCGAAGTCGTCGTAGCCGGCCGTGACCCCGCCCACGTGCACCTGCAGGCCGGTCCCGCGCGCCGCGCCCGGGACGACGTCCTGGCGGATCCGGTCGACCAGTGCGCTGGTGGCCCGGGACTGCGGGGCGGAGTCGGGTACGACGGTCAGCACGGCGGTGTCGCCGGCGCGGTTGACCGTGGCGGGGCCGGTGGCCGCGACGCCCTCGGTGGTGCGCAGGGTCTCGGCGAGCCGGTCGAAGGCGACCCGGTCGGCGGGGCCGTCGAGCCGGGCGACGACCGCGAGCGGCCCGTTGGTGCCGGGGCCGAAGCCCTCGGCCAGCAGGTCGTAGGCCTTGCGGGTGGTGGTGTGGGCGGGGTTGTTGCCCTGGTCGGAGGTGCCGAGGTGGAGGAAGAAGGCGGGCAGGGCGAGCACCGCCATCAGCGCGGTGGCGACCGCGCCGAGCAGCTTGGGCCGGCGTTCGACGAAGGCGGCCCAGCGCGCGGCGAACCCGGTGGGCGCCTCCGGCCGCGGCCCGTGCTCGGCGAGGGCGCGGCGCTGGCGGCGGGACAGGGCGCGCATCCCGATGTACGAGAGCAGGGCGGGCAGCAGGGTGAGCGAGGCCAGCACCGTGAGGACCACGGTGAGGGAGGCGGCGATCGCCACTCCGCCGAGGAAGTTCAGCCGCAGGACCAGCATGCCGAGGAGGGCGATGCAGACGGTGGCCCCGGCGAAGACGACGGCCCGGCCGGTGGTGGCGACGGCGTTGCGGGCGGCCTCCTCGACGGAGAGTCCGCGCGCCAGGCCCTTGCGGTGGCGGGTGACGATGAACAGCGCGTAGTCGATGCCGACGCCGAGGCCGATCAGGGTGCCGAGCATCGGCGCGAAGTCGGCGACCGGCACGGCGTGCCCGAGCAGGGTGATGCCGGCGTAGGCGGTCCCCACGCCGACCAGGGCGGTGGCCAGCGGCAGCAGGCTCGCCGCGAGGGAGCCGAAGGCCAGGAACAGCACGACCCCGGCCACGGCCACCCCGACGACCTCGGCGAGGTGGGGGCGGGGGGCCTCGGTCAGGCCGACGGCGCGGCCGCCGAGTTCGACCTGGAGGCCGCGCTGCTCGGTGGCGGGGTTCTTGGCGGCGGCGACGACGGCGCGCGCCTGGGCGGCGGGCACGGCGTCGGCCGGCCGGTCGAAGGTGACCACGGCGTACGCGGTGCGGCCGTCGGCGCTGATCTGCCCGGCGCCCTCGGGGGCGTAGGGGCTGGTCACGGAGGCGACGCCCGGGAGGGCGGCGATGGTGTCGAGGGCGTGGCGCATGCGCTGCTCGACGTCGGGGGTGCGGGCGTTCTCGTGCGCGGGGGTGCGCCAGACGACGCTGTCGGTGTCACCGCCCTGGTCGTGGAAGCCCTGCTTGAGCAGGGCGCCGGCCTTGCTGGACTCGGTGCCGGGCACCTCGTAGTCGTTGGAGAAGGCCGGTCCGGCGGCGACGGCCGCGGTGGCGGTCGCTCCGAGGGCGAGCAGCCAGATCAGGACGGCGACGAGGCGGTGCCGCAGGCACCACCGGGCGATTGCTGCCAACGGTCGAGCTCTCCCTGGTTCGGATCCACACCGGGGTACAGCCCGACGCAAGGAACACGTGAACGCCTGACCCGTGCCGGCAGGGGGTCGCCCTCGCAGGGTCCATCGGGCCACGATCGCAGCGTTTCGTGATCGTTGGTCCGTTTCGTGTGCATCATCACAGCCCTGAGGGGGGATCAGGGCCCTTCGGCCCTGTACCCCGGGACGGAGGGCCAGCGCACGGTGAGCACCACGGCGTCCTCCTCGGCCTCCCAGGAGTGGTCGACGCCGCGGCCCCAGACGACGTAGTCGCCCTGCTCGGCCAGGACGACGTCACGGCCGGGGAACTCCATCCGGAACCGCCCGCTGATCAGCACCAGCAGCGCGGTGCGGTCCTCGCCGCGCACCCACTGGGCGCGGCGCTCGCCGCGCGGGTGGACGCCCCATTTGATCTCGACGTCCTTGCTGTGGCGGGGGTCGTCCGGCTCCTTGAAGTGGCCGAGCAGCCAGCCGCGGTCCTGGGCGGCGTCGGGGCCGGCCCTGCCGACGTAGACGTCGGGCAGGGGGGCGTCGTCGAGGTCGGGGGCGGGGAGGCGGGGGTGAGTGAGGTCGCGGTGGGTGAGGTCGCGGTGGGTGAGGTCGCGGTGGGTGAGGTCGCGGTGGGGAAGGCCGTCGTCAGTCATACGGCGCCAGGCTAATGCAGTTGCGGACGGGCACGGTTCCTTGCTCAGCTGCGCGGATGACCTTTGAGACAGACGTACGGGACCTGTACGACGCCGAGGAGCGCCGCGGCGCGGTGACCGACCGGCCGGGGGCCGTGGTGGAGCGGGCCGGTGCCGTCGTACGGCAGTGCGCGCCGGACGGCGGATGGAACGCGGTGGTGTGGTCGGACCTGCGGGAGGACACGGCGGACGCGGAGATCGCGGCGCAGGTCGCGTACTTCGCGGGGGCGGGTGTGCCGCGGTTCGAGTGGAAGCTGTACGGGCACGACCGGCCGGCCGACCTCGGCGAGCGGCTCGGCGCGGCCGGGTTCGTGGCGGAGCCGGCGGAGACGCTGATGGTGGCCCGCACGGCGGAGGTGGGGGCGGAGCCGCCGGCGCTGCCGGACGGGGTCCGCATCGAGGAGGTCACGGACGCGGCCGGGGTCGACCTGATGATGGAGGCCCACCGGCTGGCGTTCGACGAGGACCACCCGGGGCTGCGCGAGCAGCTGCTGGGCCGGCTGGAGGCGGCGCCGCAGACGCTGATGGCGCTGGTCGCGCTGGCGGACGGCCGTCCGGTGAGCGCGGCCCGCATGGAGATCCGCCCCGGCGGATCCTTCGCCGGCCTGTGGGGCGGGGGCACCGCGCCGGCGTGGCGCGGCAAGGGCATCTACCGCGCGCTGGTGGCCCACCGCGCGGCCGAGGCCGCCCGCCGCGGCATCCCGTACCTCCAGGTCGACGCCTCCCCCGACAGCCGCCCCATCCTCCACCGCCTGGGCTTCCACGCCCTGACGACGACGACCCCGTACATCTGGACGAACCCGACCACGACCTGAGCGTGGCGGGGCGGGCGCGCCGTCCCCACGCCCCTGGGCAAGGCCCCGCCCCGCCCCCGGCCGCATCCCGGCCCGAGCCCGGACCAGGCCCAACCCAAAGGGGCGCGGGGAACGGCGCGCCCAGCCACCCACCGGCCGCAGCCGCGCGACGGGAATCCGCCCCCGTGCGGCGGGCAGCGCACGA
>NZ_JAJAUY010000158.1 GCF_020532625.1 Streptomyces antimicrobicus | reverse complement strand
CGGCCCCCACGCCAGAGCCACGCCCGGCCCCGCACCGAGGCCGCGCCGGGCCCCCGCCGGTCCCCCACAGGCGCCCGCCCCCCCCCCCGCACCCGGGTCGTCCCGGGCTCCCCCGGCACCCCGGTCACCCCGGGGCACCCTGCAACCGAGTGACCGTCCCCGCGAGGTGCCCACCACCGAGGCTCATGATCAGCTTTAACTGGTGGGGCCTCAAGCGCACTTCTGCGCACTTCCCCTCGCGGAGGAACCCCTTGTCTGCTTCCCGCTGCACGCGTGCGGCCCTGGTCGTCGCGTCCGTGACCGCGACCCTCCTGGTGCCGTCCGTACCGGCCCTCGCCGACTCGACCGGCATCCGCTTCTCGCAGCCGTACGTCCCCTCGATCGCCGCCGGCCGGACCGGCCGCGTCGTCATCGTCGCCGTGAACGGCTCCGACCCGGCCGTCAGTTCCACGTTCCGGATCACCGCGCCGGAGCGGACGACGTTCCCGGAGCCCCGCTTCTACTGGAACGACCAGCGCTCGGCCGGCTCCTGCGCCCGGTCCGCCGACGCCCGCCGGCTGACGTGCAACGCCGGGACCCGGGCCGGCTTCACCTTCCCCGCGCACACGCAGACCCGGCTCGCCGTGACCCTGCGGGTCGACGCGAACGCGCCCGAGGGCACCACCCTCGACGGCGGCGAGTGGGAGACCGGCGCCGACGCGCCGACCCTGTTCGCGGTCGCGACCCCGGTGACCGGCCCGCGGGGCGTCCAGGGCCCGAAGGGCGACAAGGGACCGAAGGGCGACAAGGGCGACAAGGGCGACCACGGTGAGGACGGCCGGCCGGGCAAGCCCGGGCTGCCCGGCCACCACGGACTCCCCGGCCTCCCGGGCAAGCCCGGCCCCAAGGGCGAGAAGGGGGACAAGGGCGAGACGGGCGAGCGCGGCCCCGAGGGCCCGCAGGGCGTCCAGGGCCCGGCCGGCCCCCAAGGCCCTCGCGGCCCGCAGGGTGCCCGCGGCCCGCAGGGACCGCAGGGCCCGCAGGGTCCGGCCGGTGGCCCGCGCGGCCCCAAGGGGGACAAGGGCGACATGGGCGAGCGCGGTCCGGCGGGCCCGAAGGGCGACTCCGGACTCCGCGGCCCGGCGGGCCCCGCAGGGCCGGCCGGTCCCCAGGGCCCGCAGGGACCGAAGGGGCCCAAGGGTGACCAGGGTCCGAAGGGCCACCAGGGTCCCAAGGGCCCGCAAGGCCCGAAGGGTCACCAGGGCCCGGCCGGTCCCCAGGGTCCCAAGGGCCCGAAGGGTCACCAGGGCCCCGCCGGCCCCCAGGGACCCAAGGGCCCCCGCGGCCCCGAGGGCCCGCAGGGCCCCCAGGGACCGAAGGGACCGAAGGGCGACAAGGGTGACGCCGGCAAGCCCGGCAAGCCCACCAAGCCCGGCACCTGCAAGAAGTGCGGCAGCGACCACCAGGGAGGCCACGGCGACCACGGAAGCGGCCACACCCAGAAGCACGCCAAGGCCCGCATCGTCTCGCCCGGCCAGGGCCTCGGCATCCGCTCCGGCCCGGGCACGGGCTACGCGAGGAACGGCAAGCTCGCCACCAACGCCGTGGTCGAGGTCCAGTGCAAGGTCAAGGGCCAGACCGTCGCCGGCAACGCCCTCTGGTACAAGCTCGCCGACGGCCGCGGCTGGATCGCCGCCCGCTACGCCCAGAACCTGAACAAGGTCCCGTACTGCTCCTGACCGCTCCCACCGGCGAGGGCCCACGGCACAGGCCCGGGCCCTCGCCCCTCGTGAGGACGGAAGAGACGGTGTACCTCCTGCGCTCTCCGGCCAATGCGCGGCGGCTCATGGAAGCCGTCGCCCGGGATCGTGAAGGCGCCGCCACGATCGCCAGGACGAGGGAGGACCTGCAGGCTCTGGCGGGTGACGAGTGAGGAGCGCCCACTTCGCCCCTGTCGGGCTGCTGGTCCTGCCGGCCGGCCCCCGCCCCCGGGCATGACGAAGGCCCCGCAGCCATCGGCTGCGGGGCCTTCGCCCACATGGGATGAGTGGAGATGGCGGGAATCGAACCCGCGTCCAACGGTGCAGAACCAGGGCTTCTCCGAGCGCAGTCCGCTTCGATTTTCTCGGCCCCGGAGATCACGCGGACAAGTCTCCGACGGGCCCAGTCACTGTTTGGTTTCCCTCCAACCCCCGTGACCGGGGCTAGAGGTTTAGATCCCTAGCTGACGCCAGGATCCGGGTCGGGATCACGCCCGGGCTGACGCTCCTCACAGAGGCTTCGTTTGTTTCGCTGTTATTAGGCAGCGAGGGCGAAGCGGGAGTTATCGCTCTTGGTGTTGGCGATTATTTTTTGCGACATAGGGTTAACGAGATCATTGCCGCTTCCTCGGCTCGCTTCCCCTGCCTCGACATCCGCTGTCGAAACCGATCATCCCCATGTTGAATTAACAAACCGCAGCCATCCCTCACCAGGGGGTGGTGCTGATGCCATGGTACGCGACCACCGCCGTCGGAAGCTACAGGATTTAACCCCGCTGACGCCTGCGCGCCGCAGACATCGCGCGGTCCGCTTCGCGCCGGTCCTGCTTCTCGCGCAGCGTCTGGCGCTTGTCGTACTCCTTCTTGCCCTTCGCCAGCGCGATCTCGACCTTGGCCCGGCCGTCCTTGAAGTACAGCGAGAGGGGCACGATCGTGTGACCCGTCTCCTGCGACTTGGACTCCAGCTTGTCGATCTCCTCGCGGTGCAGGAGCAGCTTCCGCTTGCGCCGCGCGCTGTGGTTGGTCCAGGTGCCCTGGCTGTACTCCGGCACGTGCACGTTGTGCAGCCAGGCCTCGTGGCCGTCGAGCTGCACGAAGCCGTCCACCAGCGAGGCCCGGCCCTGGCGCAGGGACTTCACCTCGGTGCCCATGAGCACGAGACCGCACTCGTAGGTGTCGAGGATGTGGTAGTCGTGCCGCGCCTTCTTGTTCTGGGCGATCAGCTTGCGCCCTTTTTCCTTAGCCATAGTGCGGTCATTTTCGCACTACCGACCCACCCCGAGGCCACCCAATACCGCGCGGGCCCGCTCCTCCGCGCGCTCGCCCGCCGCGAGGTCGGGGGTGATGCCGTTGCCGTCCACGCTGTGCCCTGCCGGGGTGCGGTACGTGCCCACGGTCAGCTCGGCGACCGCGCCGCCGGGCAGCTCGGTGGGCATCTGCACCGAGCCCTTGCCGAAGGTGCGGCTGCCCACGGTCACGGCGCGGCCCCGGTCCTTCAGGGCACCGGTGACCAGCTCGGCGGCGCTCATGGTGCCGCCGTCGACCAGGGCCACCAGCGGCCGGGCGGTGTCGCCGCCCGGCTCGGCGTACAGGGCGCGCTCGGCGCCGCGTACGTCGTACGTGGCGACGAGGCCGCCGTCGAGGAAGGCGGAGGCGGCGGTGACGGCCTCGGCGACCAGCCCGCCGGGGTTTCCGCGCAGGTCCAGGACGACCCCGGAGCCGGCCGGGGCGCCGCGCACGGCCCGGCGGACCTGCTCGCCGGAGCCCCGGGTGAAGGAGGCGACCTTGATCAGGGTGATCCCGCCGGGGAGCTGCCGTACGGTGACCGACTCGGTGTGCAGCTGCTCGCGCCGCAGGGCGGCCGTGCGGACCTCCTCGCCCCGGCCGAGCCGCAGCTCGACGGGGGTCCCGGCGGGGCCGCGCAGCAGGGCGACCACGTCGGCGGCGGCCAGGCCCGTCACGTCGCGGCCGTCCACGGCCAGCAGCCGGTCGCCGGCCACGATGCCGGCGCGGGCGGCGGGACCGTCGGGCTGCACGCGGGCGACCTGGATCCGGCCGTCGCGCCCGCCGCGCATCCACAGGCCGACGCCGGTCCAGCGGCCGTCGAGCTCCTCCTCGAAGGCCTGGAACTCGCCCCGGTCGTAGACCACGCCCCAGCGGTCGCCGCTGCGGCTGACCACTTCCTGGGCGGCCTTCTTGCCGGACTTGCCCTCCGCCACGGCCTCGGCGGCGGCCCGGGCGACGGCCTCCCGGTCGGCGGTGCCGGCGCCCCCGGCCGCGTCCGCCGCGGCGGTCTGCGGCACGTCCGCGCGGACGGCCTCGACCTGGTGCTCGTCACCGCGTTCCCAGCAGCCGGTGCTGGCGGCGGTCCCGAGCGCTCCCAGTAACGCCAACGTCAGAACGGCCCCGCGACGCAGGTCACGGGGCCGGGAGGGGAAGGCGGAGCGGCCCGGCATGGCGCCGAGTCTAGGACAAGGCCCCCGGCGGCACGGAGGGTTGGCCGTACCGCCCACGGGGCGCTCGTCACACCTTCAGGTACTTGCGCAACGCGAGGAACGCCGCCATCGACGGCATCAGCACCCCGATGGCGAGCACCAGCGGGAGCTTGGTCAGCACCGATCCCCAGCCCATGAAGTTGATCAGCTGGATCTTGTCGCGCAGCGCCACCCCGTGGTCGATCACGAAGTACTGCCCGCTCGCCAGCATCACGCACGCGAAGCCGGCGCCGATCAGGCCCGCGACGGCCGCCTCCATGATGAACGGCACCTGGATGTAGAAGCTGGAGGCGCCGACCAGCCGCATGATCCCGGTCTCCCGCCGACGGCTGAACGCCGAGACGCGCACCGTGTTGACGATCAGCAGCAGCGCCACGATCAGCATGATCAGCATGATGCCGAGGGCGGCGAAGTTGAGGTAGCGCAGGATCCGGAAGAGATCGTCGATCTCCTTGCGCTGGTCGTCCACCGTGTAGACGCCGTCGCGGCCGGCGAAGGCGGTGGTGATGACCTTGTACTTCTCCGGGTCCTTCAGCTTGACCCGGAACGACTCCTGCATCTGGTCCGGGGTGATGGTGCTGGCCAGCGCGGTGTGGCCGTACTGCTCCTTGTAGTGCTTGTAGGCCTCGTCGGCGGACTCGTAGTAGACCGTCTTGACCAGGTCCATCTTCTTCAGGTCGGTCTCGATCTGCTGCTTCTGCTCGGCGGTGACGGCGCCCTTGGCGCAGGCGGTGCCGCCGAGTCCGGCGCCGCCCTCCTGGGCGTCGTTCTTGTTGCACAGGTAGATCGAGATGTTGACCTTGTCGTACCAGTAGCCCTTCATCCGGGTCACCTGCTCGCGCATCAGCAGGGAGCCGCCGAAGAGGGCCAGCGACAGGGCGACCGAGATGACGACCGCGAAGGTCATCGTGAGATTGCGGCGGAGCCCCACGCCGATCTCGGACATGACGAACTGGGCGCGCATGGCGTCTCTTCGGCCTTTCAGTGCTGGTAGCCGTAGACGCCGCGCGACTGGTCGCGGACGAGACGGCCCTGTTCGAGTTCGATGACGCGCTTGCGCATCTGGTCCACGATCTGCTGGTCGTGGGTGGCCATGATCACCGTGGTGCCGGTCCGGTTGATGCGGTCGAGCAGCTTCATGATCCCGACGGAGGTCTGCGGGTCCAGGTTGCCGGTGGGCTCGTCCGCGATCAGCAGGGCCGGCCGGTTGACGAAGGCGCGGGCGATCGCCACGCGCTGCTGCTCACCGCCGGACAGCTCGCCGGGCATCCGGTCCTCCTTGCCGCCCAGGCCCACCAGCTCCAGGACCTGGGGGACGGCCTTGCGGATCTCGCCGCGGGGTTTGCCGATGACCTCCTGGGCGAAGGCGACGTTCTCGGCGACCGTCTTGTTGGGCAGCAGCCGGAAGTCCTGGAAGACCGTCCCCAGCTGGCGCCGCATGTGGGGGACCTTCCAGTTGCTGAGTCTGGCCAGGTCCTTGCCGAGGACGTGGACCTGACCGTGGCTGGCGCGCTCCTCGCGCAGGATCAGCCGCAGGAAGGTGGACTTGCCGGAGCCGGAGGAGCCGACCAGGAAGACGAACTCGCCCTTGGTGATCTCCAGGGACACGTCCCTGAGGGCCGGGCGGTTCTGCTTCGGGTAGGACTTGGAGACGTTGTCGAATCGGATCACGGGAGCACCACGGTCGCCGGGAGTAGGTGTGCGTGACCATACGCGAACGGGCGCGGGGTGGGGACCCACCATCCGGAGTTGCCCGATATGTCCCCGCCGATGTCCCCGGCCCGAGCGAGCCTTCCCGTACGAGTGCCCGGAGGGGGCGCGCCGAAAGCCGCGGGAGCTGGCACAGTGGTAGGGGGGAACGCACGGGTTCCCCGCGTCGTTGTTCCGAGGGGACGAGAGGAGGAGAGCGCATGACATATGACCGGCTCGTGTGCGCGAACTGTGCCGCACCCGTCAGCCAGGGCCGCTGCCCTGTGTGCCGGGCGAACCGGGAGCGCCTCCAGCAGGAGGGCCCCTTCGCCGGCCTGAACCCCATGGTGCTCATCGCGCTCATGGTGGCTCTGCTGGCGGCGCTGGCACTGGTGGCTCACCAGGCGGCGTAGCGCAGCTCCGCCCGCGTCCCGATCGTAGGTCTTGCTCCCGCGTGCCCGAGGCAGGCCGGCACGCGGAAGGGCCCGGACACCCCAGGGTGTCCGGGCCCTTCGCACACGGCGCGCGCCCTTCGCACACGGCGCGCACGACGCGGTTACGCGGTCGCCGTCTCCTGCTGCTTGCGCCAGCGGATGCCGGCCTCCAGGAAGCCGTCGATGTCCCCGTCGAGCACGGAGGTGGGGTTGCCGACCTCGAACTCGGTGCGCAGGTCCTTGACCATCTGGTACGGGTGCAGGACGTAGGAGCGCATCTGGTTGCCCCAGCTGTTGCCGCCGTCGCCCTTGAGGGCGTCCATCTTGGCCTGCTCCTCCTGGCGGCGCCGCTCCAGCAGCTTGGCCTGGAGGACGTTCATGGCGCTGGCCTTGTTCTGGATCTGCGAGCGCTCGTTCTGGCAGGAGACCACGATGCCGGTCGGGATGTGCGTGATGCGCACCGCCGAGTCGGTGGTGTTGACGCCCTGGCCACCGGGGCCGGAGGCGCGGTAGACGTCGATGCGCAGCTCGGACTCGTCGATCTCGACGTGGTCGGACTGCTCGACGACGGGGAGCACCTCGACGCCCGCGAACGAGGTCTGGCGGCGACCCTGGTTGTCGAAGGGCGAGATGCGCACCAGGCGGTGGGTGCCCTGCTCGACGGAGAGCGTGCCGTAGGCGTACGGAGCCTTGACCACGAAGGTGGTGGACTTGATGCCGGCCTCTTCGGCGTACGAGGTCTCGTAGACCTCGGTCGAGTAGCCGTGCCGCTCCGCCCAGCGCAGGTACATGCGCTGCAGGCGCTCGGCGAAGTCCGAGGCGTCGACGCCGCCGGCCTCGGCGCGGATGTTGACCAGGGCCTCGCGCTCGTCGTACTCGCCGGACAGGAGGGTGCGGACCTCCATCTCGTCGAGCGCCTTGCGCACGGCGACCAGCTCGGCCTCCGCCTCGGCCCGGGTGTCCGCGTCGTCCATCTCCTCGGCCAGCTCGAACATGACCGCGAGGTCGTCGATACGGCTGCGCAGCGCCTCGGTCTTGCGGACCTCGGCCTGGAGGTGCGAAAGCTTGCTCGTGATCTTCTGGGCGGCCTCCGGGTCGTCCCACAGGGACGGCGCGGCGGCCTGCTCCTCGAGCACGGCAATGTCTGCCCTCAACTTGTCGAGGTCCAGGACGGCCTCGATCGACCCCATGGTCGAGGAGAGGGACTTCAGCTCTTCGGATACATCGACGACTGCCACGGGTCCAGCGTAGCCGGTCCGCGGGCGGCTCCCGCAGTCCAGGGATGCCGCGGGACCGCGGCCGGGCCGGGAGCACCTCGCCGGGCACGCTCGGCGAGCCGCCCGCTCGGGCGTACGCTCACCGTATGAACGTTCCCCTCGTCAAGCGCCGCCATGTGGACCACATGCGCGTCACGACGACGAGCTGTCTGCCGCCGGACCGAACCAGAGCCCCATCCGCCTGATTCAGCCTGCGGTCCTGTACGCGGCGCAGCGCACCGGCGGCCCCATCCCGGCCGCGGTCCCTCCCGTCGTCCGCGTCCCCGCCATCCCTGGGGAACAGGACCTGTGACATCCGAAACGGAGCCGTCATGACGTCCGCGCACCTGTCCACCGTCCCGTCCACCTCCCCGCTGCCCGTGCTGGACCTCTCCCGGGCCGACGACCCGGCGCAGCGGGCCGCCTTCCGCGAAGAGCTGCACGCGGCCGCCCGGGACACCGGGTTCCTGCACCTGACCGGGCACGGCGTCAGCGCCGCCGAGACCGCCCGGATCCTCGAAGTGACCAGGGCCTTCTTCGCCCTGCCCGAGGCCGACCGGCTCTCCTTGAGCAACCTGAACTCGCCGCACTTCCGCGGCTACACCCGGGTCGGCCACGAGCTGACCGGCGGCGCCTCCGACTGGCGCGACCAGCTGGACGTGGGCGCGGAGCGGCCGGCGCCCGAGGTGGGACCGGGCGATCCGCCGTACCTGTGGCTGGAGGGGCCCAACCAGTGGCCGGCGGCGCTGCCGGAGCTGAAGGACGTCGTGCTGGGCTGGCAGGAGCGGCTGGCGGCGGTGGCGCACCGGCTGCTGCGGGAGCTGCTGGCCTCGATCGGGGCGCCGGAGGACTTCTTCGACGCCGCCTTCGCCGACCGTCCGCACCTGCACACGAAGCTGGTGCGCTACCCCGGGTCGGCGCCGACGGGGGCCGACCAGGGCGTGGGGGCGCACAAGGACTACGGGTTCCTGACCCTGCTGCTCCAGGACGAGGTGGGCGGGCTGCAGGTGGTGCGCGACGGGGGCTTCCTGGACGTGCCGCCGATGCCGGGGGCGTTCGTGGTCAACCTCGGCGAGCTCCTGGAGATCGCCACCGAGGGCTACCTGAAGGCCACGGACCACCGGGTGGTCAGCCCGCCGGGGGCCGTGGAGCGGTATTCGGTGCCCTTCTTCTACAACCCGCGGCTGGACGCCGTGATCGAGACCGTGCCCGGGGACTACCTGGCCAAGGCGCCGGGCGTGGTGCACGACGAGAACAACCCGCTGCACGCGGAGTTCGGGCGCAACGAGCTCAAGGGCTACGTCCGTGCCCACCCGGCCGTGGCCCGCCGCTGGCACCCGGAGCTCGTGGGCGCGTGACGCGGCGGCCCGCCCCGGCCGGCCGGCCGCTCGCGAGCCGGCCGGCCGGGGCGTCACGGCGAGTCCGTGACGGTGGCTCGGCGGGCGGACCGGGCCGTACGCCGGTCACGACCGTACGGCGGTCACGGCCGTACGCCGGTCACGGCCGTACGCGGTCACAGTCGTACGGCGGTCACGGCCGGGCCGGGACCGAGTGGTGGGTGTCGGGCTTGCGCGGCGGGTCGTCGTCGGAGACGGCCAGCCAGCTGCCCACGCCGACCGCCGCCAGCAGCGCGGCCGCGGCCCCGGTCAGCAGCAGGCGCCGCCGGCGCACGGTGTCCGCGCGGTGCCGGGCCGTCCCCGGCCGGTGGCCGCCCGCCGGCCGGGGCACGCGCGCGGTGCCCAGGGCGCCGCCGGCGAGCTCCTCGGGTCCGGGCACGCGCATGGACGTGTGGGTGTCCCGGCTGGACTCCGGCGAGGGCCCCGGGCCCCCGGGCACCAGCGGCACGGCCCCGCGCCGGCGGACCGGGTCCGCGGGCAGCTCCTCGGGCTCGGGCCGCTCCGGCTCCAGGTCGTCCGGCTCGTCCACGTCCAGCGGCGGCATCCCGGCCAGCAGCGGGAGCAGCTCGCGCAGCCGTACGGTCAGCTCCGAGGCCCGCAGCCGGGAGGCGGGGCCCTTGGCCAGGCACTGGACGATCAGCTGCCACAGCTCGTCGGGGATGCCGGGCAGCGGGACGACGGTCTCGGTGACGTGCCGGCGCAGCACCGCGCCGGGGTGGCCGCCGCCGAACGGCGTGAACCCGGCCAGCAGCTCGTACAGGACCGTGGCCAGCGCGTATATGTCGACGGCGGCGCGCGGCGGCAGGCCCTCGACGATCTCGGGGGCCAGGTAGTCGGGCGTGCCGATGATGCGGGTGGCGGGCGCGGTGGCCCGGGGGCCCGCCCGGCGCGGCGAATCGATCAGCTTGGCCACGCCGAAGTCGGTGAGCAGCGCCGGGTGGGCGCCGCCGGGACCGAGCGGTCCCTGCATGTCGAGCAGGACGTTCTCGGGCTTGACGTCGCGGTGGACCACGCCCGCCGCGTGCGCGGCGGCCAGCGCGTCGGCGACGTCGGCGACGATCGCCACCGCCGCCTCGGGGGCGAGCCGGCGCTCGCGGTCCAGCCGGGTGCGCAGGTCGGTGCCCCGGACCAGGTCCATGACCAGGGCCAGGTCGTTGCCGTCCACCACCAGGTCGCGCACGGTCACGATGTGCGGATGCTCCAGGCCCAGGAGCGCGCTGCGTTCCTGCACGAACCGCCCGACGAGCTCCTGGTCGGACGCGAGGTCCTCGCGCAGCAGCTTGATTGCGACGGGGCCGTCCGGGCCCTCCCCGAGCCACACCGTGCCGGCGCTGCCGCGCCCCAGGATCTGGTGCGCGGTGTACCGGCTGCCGATCTTCCGTGCCACGACTGCTCCCTCAGCGGCTGGCGTACGTGCCAAAACTACGCGGCCGGGCGGCGCTTGGAAGCCACGAGGGGGCTCGATTCGCGGTGACCTTCACTTCTGCGGGCGAAATCATGCCTCGGATGTCGACAAATCCACGAAGTCGTGCAGGGCTGCGCGTGGGGCGTCCCGCGCGCAGCCCTGCACCGGGCCGGGGCGTCGGCGTGGAGACGCCGGCGCCGGAGCGTCAGGGGGCGCCGCCGCCGGTGCTGCCGCCGGTGCTGCCGCCGAGGTGGCCGATCCAGTTCACGACGCCCTCGCCCATCGCCCACAGCTGGTCCCACCAGCCGCGGCCGGTGCCGATCCACTCCTGGAGCGGGGTGAGCTCCCAGATCAGCCAGCCGCCGATGACGAACAGCACGATCACGAACAGGCAGCCCTTGAGGCAGCCCAGGCCCGGGATGTGCATCGGGTTCGCGCTGCGTCGGCGCGGCTCGCGGGGCTCGCGGGCGGGCGGCTGCGGGGGCTGCTGCCGCGGCGGCTGCTGCTGCGGCCGGGGCTGCGGCTGGGGCGCCTGGTACGGCTGCGGCTGCTGCGGCTGGTAGTGCGCCGGGGGCGGCGGGGCGTACTGCGGCGGCTGCTGCTGCGGGTAGCCGTACGAGGGCTGCTGCTGGTAGTGCGGGGGCGGCGGAGCCTGGCGGTACCCCTGCGACTGCGGGGGCTGCTGCCGCGGGGGCGGCGGCGGGGCCTGGCGCTGCGGCTGGCGCTGCGGGCGCCGGCGCAGCGGGTCCTCGCTCGGGTCGAGGTACTGGATCTGGGTCTGCTCGTTGCGCTCGCGGGCCGCGCGCAGCTGGGTCTGCCAGGGGTGCGGGGCCTCCGGCTGTCCCCCGGGGCCCGGCGACCCGGGAGGCGCCCCCGGCACGGGCGGCATGACCGCGGTCGGGTCGGCCGCCCCGGGGCCGCCCGGGCCGCCGGTGCTGGGCAGCACGGAGGTCGCGTCGGCGGCGCCGACCGGGGGCAGGACCGAGGTCGCTGCGTTCGGGTCGTAGGCGTCGTAGGCGTCGTAGGCGCCCGGGGTCGCCGCGGCGGCGGAGCCGGTGGGCAGCACCTGGGTGGCGTCCGCGGCGCCGGGGACGCCGGTGGCGCCCGGCGTCTCGGGCACGGGCGCGGGCGAGGGGTCCGGGGTGAGCAGCGCGCCGACGCCGAGGGCGGCCTCGACCTCGTTCGGGGCGGAGTGCACGCCGATGCCGGCGGCGACCACCCGCAGGGCGCGGGCCAGGCTCTCGGCGCTCGGCCGCTCGGCCGGCTCCTTGCGCAGGCAGCGCTCGATGACCGTCCACAGCGGCTCGGGCAGGGTCGCGGGGCGCTGGGGCTCCTCGCTGAGGTGGCGGTGGAGCACCTCCAGGGCGGTCGCCCCGGCGAACGGCGGGCGTCCGGTGACCAGTTCGTACAGCAGGATGCCGGCGCCGTAGATGTCGACGGCGGAGGTCTGCGGGCGGCCCTCGGCGGACTCCGGGGCGACGTAGGCGGGGGTGCCGACGAACTCGTGCGTGCGGGTCAGGCCCGGGGAGTCGGCCAGGCGCGCGATGCCGAAGTCGGTGAGCATCGGACGCATCCGGCCGTCGCGCTCGTCGAGCAGGACGTTGGCGGGCTTGAGGTCGCGGTGCACCACGCCGTCGGCGTGGCTGGCCGCGAGGGCGTCGGCGATCTGGGCGGTCAGCAGGCTCGCGGCGACCGGGGTGAAGGGGCCGTTCTCGCGGAGGTACTTGTGCAGGTCCGGGCCGTCGATCAGGTCCATGACCAGGGCCAGGAGATCGCCCTCCACGACGAGGTCGCGGGTGCGCACGATGTTGGGGTGCGTCAGGCGCAGCAGGACGGAGCGTTCGCGCAGGAAGCGCATCACGACGTCCGCGTCGTGCGCCAGCTCCTCCTTGAGGACCTTGATGGCCACGGTCTCGCCGGGCTGCCCGGCGACTGCCGCCTCCGCGCCCGCGGTCTCCCGCTGGCGGGCACGCCAGACGGTGCCCGTAGCGCCGCGTCCCAGCGGCTCTTCGAGCAGGTACTTGCTGCCGACTGGCCGCACGTCTCGCGCTCCCCTGCTTGCTGTGTCGATGAGTGGTCTTTTCCGGCTGCTTTTCCGGTCGCTTTTCCGGCCCACTCTAGGGGGTGTCCCTGAGGAAGACGCAGGGCACGCGGTGACGGTTGCCGCACGTTTGTACGAAGAATGCCGATTCGGCGGTGCCGCGGAGGCGTTTTACGTCCGGATGAGCGCGGGTAGTGTCCCGCCCGGCGATCGATCAAGATCATTTTTCGGTGGGTGCCGGGCGTGTTGTCGGCGGCAGGTGCGAGGATGCATCCGTACGGGACGACCGGGGGGCGGCGATCATCGGGCAGGGCCCGCCGTTCCCCTGCCGGGCGCACATCGCGCACCGCGCAGGTGCAGAAGGGACCGCTGACGGCGATGCAGATCCGGCTGACCGTCCTCGGGCCGCGCAGCGGCCACCAGCAGCTCGCGCGGCCGAGCTGCGACGTGCTCGTCACCGCGCCGGTGGGCACCGCGCTGGCGGCGGTCGCCGCCGGCCTCGTCTCGACCGTCGGCGGCCCCGACACCGGCGGCACGGTCGTGCTGTACTCCGGCCAGGAGCGGCTGGACCCGCAGCGGCGGATCCTGGGCGAGCCGCCGCTGGTGGACGGCGCGGTGGTGGCGGTCCACCAGCCGGCGACGGAGCACGCCGAGGCCGGGGGCGCCGTGGCGGAGCTCCACGTGGTGGCGGGGCCGGACGCGGGCGGGGTGCACCTGCTGCACCCGGGCGCGATCCGGGTCGGCCGCTCGGCCGAGGCGGACGTCCCGCTGGACGACCCGGACGTCTCGCGCCTGCACTGCGCGGTGACGGTCACGGAGGACGGCCGCGTCTCGGTGGCCGACCTGTCCTCGACCAACGGCACCACCCTGAACGGCACCGAGCTCGGCACCGCCCCGGTCCCCTTCCCGCCCGGCGCCCTGCTGCGCACCGGCGAGTCCACCCTCCGCCTGTCGCCCCCGACCCGGACGACCCGCCTGCCGCTGGTCCCCGACCTGGAGGGCCACCTGACACTGCGCGGCGGCGCCGCCGGGACCGCGCCGGACGGGGCGGACGGGCCTGAGCCGGGCGACCCCGCCGCGACCGGGGCCACCGGCGACGGCGGGGGCACCGGTGCCGCCGGGGGCACCGGGATCACCGGTGCCGGCGAGGCCGCCAGGTCCACCGGGATCACCGCTCCCGCCGGTGA
>NZ_JAJAUY010000157.1 GCF_020532625.1 Streptomyces antimicrobicus | reverse complement strand
GCGGCCGGGGCGTACCGCCTCCACGGCCATGTCCGCGTCCACATCCACCGCCACGTCGACGGCCACGTCCATGTCCGCGTCCATGTCCGCTTCCATGTCCACGTGCCCGTCCGGGTCCACGCCCGCGGACGCACGGGCAGACGCGGCCTGAGAAGAAGCGTCGAACACGACACCCACCACCCCTCGTGAGAAGCCCCCGCACCTCGGGAACACCCCTCACGATCCCCGCGCCCACCGCCACCCCGCCCGCCCCTGTGGACGATCCCCAGTCTGTGGACAACTCCCTCACCCGTACGAGGGACCCGCGCCCGACGAGGCACCGGCGAGGCACCGGCGAGGCGTCGCCGTCAGGGCAGCTCGATGCCCAGGTCCCAGCCGTCGTGGGCGTGCGTGCACAGGCAGTCGCGGTCCTCGGTCCGCGGCAGCGCCGCGACCGCGTCGAAGAGGACCTCGCGCAGCCGCCCGACGTTCTCCCCGAACACCTTCAGGACCTCGGTGTGGGAGACGCCCTCACCGGTCTCGGCGCCCGCGTCCAGGTCGGTGACCAGGGCCATCGACGTGTAGCACAGGCCCAGCTCGCGGGCGAGGACGGCCTCGGGGTGGCCCGTCATGCCGACCACCGACCAGCCCATCGCCGCGTGCCACTGGGACTCGGCTCGGGTGGAGAAGCGGGGCCCCTCGACGACGACCATGGTGCCGCCGTCGACCGGCTCCCAGTCCCGGCCGCGGGCGGCCGCCAGCGCGGCCGTCCGCCCGACCGGGCAGTACGGGTCGGCGAAGGTGGTGTGGACGACGTTCGGAATGCTGCCGTCCGGCAGCGGGTGCCCGTCGAAGAAGGTCTGCGTGCGGGACTTCGTCCGGTCCACGAGCTGGTCCGGCACCAGCAGGGTGCCCGGTCCGTACTCGGCGCGCAGGCCGCCGACCGCGCACGGCCCGAGCACCTGGCGCACGCCGAGCGAGCGCAGCGCCCACAGGTTGGCCCGGTAGTTGATCCGGTGCGGCGGCAGGTGGTGTCCGCGCCCGTGGCGGGGCAGGAAGGCGACCTGGCGCCCGGCCAGCTCACCGACGTACAGGGAGTCGCTGGGGGGTCCGTACGGGGTCTCCACCTGGACCTCGGAGACGTCCTGGAGGAAGGAGTAGAAGCCCGAACCGCCGATTACGCCGATCTCTGCGTTCACCATGCGTCACACCCTAGCCAGCGCCTCCCGCCCCGGGAAAAGCGGAAGCCCCGCCCCACACGGGGACGGGGCCTTCACCAGGGTCCGGTGGTGCCTCAGGCGGCCGGAGTGCTGCTGCTCGACGCCGCCGCGGCCGGCTTCGAGGAGCTCGCCGTCGAGGACGACGAGGACGTCGAGGACGCCGAAGCGGAGGACGAGGACGACGACGAGGCCGAGGAAGAGGAGGCGGGCGTGCTGCTGGACGACGCGCCACGGCTGTCGTTGCGGTAGAAGCCCGAGCCCTTGAAGACGATGCCGACCGCGGAGAACACCTTCTTCAGGCGTCCCTTGCAGCTCGGGCATTCGGTCAGGGCGTCATCCGTGAACTTCTGCACGGCCTCGAGGCCCTCACCGCACTCGGTGCACTGGTACTGGTAGGTCGGCACGATCTTCCTCCTGGCACTCTCACTCATTGAGTGCTAACGACGCTCCATGGTGACGTATTCCGACGGTTCAGTCCACCGCCACGGGCACGCGGTGACCCAGACCACGCCCGTCCGCCTGCTCCTCGCGAGCCGCGGTCGAGGCGTTCACGATCCGGCTCGGGGCCTTCGGCGCCAGCTTGGCGCGCAGCGCCACCAGGGTGACCAGCGCCAGCGCGGTGGCCGCCAGCGGGACCAGGAAGCCCGCGCCGGAGCCGTAGGCGTCGGTCAGCCGGCCGGCGACGACCACGGCCGCGGCCTGGCCGAAGGCGACCGCGCCGGTGAGCCAGGTGAAGGCCTCGGTCCGGGAGGCGGCCGGGACCAGCGACTCGATCATCGTGTAGCCGGTGATCAGGGCCGGGGCGATGCACAGGCCGACCAGCAGGCCGAGCACGGCGAGCAGGGCCATCGAGTCGACGGTCCACAGCAGGGACGCGGCGACGGTCAGGCCGGCGTAGCCGAGCAGCAGCCGGCGGCGCGGGCCGATCTTCCAGGCGATGGCGCCGCAGGCGATGCCCGCGATCATGTTGCCGCCGGCGAAGACGCCGTAGAGCAGGCCGTTGGCACCCGGGTTGCCGATCTCGTTCGAGAAGGCGGCCAGCGAGACCTGCATGCCGCCGAAGACGGCGCCGATGCCCAGGAAGGCCGCGATCAGCACGCGCAGACCGGCGAAGGACAGCGCCGAGCCGTGCTTCTCGCCGCCCGCGCCGCGCCCGGCCGGCCGCGGCTGGGTGGCCCGCCGGGTGGCGAAGACCAGGCCGCCGAGGACGGTCAGCGCGGCCTCGGTGGTCAGACCGGCGGCCGGGTGGACGCCGGTGCACAGCGCGGTCGCCAGGACCGGGCCGACCACGAAGGTGAACTCGTCGGTGACGGACTCGAACGCGGCGGCCGTCGGCAGCAGCGGCGAGCCTTCGAGCTTGGCGGCCCACCGCGCCCGGACCATCGGCCCGACCTGCGGAACGGACGCGCCGGCGGGTACGGCGGCCAGCGCGAGCGCCCACACCGGGGCGCCCAGCAGGGCGAGCGCGGTCAGGGTGCCCACGGCGGCGCCGTGCAGCAGGACGACGGGGAAGAGCACGGCGCTCTGGCCGTAGCGGTCGGTCAGCATGCCCATGACCGGGGCGGAGAGGGCCATGGAGATGCCGGTGACGGCGGCGACGACGCCGGCCCGGGCGTAGGAGCCCGTGGTGTGCTGGACGAGCAGCAGGATGCTGATGGTCAGCATGCCGAACGGGAGCCGGGCGGCGAAGCCGGGGAGTACGAAGCTGAGGGCACCGGGCGTGCGCAGGAGCTGCCCGTAACCGGCGCGGGAGGACTTCTCGGACTTGTCCTTGTCGGTCGTGACCGCGGATGTCACGGCCTTGCCTTTCCGCTGCCTGGTAGAGCGTCCCCGTCTGCGGGCGGTGCGGACCTTGTGGGTCGCACCCGTACGGTGTGGGAGCTCCGAGAGCTGTCCTCTTGCGCAGAACCGAGTGATACCAGGGGCGCCCCTGCGGAGGGAGCCACGGCCGCCGAGCGGTCGCGCCAGCTCTGCGTCAGGCAGAGTTGGTTTCTTTGTGGTGTGCCTTCATGGTACAGGGGAGGTGGCCGCTACGCCCTGTGATTACGGCGACAAGATGTGTCTTCACCTGCGATTAGCAAGAACTTCGCCGGCAGATTCCGTGGCAAACCGCACCGAACCGCCCCGCACACCACCGAAAACGCGCGAATTAGAACGCCGCTCTAACTGCCGGTCCCCAGCCAACCCGCCAGCTTTCCGCCCCGCGCGACCGCCCGCAGCCGCGCCTCGGCGGCGTCCCGCACCGGATCGGTCGCCACCACCAGCAGCTCGTCCCCGCGCCGCAGCACGGTCGACGGCAGCGGCACGAAGCTCTTGCCGTCGCGGACCACGAGGGTGACCGAGGCGCCCGCGGGCAGCCGCAGCTCGCTGACCTCCACGCCGTGCATCCGCGAGCCCGCGGGGATCGCGAACGACAGCAGGTGCCCGCGCAGCTTCTCCAGCGGGGCGGACTCGATCCCGAGGTCGGCGGCGGTGTCCGCCGGGCCGCCCAGTTCGAGCTTGCGCGCCAGCCACGGCAGCGTCGGCCCCTGCACCAGGGTGTAGACGACGACCAGCACGAAGACGATGTTGAAGACCCGGTCGCTGCCCTCGATCCCCGAGACCATCGGGATGGTCGCCAGGATGATGGGCACGGCGCCGCGCAGCCCGGCCCACGACATCAGCGCCTGCTCCTGCCAGGGCAGCCGGAAGGGCAGCAGGCTGACGAAGACCTCCAGCGGGCGCGCGACGGTGGTCAGCACCAGGCCGATGACCACGGCCGGCCAGAAGTCGTGGACCAGCTCGTGGGGCGTGACCAGCAGACCGAGCAGGACGAACATGCCGATCTGGGCGATCCAGCCCAGTCCGTCGGCGAACCCCCGGGTCGCGGGCCAGTGCGGCAGCTTGGCGTTGCCCAGCACCATCGCCGCCAGGTACACGGCGAGGAAGCCGGAGCCGTGCGCCAGCGCACCCGCCGCGTACGCGCTCACGGCGATGGCCATGACGGCGATCGGGTAGAGGCCCGAGGCGGGCAGGGCGACGTGCCGCAGCCCGTAGGCGCCCAGGAACCCGACCGCCAGGCCTATGGCGGCGCCGATGGCCAGCTCCAGGGCTATCTTCCCGATCAGCATGTACCAGGGGTCGACCGGGCCGAGCGTGGCGAACGCCACGACGAGGATCACCACGGGGGCGTCGTTGAAGCCGGACTCGGCCTCCAGCACGCCGGTCACCCGCGCCGGCAGCGGCACCTTGCGCAGCACCGAGAAGACCGCCGCCGCGTCCGTGGAGGAGACGACCGCGCCGATCAGCAGCGACTGCCGCCAGTCCAGCCCGACCAGGTAGTGCGCCCCGGCCGCGGTCACGCCCACGCTGATGGCGACGCCCACCAGCGAGAGCACGATCGCGGCCGGCAACGCCGGTCTGATCTGCTTCCACTTCGTCCCCAGACCACCCTCGGCGAGGATCACGACCAGGGCGGCGTAGCCGATGACCTGGGTGAGTTCCGCGTTGTCGAAGACGACGTTGCCGATGCCGTCCTGGCCTATCGCTACGCCTATGCCGAGGTAGATGAGCAGGCTGGGAAGTCCGCTGCGCGAGGAGACGCGCACCGCCGCGACCGCGACGAGCAGCACGAGCGAGCAGACCAGCATGAGCTCATTGAGCTGGTGGACAGTCAGCGGGCGGTCCTTTCCTCGGAGCGCCGCCGGATCGTTCCTCCGGTGGCAAGTACTTCGTTACCTTACCTAATCTTTGACGCTTTCTTGACGCGCTAGCCACATTGTGAAACGTCTGTTCGCCCTCGTCCCTGACACCGCGTCCGAACAGGTAGGGCGCTGCGCCTATGGTTGCTCCCAAGCACTCAGGACCATCAGGACCACCCTGCCCCTCTAAGGACAGCGATGCCCGCCAACGAATCCGCCCCTTCCGCCAAGAAGAAGGGACGACGCGCCCGTCTGATCGTGCTCACCCTGGTGCTGGCGCTCGTCGCGGGCCTCGGTTACGGGGCTTACTGGAGCGCGGACACCATCCGTTCCTCCTTCCCGCAGACGACCGGCAGCCTCAAGCTCCCCGGACTGGCCGCGCCCGTGGACGTCAAACGCGACGCCAACGGCATCCCCCAGCTCTACGGTGACTCCGACGAGGACCTGATGCGCGCGCAAGGCTTCGTGCACGCACAGGACCGCTTCTGGGAGATGGACGTACGGCGTCACATGACGTCCGGCCGGCTCTCGGAGATGTTCGGCGCCGGCCAGGTCGAGACGGACGCGTTCCTGCGCACGCTCGGCTGGCGCCAGGTCGCGCAGGCCGAGTACGACACCAAGCTCTCACCGGAGACGAAGAAGTACCTCCAGGCCTACGCCGACGGGGTCAACGCCTACCTCAAGGACCGGTCCGGCAAGGACCTCTCCGTCGAGCACGCGGCCCTCGACCTCACCGACGGCTACCGGCCCGAGCCCTGGACGCCGGTGGACTCCGTGGCGTGGCTCAAGGCGATGGCCTGGGACCTGCGCGGCAACATGCAGGACGAGATCGACCGGGCCCTGATGTCCGGCAAGCTCAGCCAGCAGCAGATCGACGAGCTCTACCCGCCGTACCCGTTCGACCGGAACAAGCCGATCACCGAGGGCGGCAAGATCCAGGGCGGGGCGTACGTCCCCCAGAGCGGCACGGGCACCGGCACGGGCACCGGCTCGACCGGCGGAACGGGCACGGGCACGGGCACCGGCACGGGCACCGCCTCCGGCGCCTCCGCGGGCGGCGGCGCCGACGCGGGCACCGCCTCCGGCGCGCTCCAGGGCGTGCGCAGCCAGCTGGGCGCCCTGTCCGACACCCTGGACAAGATCCCGGCGCTGCTCGGCCCGAACGGCAGCGGCATCGGCTCCAACTCCTGGGTCGTCTCCGGCCGCTACACCACCACCGGCAAGCCGCTGCTGGCCAACGACCCGCACCTGGCCCCGCAGCTGCCCTCGCTCTGGTACCAGATGGGCCTGCACTGCCGGACCGCCGGCAACGGCTGCACCTTCGACGTCGCCGGCTTCACCTTCTCCGGCCTGCCGGGCGTGATCATCGGCCACAACGCCGACATCGCCTGGGGCCTGACCAACCTGGGCGCCGACGTCACCGACCTCTACCTGGAGCAGGTCCGGCCCGAGGGCTACGTCTACGACAACAAGGTGGTGCCCTTCACGACGCGTGAGGAGACCATCAAGGTCGCCGGCGGCGCGAGCAAGAAGATCACCGTGCGGACCACCAACAACGGTCCGCTGATCTCCGACCGCAGCGACGAGCTCGGTACCGTCGGCACCCGCGCCCCGGTCACCGGCGCCGCCCCGGACCGCGGCAACGGCTACGGCGTCGCGCTGCGCTGGACGGCCCTGGACCCGGGCAGGTCGATGGACGCGATCTTCAAGCTCGACCGCGCCAAGGACTTCGCCTCCTTCCGGGCCGCGGCCGCCGACTTCGAGGTGCCCTCGCAGAACCTGATCTACGCCGACAACAAGGGCCCCAGCGGCAACATCGGCTACCAGGCCCCCGGCCGGATCCCGCTGCGCGGCCAGGGCGACGGCCGGATGCCGGCCCCGGGCTGGGACTCCAAGTACGCCTGGAAGGGCGGCAAGGACGGCGCCACCGGCTGGATCCCGCAGAACGAGCTGCCCTGGGAGCTCAACCCGGCCCGCGGCTACATCGTCACCGCCAACCAGGCGGTCGTGGAGTCCGGCACCGGCAAGTACCCGTACACGCTGACCACCGACTGGGGCTACGGCGCCCGCAGCCAGCGGATCAACGACCTCATCGAGGCGAAGATCAAGGACAGCGGCAGGATCTCGACCGACGACATGCAGAAGATGCAGACGGACAACAGCAGCGAGATCGCCGCGCTGCTGACCCCGATGCTCTCCAAGATCCCGATCGCCGACCCGGACGTGCGCGCCGCGCAGAAGCTGCTGGACGGCTGGAACTACACCCAGGAGCCGGACTCGGCGGCGGCCGCGTACTTCAACGCGGTCTGGCGCAACATCCTGAAGCTGGCGTTCGGCGACAAGATGCCCAAGGAGCTGCGCGTCGAGGGCGACTGCCGCAACGTGAAGGCGGACACCCTGGGCCTGGCCGACGACCTGAGCGACGTGGTCCGCGAGTGCGGCCAGCGCGACGCGGACTCGGCCCAGCCCGACGGCGGCGACCGCTGGTTCGAGGTGGTCCGCCGCCTGGTCAAGGACGAGAAGTCCGCCTGGTGGCAGTCGCCGGCCCTGCGCAACCAGCCGGCGACCACCAGCCGCGACGAGCTCTTCGCCCGGGCCATGAAGGACGCCCGCTGGGAGCTGACCGCCAAGCTCGGCAAGGACCCGGAGTCCTGGAGCTGGGGCCGCCTGCACCAGCTCCAGCTGAAGAACCAGACCCTCGGCACCGGCGGACCCGGCTTCCTCAAGTGGGTGCTCAACCGCGGCCCGTGGAACCTCGGCGGCGGTGAGGCCACGGTCAACGCCACCGGCTGGAACGCGGCCAGCGGCTACTCCGTCACCTGGGTCCCGTCGATGCGGATGGTGGTCAACCTCAGCGACCCGGACAAGTCCCGCTGGATCAACCTGACCGGCGCGAGCGGCCACGCGTACCACTCGCACTACACCGACCAGACGGACCTGTGGGCCAAGGGCGAGCTGCTGGACTGGCCCTTCGGCAAGGAGGCCGTGGACAAGGCGACGGTGGACACGCTCACGCTGAAGCCCTAGCCGAAACGGCGTACCCCGGACGGGGTCGCCACCGCCTGCACGGGGTGGTCGTGCGGTTCCTCCGGGACCCGCGCGACCACCTCGTCGTCGTAGAGGAGCACCACCAGCGAGGGCCGGGCCCCGGCCCGCTCCAGGCGCGCCAGCACCCGGTCGTACGAGCCCCCGCCGCGCCCCAGCCGCATCCCGCGCCCGTCCACGGCGAGCCCGGGCAGCAGGACGGTGTCGGCCTCGGTCACCGCGTCGGGGCCGAGCCGCGGCCCGGTGGGCTCCAGCAGCCGCATCCGGCCCGGGTGGGCGGTCTCGGCGAGGCCGGCCGGGCCCTCGTAGGCGGCCCAGTCGAGGTCGTTGTCGGGCAGCAGCACCGGCAGCAGCACCCGGGCGCCGTGCCGGCGCAGCGCGTCGAGCAGGGCCCGGGTGCCGGGCTCGGTGCCGACGGAGACGTACGCGGCCACGGTCCCGGCGCCGGCCAGCTCCGGCAGGGCCAGCGCCTGCCGGGCCAGCGCCTGGGCCGCGGCCTCGACGGCGGCGGGGGACAGCGCGCGCCGGGCGGCGAGCAGTTGGCGGCGCAGTTCCGCCTTGGGGGAGGGTTCCACTACCACATCCGACTCCAAAAACCGCTAGCTATCAGTTCAAAAACGGACGAATTTACCGGAATTAAACGTTCATCTTCGGTGACCGACTATGGTTCTGCCCATGACTCAGTTGCACCCCGTGATCAAAAAGGCCGTCATCCCGGCCGCGGGCCTCGGCACTCGCTTCCTCCCTGCGACGAAGGCCACACCGAAGGAAATGCTCCCGGTCGTGGACAAGCCGGCGATCCAGTACGTGGTCGAAGAGGCGGTCGCGGCCGGTCTCGACGACGTCCTCATGATCACAGGACGTAACAAGCGGCCCCTGGAGGACCACTTCGACCGCAACTACGAGCTCGAGTCGGCCCTCGTCGCCAAGGGGGACGACGACCGCCTGAAGAAGGTCCAGGAGTCCAGCGACCTGGCCACCATGCACTACGTCCGCCAGGGCGACCCCCGGGGCCTGGGCCACGCCGTGCTGTGCGCCGCCCCGCACGTCGGCAACGAGCCGTTCGCGGTCCTGCTCGGCGACGACCTGATCGACCCGCGCGACCCGCTGCTGCGGCAGATGGTCGAGGTCCAGCAGCGCACCGGCGGCACCGTCATCGCCCTGATGGAGGTCCCGCAGGAGAGCATCCACCTCTACGGCTGCGCCGCCGTCGAGGCCGCCGACGAGGACGGCGTCGTCAAGATCACCGGCCTCGTCGAGAAGCCGGACCCGGCCGACGCGCCGAGCAACTACGCCGTCATCGGCCGCTATGTCCTCAACCCCGCGATCTTCGACATACTGCGGGAGACCGAGCCGGGCCGCGGTGGGGAGATCCAGCTCACCGACGCCCTGCAGAAGCTGGCCGCCGACGAGAGCGTGGGCGGTCCGGTGCACGGCGTGGTCTTCCGGGGCCGCCGCTACGACACCGGGGACCGCGCCGACTACCTGCGGGCCATCGTCCGCCTCGCCTGCGAGCGGGAGGACCTCGGCCCGGAGTTCCGCACCTGGCTTCACCGTTACGTCACGGAGGAGATGTAGGACCTTGAGCAGCCCCGCACCGCAGGACACCGCCCAGCAGCGTCTGTGGTCGGTGGACGAGCACCTCGCGGACATCCTCGCCGCCGTCCGGCCCCTGGAGCCGATCGAGCTGCAACTGCTCGACGCCCAGGGCTGCGTCCTGGTCGAGGACGTCACCGTGCCCGTCGCCCTGCCGCCCTTCGACAACAGCTCCATGGACGGCTACGCCGTCCGCACGGCCGATGTCCAGGGTGCGAGCGAGGAGTTTCCCGCGGTGCTCACGGTCGTCGGGGACGTCGCGGCGGGCAGCGGTGAGCTGCCCACCGTCGGTCCCGGCCAGGCCGCCCGGATCATGACCGGCGCCCCGCTGCCGCCAGGCGCGGAGGCCGTCGTACCGGTCGAGTGGACCGACGGCGGCACCGGCGGCGGCGCGGCCGCCGGCATGAGCCCGGCCCGCGCCGCGCCCGCGGGCGCGGCCGGCGAGGTGCGCGTCCACCGGCCGGCCGAGGCGCGGGCCCACGTCCGGGACCGGGGCAGCGACGTGCAGGCGGGCGATCTGGCGCTGGCCGCCGGGACGGTCCTCGGGCCGCCGCAGATCGCCCTGCTGGCCGCCGTCGGGCGGGGCACCGTACGGGTCCGCCCGCGCCCGCGGGTGGTCGTGCTGTCCACCGGCAGCGAGCTGGTCCAGCCGGGCGAGGCGCTCACCTCCGGCACCATCTACGACTCCAACAGCTTCGCGCTGGCCGCCGCCGCCCGCGACGCGGGCGCCATCGCCTACCGGGTCGGCGCGGTCGCCGACGACGCGGACACCCTGCGCGCCACCATCGAGGACCAGCTGATCCGGGCCGACCTGCTGGTCACCACCGGCGGGGTCAGCGTCGGCGCCTACGACGTGGTCAAGGAGGCCCTCACCGCCGTCGGCGAGGGCGACGTCGACGGCAGCCGGATGGAGTTCCGCAAGCTCGCGATGCAGCCGGGCAAGCCCCAGGGCTTCGGCTCCATCGGCCCCGACCACACCCCGCTGCTGGCGCTGCCCGGCAACCCGGTGTCCTCCTACGTCTCCTTCGAGCTGTTCGTCCGGCCCGCGATCCGGGCCCTGATGGGCCTGCCCGACGTGTCGCGGCCGGTGGTACGGGCCACCCTCAAGGCGGACCGGCCGCTGCGCTCGCCGGCCGGGCGCCGGCAGTTCCTGCGCGGGGCCCACGACGCCGCGAGCGGCACGGTCAGCCCGGTCGGCGGATCGGGCTCCCACCTGATCGCCGCGCTGGCGCACGCCGACTCGCTGATGGTGGTCCCGGAGGACGTCACCTCGGTGGAGCCGGGCACCGAACTGGACGTGGTCCTGCTCGGCTGACCACGGCCCACTACGGGTAGCGTGTTGCACCACACAGGCCCTTGCGGGGCCCAGAGCGGGAGCGGCGCAGCAATGAGTACCCAGAGCAGGCTGACCCACATCGACGAGGCCGGCGCGGCGCGGATGGTCGACGTGTCGGAGAAGGACGTCACCACCCGGACGGCCCGCGCCAGCGGCCGCGTCCTGGTCTCGCCCCGGGTGGTCGAACTGCTGCGGGGCGAGGGCGTGCCCAAGGGCGACGCCCTCGCCACCGCGCGGATCGCGGGGATCATGGGGGCGAAGAAGACCCCCGACCTGATCCCGCTGTGCCACCCGCTGTCGGTCTCCGGGGTCAAGGTCGACCTGACGGTCGCGGACGACGCCGTGGAGATCCTCGCCACCGTGAAGACGGCCGACCGCACGGGCGTGGAGATGGAGGCCCTGACGGCGGTCGCGGTGGCCGGGCTGACCGTGGTCGACATGGTCAAGGCCGTGGACAAGGGCGCGGTCATCACCGACGTCCGGGTCGAGGAGAAGACCGGCGGCAAGTCCGGCGACTGGACCCGCGCGTGAACGCGCCGCGCGGGGGCGAGGTGCACAGCCACAGCCACGGCCACAGCCACGGCCACGGGCCGGCGGCGGAGCCGGCGGGCGGGGCCGGGGCGAGGGACGGGGAGCGGCCGGCGGGGCGCGGGCTCGTGGTCACCGCCTCCAACCGGGCCTCGCAGGGCGTCTACGCCGACCGGGGCGGCCCGCTGCTGGCCGAGGGGCTGGCCCGGATGGGCTTCACCGTCGACGGGCCGCGGGTGGTCCCCGACGGCGACCCCGTGGAGCAGGCGCTGCGCGAGGGCGTGGCCGCCGGGTACGACGTCATCCTGACCACCGGCGGCACCGGGATCTCGCCCACGGACCGGACCCCGGACGCCACCGCGCGGGTGCTCGACTACGAGATCCCGGGCATCCCGCAGGCCATCCGCGCCGAGAACCTCGCGAAGGTGCCCACCGCGGCCCTCTCGCGGGGCCTGGCGGGCGTGGCCGGCCGGACCCTGATCGTGAACCTGCCCGGCTCGACCGGCGGCGTCCGGGACGGGCTGGCGGTGCTGGAGCGGATCCTGCCGCACGCGGTGGACCAGCTGCGCGGCGGCGACCACCCGCGACCGGCGGACACGGCCGGGAGCGCGAGCTGAACGGACCCACCTGGCCGGCGGTGCTGGTGGACGGCGACGTCACGCTCCGGCCGATAAAGCTGCGCGACCAGCGCGCCTGGCGCGAGGTGAACCGGCGCAACCGGGAGTGGCTCAGGCCCTGGGAGGCGACCGTTCCGCCCCCGGCGCCCTGGGGGCCGGTGGTGCAGCGGCCGACGTACCGTCAGATGGTGCGCCACCTGCGGGCCGAGGCGAACGCGGGCCGGATGCTGCCGTTCGTGATCGAGTACCAGGGCCGGCTCGTCGGCCAGCTGACGGTCGCGGGGATCACCTGGGGCTCGATGTGCGCGGGCCACGTCGGGTACTGGGTCGACCGGGAGGTCGCCGGCCGCGGCGTCATGCCGACGGCGGTGGCGCTCGTGGTGGACCACTGCTTCGGGAAGGTGGGCCTGCACCGGATCGAGGTCTGCATCCGCCCGGAGAACGGCCCGAGCCGCCGGGTGGTGGAGAAGCTGGGCTTCCGCGAGGAGGGCCTGCGCCCGCGCTACCTGCACATCGACGGCGCCTGGCGCGACCACCTGGTCTACGCGCTCACGGTCGAGGAGGTCCCGGAAGGGCTGCTCAACCGCTGGCACCGGGCGCGGCAGGCGCAGAAATGAAGGCCTCGGGGGAACCGGGCCCCCGGTGAGCGCAAATCTGTTCGAATTTGCCGCCCATTCATCCATAACCTGATCCGAAGAATCACAAAAAAAGTCCGTGATATCAGCCAGATCGTGCGACACACCGGTCCAATTGGCCGATGCCCTCGCCCGTACCCCTCTACGGTGTGAGATGTGAGCAGCAGCGGCCTCATCTACGCAGTCATCGTCGGGGCCTGGGCCGCCTACTTGGTGCCCATGTGGCTCCGGAGGCAGGACGAGCTGAACGAAGCCCGTCCGACGGAACGCTTCTCCACCGCCATCCGGTTGCTTTCCGGGCGGGCGGGAATGGAGCGCCGTTACGCCAAGGACCTGCGTGAGCGCGGCGAGCAGGAGGAGCCCCCCTACGCGGACCCGGACGCCGCGACGGAAACGGTGAATTCCGTGGACGCCGACGCCCGGGCCATCGGCATGTCCCCGACCCGGGCGGAGCCGAGATCCGTGGCCGCCGAGCGGGAGGAGCGCGAGGAGCGGGCCCGCCGCGAGCGGCGCCTGCAGGTCCTCGCCCGCCGCCGGCGCACCACCGCGATCCTCTTCCTCGCCTTCACCTTCGGCGCGATCGCCGCCGCCGTCGGCGGCCTGCGGCTGCTGTGGGCGCCCGCGATCCCGGCCGTGCTCCTCAGCGCGTACATCGTCCACCTGCGGGTGCAGGAGCGGCGGCGGTTCGCCGTCACCATGGACCGCCGGCGGGCCGAGGCCGCGGCGCGCCGGCTGCGCGAGAACCACGACGGCGGCCGGCCGCGCCGCCGCGAGCCGGAGGCCGCCACCGGCGGCCCCGACCCGGACCCCGCCCCACCGGTCTCCCCGCAGGAGGCCGGACGGCGCGCGCTGGTCGAGCAGACCGACCACGCCGAGTGGGTGGACCAGCAGCGCGAGCGCGAGCGCGGCCCGGCCCGCGGTGACAGCTGGGAGCCGGTCCCGGTGCCCCTGCCGACGTACGTGACGGCCCCGGTCGCCCCGCGCGCCACCGGCCCGGTCAACCCCGACGGCTGGAGCCCGTCCCGCTCCAGCACGGCCGAACCGACCGAGCCCCG
>NZ_JAJAUY010000156.1 GCF_020532625.1 Streptomyces antimicrobicus | reverse complement strand
CGGAGGAGGACGGCCGGGCGGGCGCGGCCGAGCCGCGCCGCCGGCCCCCGCGCGGGCCCGGGCAGCAGGAGGGCGAGGTCCCGCGTCAGCTGATCAAGAAGCTGCCGATGCGCCCGTCCGACGTGTGCGCCCTGGGGCGCCGGCACGGCCACTGGGCGCCGGACAGCCCCGAGGCCCGGATCTGCGCGGGCGTCCACGAGGAGTGAGGGGACCGGGCCGGGGAGCGCGGCCCGCGGGCCCAGGAGCCTGCGCCCAGGATCCCGGGTGCTGCCCGGGTCGCCGGCGCCGCGCGGCTACGGGTGCTGGCCGGGGAACGGTCCCCGGCGGGGCCCCTCCTCCGCGTCCCCGGCCAGGCGCTGCTCCAGCCGGGCGATGGCCGCGCGGACCCCGTTGCCGTAGCCGTCGTCCGGCAGGGCGCCGGTGGCGGCCCGGGCCCGGGCCAGGTGGATCCGCGCCGCCTCGGGCTGCCGGAGCTTGAGGTAGTCGGCGGCCAGGTTGAGGTGGAGCGAGGGGTAGAAGGCCCGGACCGCCACGGTCGGCTCGTGCCGGGCCACGCGGTCGTCCCCGAGCCCGTCGGCGGCGGTCAGGGCCCTGAGGTCCCAGGCCAGCTCGTCGGCGGGGTCGTCCTGGGCGTCGGCCATGTAGTGGGCGAGCGTGCAGCGGTGCAGCGGGTCGCCGTCCTCGCCGATCTCGGCCCACAGCTCGCCGAGGCGGTTGCGGGCCTCCTCCCGGTCGCCGGCGTGCAGCAGGATGATCGCCTGGCCGATCCGGGTCATGACGGCGTCCTCCGACGCCTCCTGCTGCTCCGTCACCGCGGCCTCCGGTCTCGTCCCGCCAGACCTGCTGCGGTCTGATCGTCACGACGCTAACCGGAGGCACCGACATTGCCGCGCAGGGCGCGGTGCGGCTCAGCCGAGGTTCGGGATCGTCCAGTCGATCGGCTCATGGCCCTGGGCGGCCACGGCCTCGTTGATCTGCGTGAACGGGCGGGAACCGAAGAACTTCTTGGCCGACAGCGGCGAGGGGTGGGCGCCCTTGACGACCACGTGCCGGCTCTCGTCGATCAGCGGCAGCTTCTTCTGGGCGTAGGCGCCCCAGAGGACGAACACGGCCGGGTCGGGGCGGTCCGCCACCGCGCGGATCACCGCGTCGGTGAACTTCTCCCAGCCCTTGCCCTTGTGCGAGTTGGGCTCGGCCTCGCGGACGGTCAGCACCGCGTTGAGCAGGAGGACGCCCTGCTCGGCCCACGGCATCAGGTACCCGTTGTCCGGGACGGGGGTGCCGAGCTCGGCGTGCATCTCCTTGTAGATGTTGCGCAGGGAGGGCGGGATCTTCACCCCCGGCCGGACCGAGAAGCACAGGCCGTGCCCCTGGCCCGCGCCGTGGTACGGGTCCTGGCCGAGCACCAGGACCTTGACCTTGTCGAACGGGGTGGCCTCCAGGGCCGCGAAGACCTGCTCGCGGGGCGGGTAGACCGGGCCGGCCGCGCGCTCCTTCTCGACGAACTCGATGAGCTCCTTGAAGTAGGGCTGCTCCAGCTCTCCGCCGAGGACGGGGAGCCAGGACTCGGGCAGCATCTGGGTCACGTCGACAACCTCCGGTACGCGTTCGTGCATCTGGTGCAGAACCTACCCGGGGCCACTGACAACGCCCTCATCGAGCCGGTGTCACCAGCTGGTCTTGCGGTACAGCTCCCACATCTGCATGGCGGTCTGCGGGTCCAGGGCCCGCTCGGCGCCGGCGATGTCCTCGCGCGCGCCGACGTAGAGCTTGCCCTGCCACAGCGGGAGCAGCCGGACGTCCTCGGCGAAGATCTGCTGGGCCCGCTCGAACTCGCGGGACACCGCCGAGCGGTCGCCCTCGCGGCGGGACTTGGGCAGCAGCTCGGTGAGGATCTCGGCGTTCTCGTACGGGGTGCCGACCGCGTTCTCCTTGCCGACGAACGGCGCGATGAAGTTGTCCGGGTCCGGGAAGTCGGGGAACCAGCCGCGGCCGAAGACCGGGTACTCGCCGTTCTTGTAGCCGTCCTGGTACGCCTTCCACGGCTTGCCCTGGAGGTTGATCCGGAACAGCCCGCTCTCCTCCAGCTGCCGCTTGAGCTCGGCGAACTCGGCGGCCGTGGAGGCGCCGTACCGGTCGGTGGTGTACCAGAAGGTCAGCTCGACGGTCTGGGTGATCCCGGCGTCCTTGAGGATCTTCCGGGCCTTGTTCACGTCGGCCTGGCCGAAGCGGTCGTAGAAGGGCGTCTTGTGGCCGACGACGCCCTTGGGGACCATCGAGTACAGCGGCTCGGCGGTGCCCTGGTAGACCTTGGCCACGAGCGCGCCGCGGTCGACGAGCTGGGCGACGGCCTGGCGCACGGCCGGCTTGGCGACCTGCGGGTCCTTCGGGTTCATGACCAGGTAGCGGATCTCGGCGCCGACGTTCTCGACCACCTGGACGCCCTTGGCGTGCGAGGCGGGGCTCTGGAGGTCCTTGATCTCCGCCGCCGACAGGCCGCGGTAGGTCGCGTCGATCTCCTTCTCCTTGAGCGCGGTGACCATCTTCGCCGAGTCGGTGAAGTAGCGGATGGTCACCCCCTCGTTACGGCGCTGGGCGAAGCCCTGGTAGTCGTCGTAGCCGTCGAGGACGGCCTCGGAGCCCTCCTTGTAGGAGCTCAGCAGGTACGGCCCGGAGCCGGTCACCTTGCCGTCCTGGCGGAGCTTGTCCGCGGGGTAGTCCTTGGGCGCGACCAGCGAGGCGGCCGGCGAGCCGAGGACGAAGGGGAAGGTGGCGTCGGGCGTCTTGAGGTGGAAGACGACGACCAGCGGCTCGGGCGTCTCGATGCGCTCCAGGCTGCCGAAGAGGTCCTTGGGGCCGACCTTGGAGCCGATGGTGCGGATCCGGTCGAGCGAGTGCTTGACGGCCTTGGCGTCGAGCGCCTCGCCGTTGGAGAACTTCAGGCCCTTCTTCAGGGTGCAGCGGTACGACTCGTTCGCCGCGTCGGTGAACTCGCACGACTGGGCGGCGTCGGGCTGCGGCTTGGTGCTTCCGGTCGGGAAGCTCAGGAGGGTCTGGAAGATGTTCCGGTAGAGCTCCCAGGAGCCGTCCCAGGCGGCGGCCGGGTCCAGGGTGGTCGGCATGCTCGTGGTGCCGACGACTATGCGTTTCTGTTCGGTCTTGCTGTCGTCCGAGAGGAGCCCGCAGCCGGCGAGCAGGGATATGGACGCAAGGGCCGCAAAGGTCTGCAGGCATCTGGTCCGGTTGAACACGTGCACGCTCCTCGATCAGCCATGGTGCGGCAGACCTTACCGCAGCGCCCCACGAATCCAAGGGGGGTGGTTCCGTGGGGCACTTGACCGATTCCGTGCATATTCAGGGTGTATTTGCCACCCCGCCGGAGGGAAATTCGTCCGATTATCGGTCAGCCGACTCCGGCATTGAGGAAGATTCCGCCGTCGACGACCAGAGTTTGGCCGGTGATCCATTCCGCTTGGTCCGACGTGAGAAATGCCGCAGCCCCTCCGATGTCGGCCGGGACCCCGAGCCGGCCCAGCGGGTAGGCCGCCGCCGCCTCGCTCTCGCGGCCCTCGTAGAGGGACTGGGCGAACTTGGTCTTCACCACCGCGGGCGCGATGGCGTTCACCCGGACCCCCGGCGCCATCTCGTGGGCGAGCTGGACGGTCAGGTTGATCATGGCCGCCTTGCTCATCCCGTACGCGCCGATGAACGGCGAGGGGGCCAGGCCCGCGATCGAGGCGATGTTCACGATCGCCCCGCCGTGGTCCTTCTGCCAGGCGTGCCAGGTGCGCTGGGCGAAGCCGAGCGCCGAGATCACGTTGGTCTCGTAGACCTTCCGGGCGACCCCGAGGTCGAGGTCCGCGAGCGGGCCGAAGACGGGGTTGGTGCCGGCGTTGTTGATCAGGAAGTCGACCCGGCCGAAGGCCTCCATGGTGCGCTCGACCGCGACCGCCTGGTGGGCCTCGTCGTGCGCCTTGCCGGCCACCCCGACGACCCGGTCCGCGCCGAGGCGCTCGACGGCCTCCTTGAGCGCCTCCTCGTTGCGGCCCGTGATGCACACCCGGTCGCCGCGGGCGACCAGGGCCTCGGCGACGCCGTAGCCGATGCCCCGGCTGCCGCCGGTGATCAGCGCGACCTTGCCGCTGTCCGTTGCGTCGTGACGCATGTCCACTCCCTCGGGTCAGTCGAGCGGTCCGCCGGCGATGTACATCACCTGGCCGGAGACGAAACCGGCCGCGTCGCCGGTGAAGAAGGCGATCGCGTTGGCGACGTCCTCGGGCCGGCCGACGCGCTGGACGGGGATCTGGGTGGCGGCGGCGGCCTGGAAGTCCTCGAAGCCCATGCCGACGCGGGCCGCGGTGGCGGCGGTCATCTCGGTGACGATGAAGCCGGGGGCCACGGCGTTGGCGGTGACGCCGAACTTGCCGAGCTCGATGGCGAGGGTCTTGGTGAAGCCCTGCAGACCGGCCTTGGCCGCGGAGTAGTTGGCCTGGCCGCGGTTGCCGAGGGCGGAGCTGCTGGAGAGGTTGACGATGCGGCCGAACTTCGCGTCCACCATGTGCTTCTGACAGGCCCTCGCCATCAGGAACGCGCCGCGCAGGTGCACGTTCATGACGGTGTCCCAGTCGGTGTCGCTCATCTTGAACAGCAGGTTGTCGCGCAGCACGCCCGCGTTGTTGACCAGGATGGTGGGGGCGCCGAGGGTGGTGGCGACCCGCTCGACGGCCGCCTCGACCTGGGCGCTGTCCGACACGTCGCAGCCGATGGCCACGGCCTTGCCGCCGGCCGCCGTGATCGCCTCCACGGTGTCCTTGCAGGCGGCCTCGTCGAGGTCGAGTACGGCGACGGCGCGGCCCTCGGCGGCCAGCCGTACGGCGGTCGCGGCGCCGATGCCCCGGGCCGCCCCGGTCACGATGGCGACGCGCTGCTCGGTGGTGGACATGCTGGTTCTCCTCGCCCTTGAGTGCGGCGGCCCACGGGTGAGCAACCGCTTAGTAGCTTCAGCTGAGGAGACGCTAGGAGCCCTGGCACCCGGTGTCAACGGCACCGTGCGCCGGGCTCCTTGCCGTCCTGCGATCAGCGCACCAGCAGGTCGAGCAGGCGCTCGACCTCGGCCTCGGGATCGGCCGTCAGTCCGGTGTGGACCGGGCCGGGCTGGACCACCGTGCTGCGCGGGGCGATCAGCCAGCGGAACCGCCGCCCGGCGTCGTCCCCGGCGGCCTGCCCCGCGCGCTCCCCGCCGCAGCACACGCCCTCGACGCCGCGCAGCGCCGCACGTACGCCCGCCACGTCGGCCCCGGGGTCCAGGGCCAGGAGCTTGGTCTCGTCCAGGTGGGTCCGGGCGGCCACGTAGGACCGGGCCCGGCAGTACACGATCACTCCCGCGTTGAAGCACTCCCCGCGCTCCACCCGGGGCACCACGCGCACCAGCGCGTACTCGAACACGTCCCGCTCGCTCACCGGCTGTCGCTCTTCTTCCTGGTCGGGTGGGGCCATTCGGTCAGGTGGTCGGTGAGCCAGCCGGGCGGGCCCTGCGGGGCCTTGACGGGTGCGTCCATCGAGATCCGCTCGTGGATCGTGGCGGCGCGCGGCAGCAGCGCCTCGACGTACGCCCGGCGCACCGCGTCGCTGCTGTCGAAGCCGGGCTCGCCGGCCAGCCACTCGTCGGGGACGTCGGCGGCGACCTCGGTGAGCAGTTCCTCGGTGACCAGCGGCGCGAGCTCGGCCGCGGCCTCGGCGACCCGCGGGCCGACGGGGGCCAGGACGTGGTCGGAGGCGTTGTACGGCTTGGCCGCGGCGGTGGCGGCGGTGGGCCAGTTGTGGTGCCAGATCATGGTGGCGCCGTGGTCGATGAGCCACAGGTCGCCGTGCCACACCAGCATGTTGGGGTTGCGCCAGGACCGGTCGACGTTGTTGATCAGGGCGTCGAACCAGACGACTCGGCCCGCCTCGACCGGGTCCACCTGGTAGGCGAGCGGGTCGAACCCGATCGAGCCGGGCAGGTAGTCCATGCCCAGATTGAGCCCGCCGCTGGCCTTGAGCAGCTCCTGCACCTCCTGGTCGGGCTCGCCGAGCCCGATGACGGGGTCGAGCTGGATCTGCACCAGCTCGGGCACCCGCAGGCCGAGCCGCTGGGCCAGGCGGCCGCAGATCACCTCGGCCACCAGGGTCTTGCGCCCCTGGCCGGCCCCGATGAACTTCATGACGTAGGTGCCGAGGTCGTCCGCCTCGACGATTCCGGGGAGCGAGCCGCCTTCACGCAGGGGTGTGACGTAACGGGTCGCGATCACTTCGGACAGCATCCGCCCAGGCTATCCATCCGCCCAGGTCACCGCTGCGCGACCCGGGGGCCGGAACCGTCTTGGCAAGGGCTTGGCAACAAGTTGACAGAGTTGTCAGGCTCTTCCTATGCTCCCGCCAGATCACACAGGGGGCTCAGAGATGCAGATGAACTTCGCCGGTCAGGCGCAGGTCCGGCAAGCGATCCACGGCGCGCGCAGCGAGGTGCTGCTCGCCGTGCCGGGCGAGGGTCCGCTCGAAGGACAGGTCGACGTGGCCGCCGCGCACGGGCTCACCGGCAACTCCGGGGTGAGCGTGCGGATGTACGTCCCCGCGGCCGCCCGCGGGAGCGCCGCGCTGCCCGAGCACCGGCTCGCCGCGCTGGCGCGCGAGGGGGTCGAGATCCACTCGACCCCCGGCCGCAGTCCGCGCATGGTGATCATCGACCGGTCGGTGGTCGTCCTGGCCCGCAACCAGGAGGACTGGACCGAGGGCGCGCTCATCGGCCACCACCTGCCGTTCACGCCGATGCTGGTGCGCTCCTTGACAGCCACCGACCCCGCGGACGACGCGGTCGCACCGCAGGTCAAGGAGGAGCTGAGCGCGCTGGACCGGCAGGTGCTGCGGCAGCTGGCACTCGGCACCAAGGACGAGACGGCCGCCCGCGAGATGGGGCTGGCCCTGCGCACCTACCGGCGGATGGTCGCCCGGCTCATGGACACGCTCGACGCGCGGAGCCGGTTCCAGGCCGGATACCTGGCCGGGCAGCACGGCCTGCTCCAGTAGTCCGGGAGGACCCGCGGCCCTCGGGGGCTCGTCCTCGCGCTCGTCCCGGAAATCGTCCTCGGGCCCGTCCCCGGGCTCATACGGTCAGACCCACCACGAGGAAGCCCACCACCAGGGCCACCGCGGTGGTCAGCAGCGGCGCCCAGACCAGGTCGGGGCGCCGCTGCTGTGCTCCGCACGCCGCGGCGGTGATCAGCAGCGGCCCGCACAGCAGCGCGAAGTGGCCCGGCCCGAGCCGCAGCGGCAGGTCGGCCGCGACCTGCCCGCCCGCGAAGCCGACGAGGACGGCGACGTACGCGGGGGCGGGCAGGTCGCAGGGCAGCGGGGGCAGTCCCGGCAGCAGGGCCCCGGCTGCCCAGCGCACCGCGACCAGCGCGGCGGCGACCAGGGTGAGCGCCCCGGCGCACGCCCACGCGCTCCCGCTCACGGGGCCCGTCCGCGGCCGGTGGCCGCCGCGTCGATCCCGCGCGCGCGGAGGGTGACGCAGGCGCCGCAACACAACAGCTCCGCCAGGCGCCGCCGCGCCCTGCGGACCGACCTCAGCAGGGTCACGGCGCCACCTCGGCCGGTTCGTCGGCGCGCCGGCGCTCCTGCTCGGCCTTGGCCATCGCCGCCTCGACCTTGCGGTTGGACGTCATGGTCAGGCTGATCAGCGTGCTGGCCGCCAGGAACAGCGCACCCACCAGGTACGGCGCGCGCAGCCCCGCGACGTGCGCGAGCCAGCCGCCCAGGAGCGCGCCGATCGGCGCGGCGCCCAGGGACATCAGCCGCCCGGCCGCGGTGACCCGGCCCATCAGCGCGTCGGGCACGATCGACTGCCGCACCGACGCGGACAGCACGATGGTGGCGCCGAGGGCCGCCGCCCGCACCGCCATCGCACCGCCCACGAGCCAGGGGTCGTCGGCGAGTCCGATGGTGGTCTGCGCCGCCGTCAGCAGGGCCGCCGTCAGGATCAGGGCCCGGCCGGTGCCCATGCGGTCGCTGAGCCAGCCGCACACCAGGCTGCCCAGGAAGCCGCCGACGGCCTCGGAGGTCAGCAGGATGCCGTACTGGGTCGCGCTCAGGTGCAGCTCCTCCTGCGCGAACAGGACGAACACCGCGGCCCCGGCGCTGAAGGCGAAGTTGCCGAGGGCGGGGCGCAGGGACAGCCCGAGCAGCAGCGGGTCCCGCAGCAGGTAGCTCGCCCCCTCGCGGGCGTCCTTCAGCAGCGAGCGCTTGGGGGCCGGGGGCTTGGGCGGGCTCGCCGGGAGCGAGCGGATCACGAGGGAGCTGAGGAGGAACGAGACCGCGTCGGTGACCAGCGGGATCGTGCGGCCCAGGTTGAACAGCGCCGCGCCCATCGGGGGGCCGGCGAAGCCGTCGAGCACGTCCATGGTGCCGCGCAGCCGGGCGTTGGCCCGCTTCAGCAGGCCCGGGTCCCGGTCCAGGACCTCGGGCAGGTACGCGGAGGCCGCCGTGTCGAACAGGATCTGGCCGATGCCCAGCAGGAACGCGAGCGCGATCAGCAGGGGGACGCCGAGCCAGCCGGCCGCGGCGCCCGCGACGGCCGCCAGCAGCAGCGCGCCGCGGACGGCGTCGGTGACGTACATGGTGCGGCGCCGGTCCCAGCGGTCCACCAGCGCCCCGCCTATCAGGCCGAACAGCAGCCACGGGACCAGGGACGACGCGGTGACCAGGGACAGCAGGACGGGATCCCTGGTGAGGGTCGCCGCCAGGAGCGGCAGGGCGGTCAGGTAGACCCCGTCGCCGAAGGACGACACGCCGGAGGCGAGCCAGAGCCGGCGGAACGCTTTCGGCATGGGGGGCTTGCGGGACAAGCTGGGCTCCTTCTGGGGTGGGACGAGCGGGGGCGGCGGGTCAGGCGGTGGCCAGGCGGACGGTCGGCAGCGGTCGCACGCCCGGGCGGGAGACGATCCGCCAGTCGTCGGCGACGGCGTCGACGGCGTACGGTCCGCCGGCGCGGCCCGGCCGCGGGCCGGGGGCCGGCGAGAGGAGCGAGCGCCCGAGGAGTTCGAGGTCCGGGTCCGTGGCGCAGACGCGGGGATGCACGAGCGTACCGATGTCGTCGCCGCGCACGGCGCGCACGACGGCGTCCTCGGTGTCGGCCCCGACGATCACCACGGGCACCCCGGCCAGCGTCGCGACCCAGGCGGCGCGCAGCGTGGAGGGCGTGCCGTCCGCGTCCGGGCCGGTCTCCGCCGTGCCGGGGAGCCGCCCGGTGGCGGCGGCGGTCGCGGCCGTCGCGGCGGTGACGGCGGCGACCTCCGGAACCCGGCGGTTCCGCGGCCCGGGGCCGAGGTCCTCCGCGCCCCCGCCGTGAGCGTGCGTCAGGAGCAGGAGCCGCTGGGCGCGCAGCGAGGCGGCGAGCACCGCGGCGAGGACCTCGGGGCCCCCGGTCGTGAGCGGCTCGTTCTCGCTCACGACCGGCACCAGCTCCGCCCGCACCGCGGCTTCGAGCAGCGAGCGGACCCCGGCCCGGTGCTGGCGGCCCGTCACGTCCGCCGGGGTGAGCCGGAGGTCGGCGGCCACCAGGCCGCGGGCCTCCAGCGCGCTGCGGAACGCCTCGAAGAGCGGGCCCTGGCCGGCCGCCGCGGCGAGCTGCCGGGCGGCCGGGCCGACGGCGCGCGGGCTCGTGCCCGCGGCCGCCAGCCGGGCGGCGCCGACCGCCTCGGCACCGGCGCTGACCAGGACGGGCCGGATGCCCTCGGCCCGCATCCGCACGACGTCGTCGGCGAGTGCGGCGAACCGCTCGGCGTCGGGCCGCCCTCCCGGAAGGAGGGCGGCGGCGCCGACACTGATGACGACGCACTCGGGGCCGGTGCCCTGTGACATGCGTACCTCTCCTCACGACCGGGCTTCGAGGTGGCCGGCGACGATCCGGCCGATCTCCGCGAGGGGTCCGGGCGCGGTCATCCCGCCGTGGGTGCTGGCGATCTCGTGCACCTCCACGTCCCCGTGCACGTGCGGCGCCCAGACGGCCGCCGGGTCGTCCACGCGGGCGTCGACCGCGGCCCGGAAGAACACCATCGACCCGTCGAAGGTCCCGGTGGCGAAGGTCCCGCGCAGGTTGGACACGTCCACGAAGACCCGGGCCAGGGCGGCGAACCCGTCCTCGCCGAGCTCCGCCAGTGGACTGCCGGGCTCCGCCGGGTCGTGCCCGACGGAGTCGGTCAGCGCGGGCCACACGTCCGGGTCGTCGTACCGGAGCGGGGTGCCGGCGGCCGTCCCCGGCGCCGCCGGGAACCCGTCGAGCACACCGAGGAAGTCGACCTCCTCACCGCTCTCCCGCAGCCGTGTCGCCACGGCGTGCGCGGCGACGCCGCCGAAGGACCAGCCGAGCAGGGCGTACGGACCGTGCGGCTGCACCGAGCGGATCTCCGCGAGGTAGTCCTCGACCATCTCCTCGAAGCTCCACGGGCCGCCGTCCGGCTCGCTGAAGCCGCGTGCCTGGAGCCCGTACACCGGCTGTTCGGTGCCGAGACTGGCCAGCAGTCCGCTGTAGCACCAGCTCAGGCCGATGGCCGGGTGGAGGCAGAACAGCGGGCGGCGCGAGCCCTGCGCGTGCAGCGGCAGGAGCATCCCCAGCGAGTCGCCGGAGCCGTCCCGGCCCAGCTGCGCGGCCAGCATGGCGACGGTCGGGGCCTCGAACAGGGCCCGCACCGGCAGTTCGCAGTCGAACGCCGTGCGGATGCGGCTGATCAGGCGGGTGGCGAGCAGCGAGTGACCGCCCAGGGCGAAGAAGTTGTCGTCGATCCGGATGTCGTCCACCCCGAGCACGTCGGCGAACAGACCGCACAAGGTGGCCTCGGCCGGGGTGCGCGGCGGCCGGCCGTCACGCTCCGGCAGGGCGGGCGCCGGCAGGGCCCGGTAGTCGAGCTTGTTGTTCGGGGTCAGCGGGAGCTTGTCCAGCACGACCACGGCGGCGGGGACCATGTACTCGGGCAGCGACCGGCGGGCGTGCCGGTCCAGGGCGTCCAGGTCGATCTCGCCGTCCCCGACCAGGTACGCCGCCAGCCGCTTGTCACCGGGGCGGTCCTCGCGGGCGACGACGGCGACCTGGCGGATGCCCGGGAAGGCGGCGAGGACGGACTCGATCTCCGGCAGCTCGATGCGGAACCCGCGGATCTTGACCTGGTTGTCGGCGCGGCCGACGAAGTCGATCAGGCCCTCGGCCGTCCAGCGCACCCGGTCGCCCGTGCGGTACATCCGCGAGCCGGGCGGCCCGTAGGGGTCGGCCACGAAGCGCTCCGCCGTCAGGGCGGCCCGGTTGAGGTAGCCCCGGGCAAGGCCGGTGCCGGACAGGTACAGCTCTCCCGTCACTCCGACCGGCACCGGGACCAGCGCGTCGTCCAGCACGTGGGCGGACATGCCGTCCAGCGGCCGGCCGATGGGCACCGGAGCCGGGACGTCCGCGGCCTTGCGCCACGGGGCCGACGTCGCGAACAGGGTCGTCTCGGTCGGTCCGTAGTTGCTCCGGACCAGCAGGTCGGGGCAGTGCTCCAGGACCCGTCGGACGGCGACGGGCGACACGATGTCACCACCGGTGATCACGACGCGGACCCCGTCGAAGCACTCGGGGTGCTCCTCGGCCATCACCCGGAACAGACCCGCCGTCACGTCCACGCCCGTGATGCGCTCCTCCTGCAGCAGCCGGGCCAGCCGCTCGACCGTGAGGTCGGCCTCCGGCGCGATGACGCTCGTACCGCCGTGCAGCAGGGGGTACCAGAAGGAGTACGTGGACGGGTCGAACTCGTACGGGGTGAGCAGCAGGACCCGGTCGTGGTCGCCGGGGACGAAGATGGAGTCGTTGACCAGCTCGAAGACGTCCTGGTGGGTGATGGCGACGCCCTTGGGGCGCCCCGTGGAGCCCGAGGTGTACATGACGTAGGCGAGCTGTTCGCGGTGCCCCTGCACCGCGACCGCGGCTGCGGCGGCCGGGTCCGGGGCGGCCTCGTCCTCGCCGGCCACCAGGACCACGACCTCGGCCCGCGGCAGCCCCCGCTCCCGCATCACCTCGTCGGTGAGCAGGATCCGGGCTCCGCACTCCTCCAGCACGGTCTGCATGCGGTCGAGCGGCGCCGCGTGGTGCAGGGGGACGTAGTAGCCGCCCGACTTGAGGATGCCCGTCAGCGCGACCAGGAGGTCGACCGTACGGCTCATCAGGATGGCCACCGGACGCTCCGGGCCGGCTCCCGCGGCGACCAGACGCCGTGCGAGGGCGTCGGAGCGTTCGTCGAGTTCCGCGTAGGTCAGGCTCTGCCCCGCGCAGCGGACGGCCACCGCGTCGGGGGTGCGCCGCACCTGGCGCCGGAACGCCTCCTGGATGCTGGAGCTGTCGGCGAAGGCGTCCACCGGCTCGGGTCCGGCCCCCTGCGCGACGAGCTGCTCGCGCTCCTCGGCGCCCAGGATGTCGAGGGCGGCGATCGACCGGTCCGGGTCGACGCTGACGGCGTCCAGGACGCGGACGATCCGGTCGAGGAGCGCGCGGACGGTCGGGGCCTCGAAGAGGTCGACCGTGAAGCCGACGCTCGCCCGGAGCGATCCGGGCCGGCCGCCCTCGGCGGTGTCGGCGTAGAGGGTGAAGTTCAGGTCGAACTTCGCCACGTTCAGCTCGGTGGCCGCCATGGCCTCCGCCTTGGCCCCCGGCAGCACCAGCTCCGAGCCGCTGCCGCTGACGACCTCCAGCATGACCTGGAACAGGGGGTGGCGGCCGGGCAGCCGGGGCGGGTTGAGCTCCTCGACGATCCGCTCGAAGGGGACGTCCTGGTGCGCGTACGCCGCCAGGCTGGTGTCGCGGACCCGGGCGAGGAGTTCGGTGAACGTCGGGTCGCCGGAGGTGTCCGCGCGGATCACGAGCGTGTTGACGAAGAATCCCACGAGGTCGTCGAGGGCCTCGTCCGTGCGGCCACCGACCGGGGTGCCGATGGGGATGTCCGTCCCGGCGCCGAGCCGGGTCAGCACGGTGGCGAGCGCGGCGTGCACGACCATGGTGAGGGTCGTGCCCGTGGTCCGGGCGAGCTCGGCCAGCCGGCCGTGCAGTTCGGCCCCCAGCTCGACCTCGAAGGACCGGCCGCGGTTCGACGTGGTCAGCGGGCGGGGGCGGTCGCTCGGGATCTCCAGTTCCACGGGCAGCCCGGCCAGGGCCTGGCTCCAGTGGCGCAGCTGGCTCGACAGCGCGGTTTCCTGGTCCGCTCCGCTCCGGGTGCCGAGGACGTCCTGCTGCCACAGGGTGTAGTCGGCGTACTGGACGGCGAGCGGGGCCCAGGCGGGGGCGCTCCCGCCGAGGCGGGCGGCGTAGGCCTCGCCCAGGTCGCGCGTGAGCGGACCCATCGACGCCCCGTCACCGGCGATGTGGTGCAGCAGGAGCAGCAGGACGTGCTCCTCCTCCCCCGTGGAGACCAGTGTCGCCCGCAGCGGCAGGTCCGCCGCGAGGTCGAAGACATGGCCCGCCGCGGCCGTGAGGACGTGGCGCAGCTCGTCCGCCCCGCACTCCACGCGCTCCAGCGCGAAGGGCTGCGGCGGCAGGATCACCTGGGTCGCCCGGCCGCCGTCCGCGGCCTCGGCGAACACGGTCCGCAAGGACTCGTGCCGGGCCACCACGTCACCGAGCGCCAGCTCCAGCGCCCCGGCGTCCACGCGCCCGGCCAACCGGAAACTCACCGGCAGGTTGTAGGTCGCGCTCGCGCCTTCCAGCCGGTCCAGGAACCACAGCCGCTGCTGCGCGAACGACGCGGGAAGCTCCGCGGGCCGCGGCCGCGCCACCAGCTCCGGCCGA
>NZ_JAJAUY010000155.1 GCF_020532625.1 Streptomyces antimicrobicus | reverse complement strand
CGACATAGAGGCTCGGTTGGCGAGCTACGGGATCGGTGCCGACGGCGAGGAGCTGCCCACCCACGGCGCTTAGGCTCGTGGGTCCCCACGGGCGTGGGGGACGCTGATCTCGACGCGCTCATCAGCCCCGGCCGGTCCGCACCGACGCGGAGCGACCACACGCTCCTCAGACGGAGCGCGGCAGCAGCTGCCCCCCATCAGCCACGGCCGGAGGGCGCGGTCGCCTCACGCTCGTGCATGGGTGACGGCGGGGGTACGGTCCGCGCCCAACTCGGCGCCGGCGCTCGCCCGGCGGCCCGCCACCCACCAGTCCCCCCTCCGCCGCTGGCCGTCTTTCCCAGCCCGGCCGGTCCGCAGACGCCATGACCGGTGGCCACGGAGGCTAACGGTCGTAGGCGCCCCGAAGTCCACCAGAAGGTCCACCACCGGCCGGTCGACAAAACTCGGAGAACAAACCGGACTTCCCGCAGTTCAGAGGGTCGGAGGTCGCCCAGTGCGGGGCCGTTTTCTCTCCAACTCAAGGCGAAAACGATGTGGTGGGCGGGGAGTCCCCCGGGGGGACGGCTGTCCCGGAAACGACGAAGCCCCCGCCGGCGGACCGGAGGGGGCTGTCGTGCTCGACCTGGCGCGGGTCACTCCAGGTCGGTGTACCACTTGAGGGGCGTGGAGCCGCTGACGATCTTCACGCCGACTTCGACGATCCGCCCGTCCTTGAGGTGCACGGTCCGCACGATCTGCATGACCTGGACAGACCCGGTCAGACCGAGGGCCGACTTCTCCACCTCGGTGGCGAAGCGGCACGTGACCTCCTCCAGCACGCCCTTCTGGGCACTGCCGAGGCGCTCGGATGCCAGCTCCCGGGAACCGCCCGTGCTCACGGGCTCCATGAGCTCGGGCACGGCGGAGATGACGTAGGACGGGTAGTAGCTGGAGCTGTAGTGCGTCGGCACCCCGTCGCGGCTCACGACGCGTCGGCGCACGGCCACGGGAGTGCCCGGCTCGATGTCCAGCCGAGAGGCCACGATCTCGTCCGCGGCCACGGTGCCGATCTCCAGGATCTCCGAGGTCTCCCCCGCCGCCAGAGCCCGGCCGGTGGCCGCGTACGTCTTCACGCGCCCCTCGATGTTGTCGCTCACCGGCGCCGCCGCGATGGTGCCCACACCCGGCTTAGGGATCGTGAGCCCCCACGCCTTGAGCTGGTTAAACGCCCGGGCAGCGGTCTTCATGCTGACGCCGTGAGCGTCGCAGACGTCCCGCAGCGAGGGCAGCTTCGAGCCCGCGGGGATCTCCCCCTTCCTGATCCGCTCGGCGTAGTACGCGGCGATGCCCGCGTACCCCTCTCCCTCGCTCATCGGTGCCCTCCTTCGGCTCCGCGCCGGCACTCCCCTGAGTCCAGCTGTGTACGTCTGACGGTAGACCACTCACCGCTTTTGGTACAGCACTGGATTCAGTGCTGGACCAAATCGAGTCCAGTGCTGTACCTTCATGGCAACGGGACGGCCCGACGGGTCGTCAAATCCCAGCAAATGGGGAGGATTTGCCATGGGTACGGCTGCCTTACGGCACACCGCACGCCCCGGAACGGACGAACTCGTGGTCCGGTACCGGCTGATGACCCGGAGCCTGCGCCCGGCGCCCGAGGGGGCCGTGGCCGTCTGCGCCACCACCGACCCCGAGGCGTTCTTCCCCGAGGCGGCCGCGTCCGGCCTGGCACAGAACCCCAACCGCGCCGAGCGGATCGCCCTCGCCATGTGCGACGGCTGCCCGCTGATGGACCGTTGCCTGGTCGGGGAGATGCGGGGAGTCCCGTCGGTCTTCCAGGTCCGGGGGATCCGGGCGGGGCTGCGCCAGTCGGAGCGGCGGGCGCTGTACCTGGCGCTGGAGAAGACGGGCGAGCTGTGAGCGCGGGCACCACGGCCGCGCGTCGTTCGAAGAAGCAGGCCCGGCTCGCCGCCGCTCCCCTCCCGACTCAGCCGAAGAAGCGGGGCAAGGCCAAGAAGGCCAAGGCCCCGAAGAAGATCAAGCTCGGCGCGGCGACGCTCGCGGCTCTGCGGGGCCAGACGACCCCGGCCGCGCTCGTCGCCGACGTCGAAGCCGCCACCGTGGCGGCCGTGGCCAACCCCCGTCTGCGGTGGGCCGCGTACAACGGCTCGGCCGCGCTGGCCGGGCACGCGCTCCTCTTCCCGGCGACGGGCACCTGGCGCGGGTTCGAGCCGGGCATGGGCGCGGTGATGCTCGCGCTGCCGAACTGCGGCGCCTTCGTCGTCACCATCGGCGCGTCCTACATCGCCTACCGCGTCGCCAAGCCGTTCCGGGGCCTCCTCGGCCCGTTCGCCCCGGTCGCCCCCGTCGCCGCCGGCATCGGCGCCGCGTTCTGGGGCCAGGGCACGGCCGAGCCGATCGCCGACTTCCTTGCCTGGTCCGCCCCGTGGTCGGTCCTCCTCGCCCCGCTGATCGTCGCCGGGGGCGCGGGCGCCCTCGTCTGGACCCTCCTGGAATCCCGGGCCGCCGGATGGCGCCGCCCCCTCCGCTGGCTGGCCCGGATCCCGCTCGCCACCGTCGTCACCTCCGCCCTCCTCTACGCACCTGGAGCACTGCTGTGAACTCGCTGACCATCGCCACCGACGTCGTGCTCGCCGCTGGCGGCGGCCTCGGTGGAGCCGGAACCTCCGGCCTCGCCTTGACGAACGGGATCGTGCTCCTCGCGGGCCTGCGCGGCTCGAAGCGCGTCAAGCTCAACAGGGACAAGTCGGGCGCGCTCGGCATCGGTCTCGGCATCCTGTCCGCCACCGCGAACACCGCCCTCGGGCAGCTCTCCGACGCGGCGGCCGAGCTGCCGAAGTCGTTGATCCAGGGGGGCACGTTCGGGGACATGACCCTCGGCGGGACCGCACTCGCCCTCACCGCCGTGATCTTCCTGTTCGAGTGGAAGAAGCTGTGGATCCCCGCGCTGCTCGGCATCGGCGCCGGGGTCATCTACTCCGAGGCCGGGGGCATCTGGGGCGTCATCCACAACGGCGTGCTGATGATCGCGCAGGCAGTGGGTGCGCTGTGAGCCGTCTCCACGGGGTGGGCACCACCCTCACTGCGCTGATCTCCGGCTCGATGGTCCTGGGCGGCAAGCTCTGCGGCTGCGCGGCGGCAGCGGGCCGGTGGGCCTGGAACACCGCCGCCACCGACCCCGCCGCCACGGCCGACAAGCAGGAGACCGCCGACGAGGCCGCCCGCAAGCGCGCGATGGCCAAGGCGAAGTCCCGCTCCCGCCGCCGGCGGAAGGGCGGCGACGACGACCAGGACGAGGACCAGGAGCCGGAGCTCACCGAGGAGCAGATCGCGGCCATCACCGCGCCGCCCGTCGCCCCGGTGGTCCGCGGGCGCGGCGACACCTGGGGGATCCTCGCCATCGCCGCACTGATCGGCGGCGCCACCCTCTACGTCGCTGCCCGCACCTTCGGCCCCGGCATCGCCGAGGCCCTGGCCCCGCACGGTCCGCTGATCCTGTGCGGCGGGGGACTGGCCTGGATGGTCGCGGCCTGGATGGTCTCTCCTCCCCCGCCCGTGGCGGCCGACGAGGACGAGCACCAGGAGTTCGACGCCGAGGACGAATTCGACTCCGAGGACCAGGAGCACGACGCGGACGCGGCCGACGATGGCGACGACGCCGAGGAGGACCTGGAGGACGACGACCTCGAGGACGACGTCGCGCCCGATGACGGCCTCTCCCCCGGCCAGAGGCTCCAGCGGCACATCCTGGGGGAGTTGGCGGCCCTGGAGACCGCACACGGCGGCAAGGGGGGACTGCACGTCGTCACCCTGATCCAGTCCGCCGAACAGGCCGGGCTCCTCTCCCCCGGCGCCATGACCAAGAAGCAGATGCGGGACTGGCTGGAGACGTCCAAGTTCCCGGTGGCCAAGTCGACCCGGCAGCCCGGCGGTGTCCCGACGCCGTCGCCCTCGGACGTCGACTACGGAGTGAAGATCGTGGAGCTGGCCGGGGTGCTCGGATCGAGCGTTTCCGAGGCGGTCCGGCGCATGTACGGGACCCCCGTCGCGGCGCCCCCGCCGGCCCCTGTCCAGCCCCCCGTTCCGGCCCCCGCCGAGGCCCCGTCCGGGGTGCCCGCCGGGGCGGTCGCGGGGGGTGTCCCCGGGCCCCGTCTCAGGCTCGTGAAGCCCCTCTCCCCCGACCTCTCCCAGGGGTCGTCCCAGGACACCGCGTAGACGCGGCTACAGGCCGTCTCACCTGCGGTTCTACAAACCGGCTACGTCCGGCTACAGCGGGGCTACATGCCCCGGCTACACCCCAAGACGCCCGACCCCGAGAGGGGTTCGGGACAACGAAAAAGCCCGACCCGGGCCACCTACCAAGCACCCCGGGACGGGCGCCCACCCCGTGAAGAGATGGAGACGCCATCATGGCACTTTTCCGCAAGACGATCAGCCAGTCCGAGCTGGGCGCGAACCAGACCGACGCGGACCGCCAGCGCCACGGCCGGGCCTACTCCGCGGAGACCGGCGGCTGGACGGAGACCGCCACCGACAAGCCGGTGGCCGGCACCGGCACGACGGACCAGGACTCCTCCGGCGCCCGGAAGTGGTGGCAGTGAGCGACGAGGAGCGCCGGGCCGCCGCCGAGCTGATGGAGGCCGCTCGCCGGGCCGCCGCCGCCGACATACAGCGGGCCGCCGAACAGGCCGCCCTGGTCCGGGAGTCCGCCGCCGCCGTCGCTGCGGTGGCCGCCCAGGCCGCCGCGCACCTCTCCAGCCTCTAACCCCCACTCCCCCGCCGAGACCGCCCTCACGGGCAGGATGGGCGGACTCCGAACCACCCCCGGGGTCGTCGTCACCAACGGCGCCCCCGGGGCCACCTACCGCTCCACTGGAGGACCCCCGTGACGATGCTCGACTCCCGGCCGGACGTGGCCGACGCCCCCGGGTCACCGCCGTACGCCGCCGAGTCAACGACGGACCGGCCCGGGTCAACGACGGCTCCCCGCCCCTCCCGTACGCCCCGCGTCGACCGCTGGCTGATGCCGACCCTGTACGTCATCGCCGCCCTCGGCGGACTCCTCGTCGGCGGCATCGGCTTCGCCGGGTCGTACGAGACGCTGCGCGCCGCCGCGATCACGTGGCACTTCTCCCCCGCCATCGCCGACTGGTTCCCGATCGCCGTGGACGGCGCCATCGTCGCCTTCCTCGTCATGGACCTGGTCCTGACGAAGCGCGGGATCCCCTGGCCGTTCCTCCGGCTCGCGGGGCACGGCATGACGGCGGTCACCATCGTCCTCAACGGCCGCGCCCACGGCGGCGCCGTGCTCTCCACCGAGACCCTTGCGCACGGCGTCATGCCGTTCCTGTTCTCCGTCGGCGCCGAGTCCGCACGCCGTCTCGTCGTCCAGGCCGCGCGCCTGGCCGCCGGCCACCAGAGCACCGGAGTGCCGTTCCACCGCTGGCTGCTGGCCCTCCCGGCCACGTTCAAGCTGTGGCGCCGAATGAAGCTGTGGGAGCTGCGCTCGTACGACCAGGCCGTGACGATGGACCAGGAGCGGGAGATCTACGCCGCCCGCCTGGAACAGCAGTACGGCAAGAACTGGCGGAAGGTCGCGAAGGCGGACGAGATGCTGCCCTTCCGGATGGCGCCCTTCGGGCTGTCCGTGGCCGAGGCCCTGGCGATCCCGGAGAAGGAGGCCGAGGCCGCCCGCCTGGAGGAGCAGGCGAAGAAGGACCAGGCCGTCGCCGACCAGGCCGCCGACGAGGAGCGGCAGGCGCGGGCCAAGCTCGCCGCCACGGAAGCGCAGATCAAGACGCTGGAGGCCGAAGCCCGGCTCGCTGAGCAGCAGGCGATCCTCCAGGCCCGCACCGCGACCACCGCGGCGAAGGCCGGCGCCGAGGTCGCCACCGCGGAGGCCGCCGCCGCCGCGCAGGCCGAGGCCGCGGTGAAGGCCGCCGAGGCCGCCGCCACGGCGCAGGAGGACGAGGCGACCGCCGCCGCCCTCCGGAAGACCGCCGAGCACCGCCGTGCGACCGCTGACGCCAACAAGGCCGCCGCTGACGCCGAAGCCGCCGCCGCTGACTCTGCCCGCCGCGCCGCTGACGACCGGAAGCGCGCCGCTGACATCGACCGTGCCGCCGCTGCCCAAGAACTGGCCGCCGCCGCCGACCGCAAGCGCGCCGCTGACATCGACCGGGCCGCCGCTGACGCGAAGCGCGCCGCCGTTGACGCCGAGAACGCCGCCCTTGACGCCGAGGCCGTCATGAAGCTCAACCCGACCGACCGCGCCGCCCGGCTCGTCGCCCGGGTCGTCCTCCGCGACTTCGGCGGTGACGCCGAGGCCATGCCGATGGAGACCGTGCAGGAAGTCCTCGGTGGCGCCTCCCACGGCACCGCCGTCAAGCGCCGCGCCGAGGCTGCCCAGTGGATCGCTGACGGGTACCGAGGCTGACCGACCACGACGAGGAAGGCACCGCCATGACCGAGCCCACGACCGCCGACCAGGCCCGCGCCATCGTCTACGACGCCTACACCACCGGCCTCTCCCAGGCCGCCGCCGCGCAGCTCCTCGAAGGGCGCGCCACCACCGCCTGGGTCGCCCACGAGTACGCGGCCCTCCGCCGGCGCGGCGTCTCCTCGATGGCCGGACAGCAGACCCTGTTCGACACCGAGACCGCCGAGTGACCGCCAACCGCCCCTCCCCCGCCCGACCGAGCCACCAGGAGGCCGACATGGACACCACCCGCTGCACCGCCGCGCACGACGAGGACCCGACCCCCTGCATCGGCCCGAAGGACGCCGTCACCATCGTCGACAAGCTCGGGACCGCCGTCCCGGCCTGCGAGAACCACGGGGCCACGCTCCTGGCCTCGCTCTACGACGGCCGCGCCGAGCCCGGCACCGTCCCGGGAGCGGCCACCCGCGTGTTCGCCGCCGCCGACACCACCCACCCGTTCCCCTGGCTCGCCGACGCGCTGCGCACCGAGCCCGGCCAGCTCTCCAACGCCGCCAACCGGGCCGCCGACCAGGACGTCGACGCCGACGCGCCCCGCGACCCGAAGGAGCTGGAGGAGCGCCTGGAGGCCGAGGCCGCCGAGTACGAGATCGAGCCCGACCTCTTCCCGCCGCACCTCTGGACCAACGACCGCTGACCGCCCGCCCCGCCTGGCCCCGAGCCCGGACCGCACCCGGTCCGGGCTCTCTTCGGCCCTCCGAACCCCAGCAGCCCCAAGGGCGCCGGAGGTTTCTGCACTTTCTGCACCGCTCCACGCGCGCAGGCGCGACAGGGGTTTCTGGACTTACTGGACCCCCCTACGCGCGCACGCGTACGGACCCACCCCGGCCGGGACCGAGCAGCACCCGCTGGAACGCCGTCCCGCCCGGCGGACCGCCGGCCCCAGGGTGTCCGCTCCGGCGCCTACAACGGCCCGATGAGGAAACGGCCCGCCGCCATACCCGCGCCCCCGCGCGTGGACCTGCGCAATCAGCGCAACAACCCGCCGCTACGCCCGGCTTCGTCCGGGTTCGTCGGTAGGGGGTGTCACAGATTCGCGGCGATGACGTTTGACGAGACGAAGGGGATCTTCGCGAGACCCGACCCCGAGCCCCTGACCTGCGAAGAGGTACATCCGTGGAACTGATGAGACCGTCCCACGCGCGCGCGGGCGAGGCCGGTGTAATGGATCAGCAGCTCACCCCGTCTATGGAGACGACGGAGGAGAGCAGCACGGTGCAGCAGCAGGTAACAGGCAGAAGAGGAAACGGTCAGAGACGCGGGCCGGAGCCTCACGCGGACACCCATACGATGATCAACGGCGCGGGGGTGCCCGAACGGAGCGCCACCATGCACAGCCGCACCCCGGCCGACCTACGGCCCACTCCGGCCTCGCCCGGTCTCTGGATCGCCGCCATTCCGTCGCCGCGCGCCTCATACGCCTGCGCCTGCGGCCACGTTGAGCACGCCGCCGGCGCCCACGACGTCCAGCTGCTCGTCGCCCGCCACCAGGAGCACCGCGACCACTGCACGCGGACCGGCCCGGCCCCCGCTCCCCCGACCGGTCAGCCGACGGAGAACGCTCCCCGAACTGGCTCGCAAATCAGGGCGATTCAGGGCAAGATCATTACGGATGGGGTCGAGCGTGCCGCGTGAGGCCCCGTCTGGAGAGCAGAAACGCCCCACCAGCCTGTCGGTTGGTAGGGCGCGTTCCGCGAGTCACCCGAGCATTCGGGTGGCTGATGGGGAATCATGCTCCCCACAAAAAGCAACGGCCCGGGTGTGTGAGAGCCCCGGACCGTCCGCTTCCCGACTCGCGTACACGAGCAAGGACACGTTGCTGTTGAACAGCGTAAGCAATGCTGTCGGCGTTCCGCCACAGCGCCCCGCCGCCAGGCCGTCGTGCCACTGCGGCGCCCCGATCACTCACACCCCCGGCAAGGTCCCCCGGGTGTACTGCTCCGACCGCTGCCGGAAGGCCGCGAAGCGCGCCATCGCCAAGGGCGAGGGCCTGCGGACGAAGGCCGTCGGCAACCCCGGACAACTAGGGAAAGAACCAACAGAGTTTCCCGGGGGTCAAACGGCAAGCCCCCGGGACCTCGCCGCGCGGGCACGGAAAACCCGCCGCTACCAGGGACGACGCACCCTCTGGCGCATCAGCGGAGACCCGAAATGCCGGGGCTGCGGCCGTCAGCTGATGGACCCGGCGTCCGGCGTCATCGTCGCGCAGACCGCCGAGGGGAACTCCGTCGTCCTCGGCCTGATGAAGTGCGCGCGGATCTGGTTCTGCCCGGTCTGCTCCGCCACGATCCGGCACCAGCGTGCCCAGGAGATCACCCGCGTCGTGGTCGACTGGATCCGCCGGGGCGGCATCGCCATGCTCGTCACCTTCACCGCCCGGCACGCCCACACGCACGAGCTGGCCGACCTGATGGACGCGATCCAGGGCAGCCGCACCGGCACGGCCGCCGACGTCCGCGCGGCCACGGCCCGGGTCTCCGAGGCGCTCAAGGCGTACGACGAGGCGTCGGCCCTGGCCAAGCTCACCGTTGCCGCTGCCAGCCGCGACGCGGGCAAGGGCCTCAAGAGGAAGGCCGCGGCCGCCGCGAAGGAGGACGTCGCCCCCGACCTCTTCGCCGCCTGGAACGGCGTCCTCGACGCCAAGGCCGCGCTCAGGAAGACCGGCCGCACCGCCGGCGCCTACCAGCGCCTCATCTCAGGCGGGACCTGGGCCGGGCGCCCCGACCGTGACGAGACCGGCATCCGCGACCGCGTCGGCTACCTCGGCATGATCCGGGCCACCGAGATCACGGTCGGCCTCATCAACGGCTGGCACCCGCACATCCACGCCATCGTCCTGCTCGGCGGCACCACCGAGGGCGAGAAGGCAGACAAGAAGATCACCGGAGTGTTCACGCCGTCCGACTCCGCCATCAAGGAGATGGAGGACCACTTCCGAGGCGTGTGGACCACCCACCTGAAGCGGATCAACCCCGAGTACGAGCCGTCCGACGAGCACGGCGTCGACTTCAAGCGCCTCAAGACGGAGCAGGACGCCCAGGACCTCGGCCAGTACATCGCCAAGCTCCAGGACGGCGACAAGACCGTCTCCCCCGCCAACGAGGTCGCCCGCGGTGACCTCAAGGAGGGCCGCTACGGCAACATGACGCCCTTCCAGCTCCTGGGCCGGATCGGCGACATCATCGGCGGCATGTCTGAGGACGAGGCCGAGGGCGACGGCCCGCTGGAGTGGTGCCTGGGCTCCTGGCACGAGTACGAGCGCGCACTGCGCGGCCGACGCGCCATCGAGTGGACCCGCTACCTGCGCTCGATGTTCGGCATCGACGGCGGAGACAGCGAGGAAGACGACCTCGACGCGCTGTTCGCCGCCGACGGCGCCAACGAGTACCGCGCCGGAATTCGCGTCCAGGACGAGACCTGGGGCAAGGTCACCGGCCGCGCGCTCGACCTCGCCGCCGTCCAGGCCGTGGAGGGCACCGACGGCATCGACATGGAGAAGGTCGCCGAAGTCGTCGCCGCCGCCGGGGCCGCGCTCGATACCGTCGCCCTGCTCACGCCCGCCGAGATCGCCGAGGCGTACGCGGGCATCCTCGAAACTCTGGCCCAGCGACGCGAGGAAGCCGCGGCCCGCCGCCGCCGGGAGGACGAGAAGCACGACCAGGAGGACGACGCCGAGAACGCCGAGAACGCCGAGCCAGTCGACGAGGACGCGAAGTACAAGGCCCTGCAGGACGGTCTACGTCGACGGGTCGCACCCGCCGCTCGTTGACCCGCAAGGGCACCTTGACCACTAACTTGCTCCCGACGAAGGAGGGCTCCGGATGGGCCGCCAGAAGACCAACAAGACGCGCCGCCCGCGCCCCGGATTCGTTCCGCCGGCGTTTGGCGGAGACCCGATCCGCGACCTTGCTCCCGCGTGGGACGCGGCCGTCGCCGACGGGCTGATGCCGTCCGGCAACGAGGTGAACTACCGCGCGCTCCCGGACGGCGCCGTGCTGTCCGACGCCATCGGCTCCGACGGCCAGCTGCTCGTCGACGGCCGCGAACTCACCCCGGCCTGGGCCGCCGAGCTCCGCCGGACCAAGCCCGAGTTCGCCGCGCTCATCGACGTCTACGAACAGCAGACCGCTGACTGGACCCGCATCTCAGACATGCCGCCCTGCGAACACTCCACCTGCACCTGCACCCACTGAACCCGCCGCACTAAAGACCCGCCGCACCACACCTTCGAAACTCAGCCCGACCCCCCTTGACCACCCTCCCGAAACTCGACCCCCACCCCCTTGACCACCTTCGACCTCCGCCCCGACCTGCACCCCTGGAAACTCCGAGACCACCCACACGGAACACGTGGAGAGTGGGTGGTCTCGGAGATGGAAGGGCGTCCGTGCAGGTCGGGGCGGAGGTCGTCCGGGGGCCGTGGAACACGCTGGTGTACGGGTCGTTTTACAGGCGCGCGACAACTCCGAGTTGTCGGCCGCGACCGGTCGTTCTCGTACGCGCGCGTGCACGCGCGCATGTTGGGCGGGGCCAGTCCTCACCGTTCACGCCGGTGATGAAGAACTCCCCGCCGGGCCGGTCCCGAGCGTCCGCCGGCCCCGCAGCATTCGCACGCCCAGGTCCTCGTCGGCGACGACGGCCTGGTGCTCGTCCTCGATCCGTTCCGCGGCGAGTCGCCCCGTCCTCGAGGACGGCGTCGCCGTGCTCCTGGTGCTCGTCGTCGGACCGGTGCCGAGTACGCGGCGCGTGGTGCTCATGACGGCAGTCTGCCTGTCGCTCTGGAGTTCCCCGAGGGGAACCCCCTTTGTACATACCCCGCGTTTGATCATGGGCGGCCGGACCGGCTTGCCCTACAACTTGCCGCACAAGTTGCCCACCAAGTTGCTCCACAACTTGCCCTCCAAGTTGCCCTACAAGGTGCCCCCAGCGGCGTTCGGAAGAGGCCTCGGTCAAGGGGTCTGAGCTGCGCGTCAAGGGGTCCGCACGGGCCCGTAAAACCGGCCGACTACTTCGCTACGACACCCCTCCGACGTCCCCGTCGCCGTACGGCCCGAGGATCCGCCGGCCTTCGCGCCGGACCCGCGAACTGGGCCCAGTTCGCACTACCTTGCTGCGCCCTTCCGCACGGTTCCTTCCCTCCTTCCTTCCCGCTCCCGGAAAGACCCCCGTACGAGGGCCTGAGCGGCTCTCTCGTCGCCGAGGGAAGGAAGGAAGGAACGCGCACCCCGGCCGCCCGACAACGGCGCTCTACCTCTCTCTGGCTACCGCAGAAAGAGGTGTCGTTCTCCGGTTCGGGCTTGCCCACGGGGTCTGACCGGCGACGACGCCGGAACTCTCCGGAGGGGGGGTCCCACCGCCGGTCACACCTCCGGTGCAACCCCTAGTCCGTCTCTGCACGCAACCCTCCAGCCACCCTCCGGTGCAACTCCCGGAGGTGGCGTCACCGGTGACGCCACCCCCTGGGCAAGCCCCCCGTGGGCAAGCCTCCCTCGTCGCTGGGCAAGCCTCGCCGAGGGCTGGGCAAGCCTGCCGACCAAGATCACGTATCGCAGATACCTGGAGTGCTGCGACTGTTCCAATAGCGCCCAACTTGCTCCGCCGGAGGCGGCTCCTGTGGTCCTTCGGACCCCCGTCTCATTGGTAATGCCTAGGTGTGTTCTGTACTGCGGCTTGTACCAGGGGCCGTAATGCAAGAGGTGTGACCGGATGAGCGGTGCCGTAATGCATGAGCTGTGACCGTTCTCGAAGTGAGGCGGAGGGGGCTCTCGCGTGCACGCGTGGGCACGTGCACGCGTGCACGCGGTACGCGCGGCACGAGGGGATACGGCACGCGTTGGGGGCCATCGGTTACCGGTTACCGGTTACAGGCCGGGAGGCGCGGCCCGGCGTCCTGAACTGCGGGCTGCCCCGCGTCGACGGGGGCCTGTAACCGGTAACCGGTAACCGGCCGTCCCGCAGCTGCTCGTGCTCCTGGTGCTCGTCGGCGTACGTCATCTCGCAGACGTACGCGCGGTGTCGATGACGTACGCGGCGACGGCGGCCGGGGTCGAGCCGCGGGGCCGGCGGACGAGCGGTACGTCGACGGCCTGGTGCTCGTGCTCCTGGTCGTGCTCGCCGAGGCCGGGGTCGGTCAGCTGCCCTTGGTCTCGGTGTCGGTGTCCTTCGGCTTCACGAGCTGAGAGACGCCCATCAGCGCCACGCCGATCAGCAGGGCCGTCCAAGCGCGCTGCGTCAGCCCGTACGCCGCGACGAGGAACCCGATCCCCAGCAGCACCGTGTGCGCGGGCGGGCCGTCCCGCTCCGGCTTCGGCTCCACCGCCGGCGCCTTCAGCGCCTCGATCTCGGCGACGAGCTCCTCGATGCGGTTCGCGAAGTACGCGTGGCCGCCGCTGTCCGGTACGCCCTGGAGGTTGGCGAGCGTCGCCGAGCACCGGTGCAGCTCGGCCTCCAGCTCGGCGATCCGCTTCGCCTTCGCCGCGGCCTGCACGTCGTCCTCGGGCACGTCGTCCTCCCCCTGTGCCGTCGCGTCGACAGGCAGCCGAACCAGCGTAGAGCCGCCTCTCCGGCCTGCGGGGGTCGTCGCCGGAACCGGTGGAGGCCGGACCGCCGGGCGGGACGGAGGACCCCCGGCTCCCGGCAGTTGCGCGCGACCGTGCCCGGCGGCGCCCGGCCGGGGCGATAGTGCCAGAGGTGTGCTGCGCACGGACGGGCTCCGGCCGGGGGAGCCGTCACCCCGGCCGTCGCCGAGGACCAGGAGCACGTCCTCCTCCAGCCGTGCGCCCCGAGGGGCGGGGGTGGGTACCCCGGGTACCCGCCGAACCCGCCACCTCGTGCACCCCCTCCCCCGCCGAACCCGCCATCTGGTGCACCCCCGAACTATGCCGTCACAGTGACGGCTTGGGGCTAGCCGTCACTGTGACGGCCTGCCGGTTCCTTGATGCCGTCACAGTGACGGCTAGGGTGCCGGGCATGAGTGACGACGTGGTCCTGCGGAAGGTCGGCCCCGACCCGGAGTGCCGCTGGTGCGGTGAGCCGGTGTCGCAGCTCGGCACGCGGACGCCGAGGCGGTACTGCAAGCGGTCACACCGCCAGCGCGCGTATGAGGCGGAGCGGCTCGGCCTGCCGATGAAGAGGGACCGGCCGCAGGAGACCGGGCCGCGCCCGGTGCCGGCGCCCGTGCGCCGCGCCCAGGAGGACCGGGGGGCGGTCCTGTTCCTGGCGGACGCGATGGAGAGGGCGTCGGTCGACGTCCCCGCCCCCGCTCCGGAGCCGACGCCCGTCCCGGCCGCCGAGGTGCGGCGGCCCGCGCCCGAGCCCGCTCCCCTGCCCCGGCCGGTCCGCGGCCGTCGCCGGGCGGGGATGACGGCCGCGGCCATACCGCTGCCGGAGCCGACGCGCGGCGACGCGATGCCGCTGTGGGAGGACCC
>NZ_JAJAUY010000154.1 GCF_020532625.1 Streptomyces antimicrobicus | reverse complement strand
CCGCCTTGCCGTCCCGGGCGTAGCCGGAGCCGGGCAGCTTGTCGCCGTAGGCGCGGACGACGCGGGCGCGGTAGCCGTCCAGGCTGGTGCCGCGCTCGCCGACCGCCCGTGCGGCGTCCTCGTCGAGCGGGAGGACGCGGTCGTCCCGGGCGACGTACCAGGCGTCGATCTGCGGTTCGCGGAAGACGGTGCCGCCGGGCAGCTTCGCCGCTCCGAGCGCGGCGTAGCGGAACTCGTCGTCGCCCTCGGCGATGTTCACGACCTTCCAGCCCGTGGCGGTCCGGGCGGTCCACAGGGCGGCCTGCCGGCCGTCCGCCGCGACGGCCCTGCTGGCCAGGAACTCCAGCCGGGCCACCGGTGCCCCGGCCTGTCCGGCGACGAACTCCGGGGAGAGGTGGTGGACGGGTATCGCCTCGCCCTCGACCCGCGGCGGTGCGGCGGCGGGCGCGGCCCCGGCGCCGCGGGCGAAGAAGCGGGCGACGGTGGCGAGGGTGTCGGGGGCGGTGGCCGCCTGCCGGGCGGCCTCCTTGACCTCGGCGGTGGCGGCGGGCGGCTGCGGGACAGGGGCCGCGGAGGCCTGCGCGGCGGTGCCGAGCAGGGTGGCGGCGGCCAGGACGGCGGTCAGGGCGGCGGCGCGGCGCGCGGTCATGGCGGTCACGCCCCGATCCGGTAGAGGGAGTGGGTCCAGGAGAAGGACGAGTTGTCCACGTACCAGTCGTGCGAGGCCCAGTTGTAGCGGTGCGAGGACGGCCAGGGGTCGCCCCAGTAGACCCAGCTGCTGGCGGTGTCGTAGCCGTAGACGACGTGCATGTGGCCGCCGCCGCTCGCCCACTGGATCCGGGTCTCGATCGGCCGGTCGGCGTCGATCTCGGTCTGCACCGTGGAGTAGCGCAGCCAACCGCTCACGTAGGAGCCGGGGTTGATGCCGGCCCAGCGCAGGCCGTTCTGGACGTTGCCGAGGGTGGCCTGGTTGTTGGGGCACTCGGTGCCCTGCTGGCGGTTGAAGGCGGCGTTGCAGAACTGGTTCTGGCTGTAGGCGCGGCCGAACCAGGTGGCGATGGTGTTGCCGCCCGCCGCCCAGCACCAGTTGGTCTTCTGCTGCGCCTGCATGGTGATGCCGAGCCGCTTGGCGGCGAGGGCGGCGCTCTGCCCGCCGGTCGCCGCGCCGGCGGTCGCGGCCGCGTCGGCGGGGACGGCGGTGGCGGCCGCGTCGGCGGCGGTGGCCGTCGCGGTGGGCAGGGCGAGGAAGAGGGTGGAGACGAAGGCGGCCAGGGTGAGCCGCCTCCTGCTGCGGTTGCGCATCGCGTTCCTCCCATGTGGGGAATGGGATGTGGGGGTGGAGGAGCGCGTCCGGACGCTGTGTGCAGGAGCATCAGGGAGTTGTCGCGATCTGGTCAACACGCTTCAATACGCGGTGACATTGCAGTGTGAACGGAGAGCCTGCGGTGTGAACGTCGGCCGTCCTGTCACCTGGACCACGTACGCCACCGATGCGGTCGCCGGCCCTTCGGGCGTGAACGTTCACAGGGGAGCCGTCGTGCGACCGACCACCGACAGCGCCGCGGAACTGGCCGAGGCCCTGCGCACCGGGCCCTTCCACGTGGCCCTGCGCACCGCGCTCGCCGCGCGCCGGCTCCCGCTGCACCGGGTCCAGCACCGGCTCGCGGCCCGCGGCATCAAGATCGGCGTCACCAGCCTCAGTTACTGGCAGCAGGGCGCGCGCCGACCGCGCCGCACCGAGTCCGTCCGGGCCGTACGGGCGCTGGAGCAGATCCTGGAACTGCCCTACGGCTCCCTGGTCCGGCTGCTCACCGCCCCCGACGCCGCCGCGACCGATCCCGCCCGGACCGCCGCGCGCTCGTACCGCGCGCTGCTGACCGCGGGCGCGGCCGTCGAGGGGCTGCTGGCCGGTCTGGAACTGCCGGCGGACGGCGGCCTGCACACGGTCGGCCACCACGAGCGGGTGCGCATCGGACGCGCCGGCGAACTGCGCGACCGCGCCTCGCAGCACGTCGTACGGGCCCACCGGGACGGCGTCGACCGCTATCTCGCCGTCCACCACGGCGACCCCGGCTGCGACACCGACCGGGTGAAGGTGCTCGCCTACGAGAACTGCCGGCCGGGCCGGATCCGCCGCGACCGCGAGGCCGGGGTGGTGGTGGCCGAGCTGCTCTTCGACGCCCGGCTGCGGCCCGGGGACACGTACGTCTTCGGCTACGGCTTCGTCGACGGCACCGCCGGGCGCAGCGCGGAGTACGTCCGCGGCTTCAGCTACGCCGGCGGGCAGTACGTGCTCCAGGTCCGCTTCGACGAGGCCGCCCTGCCGGTGCGCTGCCGCCGCTTCAGCCAGAACGGGCCGGGCGCTCCGCGCGGCGGCCTGGCCGACCTGACGCCCAGCGGCCGGCACCGCTCGGTGCACCTGGTGGAGACGGGCGTGCGCCGCGGGATCCTGGGCATCGCCTGGGACTGGGAGTGAACGGGGCGGCTCCCGCGCGGCGCCCGTCAGCCGGCGATGAGCTTGCCGCCCTCGACGCGCACCGGGACGGCGGGCAGCGGGTCGGTGGCCGGGCCGCGCAGCGGCTTGCCGGTGGTGACGTCGAAGCGGCTGCCGTGGCAGGGGCAGTTGCCCTCCCCCTCCTGGATCTTGTCCAGGACGCAGCCGGCGTGCGTGCACTGGGCGCTGAACGCCTTGTACTGGCCCTCGGCCGGGCAGCTGACCAGCACCTTGCGCTCCCGGTACAGCTTCGCGCCGCCGACCGGCACCTCGGCCGCGGCGCCGAGCTCCACCGGGGCGGTCGGCGTCGGCGGGGTGCTGCCGCCGCTGTTGCCGGCCGTGGAGCACGCGCTCAGCGCACCCGCGCCGGCGGCGGCCCCGGCGAGGGCGGCGGCGCCCTTGAGCACGGTACGGCGGTCGGCGGGCAGCGCAGGCATGGTGTCTTCTCCAGGACGGGCGGACGAACGGCTTCCGACGATACCGGCGCCGTCCCGGCGGCGGGCGGGGGGTACCGGTGGGGGTGCCGTGGGGGTGGGGTGCCGGTGGGGGTGCCGGTGAGGGGGAGGGTGGGGCCGGGAGCGGTACCGGTGACTCCGCTCGGTGGGATACGTTCCGCATGTGATCGTCGTCGGTGGAGAAGCCCTGATCGACCTGGTGCCCGTGGCGCGGCCGCCGGGCGCCCTCGTGCCGCGGCCCGGCGGGGGCCCGTACAACACGGCGCTCGCCCTCGGCCGGCTCGGCGCGCACGTGGCCTTCTGCTCCCGGGTCTCCACCGACGGCTTCGGCGAGACCCTGCTGGCCGGGCTGCGGGCGGCCGGGGTGGACCTGTCGCTGGTCCAGCGCGGCCCGGAGCCGACGACCCTGGCCGTGCCCTCGCTGGCGCCCGACGGCTCGGCGGCGTACGGCTTCTACGTCGAGGGCACCGCCGACCGGCTGTTCACGCTGCCGCCGGCGCTGCCCGCCGGCGCCCGCGCGCTGGCGCTCGGCACCTGCTCGCTGGCGCTGGAGCCCGGGGCGAGCGCGTACGAGGCCCTGCTGCGCCGGGAGGCGGGGCGCGGACTGCTCACCCTGCTCGACCCCAACATCCGACCGGCGCTGATCCCGGACGCCCAGGCGTACCGGGCCCGCTTCCTGGGCTGGCTGCCGCACGTGTCCGTGCTGAAGCTGTCCGAGGACGACGCGCACTGGCTCGGCGGCCGGGTCGACGACTGGCTGGCGGCCGGCCCGGCGGCGGTGGTCCTCACCCGCGGCGCGGCCGGGCTGACCGTACGGACCCGGGACGGGCGGGAGTACTCCGTACCGGCCCGGCCGGTCGAGGTGGCCGACACCATCGGCGCCGGGGACACGGTCAACGCGGCCCTGCTGCACCGCCTCGCGGCGGCGTCCGGCCCGGTCGACTGGCCCGCCGCCCTCGACTACGCCGCCCACGCGGCGGCGCTCACCTGCGCCAGGCCGGGCGCGGAGCCCCCGTACGCGGCGGAGCTCCGGGCCTAGGGACTGTCTTCCGGATCAGGCCGGGCTCGCGGCGTGATCCGAAAGACGGACCCTAGCGCAGGGCCGCCCAGGTGGCGGCGGCCACGGCCGGGGCGAACTCGGTCACCGGCTGGACCACGTCGCTGCCGGAGAAGTGCAGGAAGAAGGCCCGCTGGAAGCAGGCCCCCAGCAGCAGGGACGCCGCCGCGCGGGGGTCGGCGTCGGACCGGACCAGCCCGGCCGCGCGCGCCCGTTCGAGGTGGGCGACCAGGGCCTCCAGCACCACGTGCGGGCCGGTGCCGATGCGCTGGACGCCCTCGCGGTGGCGGCTGAGCAGGGTGGGCTCGGCGAACAGCGAGGCGGCCATGGGCATGGCGTCGGCGTAGAAGAGCGAGGCGTGCCGGGCGATGTCGGTCAGGCGGTCCTCGACGGAACGCTCCCGCGGTTCGGCGGCGAGCGCGGCCTGCAGCGGCCCGGCGTTGGGGGTGCGCTCCAGCAGGACCCGGACGAACAGCTCTTCCTTGTTGGCGTAGTGCTTGTAGAGCGCGGCCTCCGAGCAGCCGGCCTCCCGGGCGATGGCCTTGGTGGTGGCGTGGGCCAGCCCGACGGTCCGCATCAGCTTCTCGGCGGCGTCCAGGATGCGCTGGGCGGTGGGGCGCTGAGGACTTGACGAAGGGGTGAGCATTCACTCACCCTAACGAGCACGGAGGGGTGAGTGAATACTCACCCACCTCAGGCCGGCGGAGGAGGAGACAGCCATGAAGCTCACGGTGTTCGGTGCCACCGGTGGGGTGGGCCGCGAAGTGGTGCGCCAGGCCCTGGCGGCGGGGCACGAGGTGACGGCGGTGGTCCGGGACCGGGCCCGGCTGGACGTGCCGGACCGGCTCGGCCTGCACGTGGCGACGGTGGCCGACCTGCGGGACGAGGAGGCGCTGGTGCCTTTGCTGCGCGGCCGGGACGCGGTGGTCTCGGCGCTCGGCGCGGCCGGCAACCAGCAGGCCCGGCTCACGCCGGTGACCGGGCCCGCCCTGCGGGCCGTCGTCCCGGCCATGGGCCGGGCCGGCGTGGACCGCCTGACGGCGGTGAGCGCGGCGCCGGTGGGCCCCGACGCCCCGACCGACGGCTTCTTCACCCGCGGCGTGTTCCTGCCGCTGCTGCGGCGGGCGCTGCGGGACGTGTACGCCGACCTCGCGGACATGGAGGCGGTGCTGGCCGCCAGCCCGGTGGACTGGACGGTGGTCCGCCCGCCCAAGCTCACCAACGGCCGGCGGACCGGTGTGTACCGGCGCGCGGTGGGCGAGCCGCTCCCCCGGGCCCGGACGATCCCGCGCGCGGACGTCGCGGACGCCCTGCTGGCCTTCCTGACGGACGCCTCGGTCAGCCGCCGGGCCGTGGTCGTGGCCTCGTAGCCCCGCCCCGGCCCGGCGACCGGCCGGTCCCCGCCGCCCCGTGCGTCGTTCTCACGCGGCGACAGCGTGAGGTGTCACCGCGCGGGACGTGGCGCACGCGCCGGCGCGCCGTCCCTCGCACCAGCGGGGGTGGGCCGGTCCGCCGGGAGGTCTCGGGCGCGCAGCGGATGCCGTCCCCGCATCAGCGGGAATGCCGCCCACGGCACGCCCGCCCTCACTTCTTGGATGCTGCTCGCGGCCGGCGGGCGGTCCGCTTGGCCGGGGCCTTGCCGGCATTCGCCGCGTCGCTCAACTTGTCCGGATCCAGGATCTCCCGCAGGAACTTGCCGGTGTGGCTGGTCGGCACCGAGGCGACCTGCTCCGGCGTGCCCTCGGCCACGACCAGGCCGCCGCCGTAGCCGCCCTCCGGGCCCATGTCGATGACCCAGTCGGCGGTCTTGATGACGTCGAGGTTGTGCTCGATGACGATCACCGAGTTGCCCTTGTCCACCAGGCCGGAGAGGACCTTGATGAGCTTGCTGATGTCCTCGAAGTGCAGGCCCGTCGTCGGCTCGTCCAGCACGTAGACGGTCCGGCCGGTGGAGCGCTTCTGCAGCTCCGAGGCCAGCTTCACGCGCTGCGCCTCACCGCCCGACAGCGTCGGGGCCGGCTGGCCGAGCCGGACGTAGCCCAGGCCGACCTCGGTGAGCGTGCGCAGGTGCCGCGCGATGGTCGGGACCGCCTCGAAGAACTCCAGCGCCTCCTCGATCGGCATGTCCAGCACCTCGGCGATGGACTTGCCCTTGTAGTGCACCTCCAGCGTCTCCCGGTTGTACCGGTCGCCGTGGCAGACCTCGCACGGGACGTAGACGTCCGGCAGGAAGTTCATCTCGATCTTGATGGTGCCGTCGCCGGAGCAGTTCTCGCAGCGGCCCCCCTTGACGTTGAAGGAGAAGCGCCCGGGCAGGTAGCCGCGCACCTTCGCCTCCATCGTCTCGGCGAACAGCTTGCGGACGTGGTCGAAGACGCCCGTGTACGTCGCCGGGTTGGACCGCGGCGTCCGGCCGATCGGCGACTGGTCGACATGGACCACCTTGTCGACGAGGTCGTCGCCGTCCACCCGGGTGTGCCGGCCGGGCACCGTCCGCGCCCCGTTCAGCTCGCGGGCCAGGTGCGTGTACAGGATGTCGTTGACCAGGGTGGACTTGCCGGACCCGGAGACGCCGGTCACCGCCGTGAACACGCCCAGCGGGAACGCCACGTCGATGTCCTGGAGGTTGTTCTCCTTGGCGCCGCGCACGACCAGCTTGCGGTCGCCGTCGACCGGTCGCCGGACGTCCGGGACCGCGATGGTCTTCCGCCCGGCCAGGTACTGCCCGGTCATCGACTCGTCGTTCTTCAGCAGCTCCTTCAGCGAGCCGCTGTGCACGATCTTGCCGCCGTGCTCACCGGCGCCGGGGCCGATGTCCACCACCCAGTCGGCGACCTTGATGGTGTCCTCGTCGTGCTCGACGACGATCAGGGTGTTGCCCATGTCCCGCAGCCGCACCAGCGTCTCGATCAGCCGGTGGTTGTCGCGCTGGTGCAGGCCGATCGACGGCTCGTCCAGCACGTACAGCACGCCCACCAGACCGGAGCCGATCTGCGTGGCCAGCCGGATCCGCTGGGCCTCGCCACCGGAGAGGGTGCCGGCGGCCCGGTTCAGCGAGAGGTAGTCCAGGCCGACGTCCACGAGGAAGCGCAGCCGCTCGTTGACCTCCTTGAGCACCCGCTCCGCGATCTTCTTGTCGCGGGCGTCGAGCCGCAGCCGGCCCAGGAAGTCGGCGCACTCGCTGATCGACATGGCCGAGACCTCGGCGATGGACCGCTCCATCACCGTGACCGCCAGGACGATCGGCTTCAGTCGCGTGCCCTCGCAGGTCGGGCACGGGACCTCGCGCATGTAGCCCTCGAAGCGCTCGCGGCTCGCGTCGCTCTCGGCCTCGGAGTGCCGCCGCTTGACGAACGGCACGGCGCCCTCGAAGGCCGTGGTGTACGCGCGCTCGCGCCCGTAGCGGTTGCGGTAGCGGACCTGGATCTGGGTGCGGTGGCCGTTCAGCAGGGCCTTCTTCGCCCTCTGCGGCAGCCCCGCCCAGGGGATGTCCGTACGGAAGCCCAGCTCGTCGGCGAGGGCGCCGACCAGCCGCTGGAAGTAGTCCTTGGTGTGGCCCAGCGACCATGGGGAGATCGCGCCCTCGTCGAGCGTCTTGTCCTCGTCGGGGACGATCAGCTCCGGGTCGACCTCCATGCGGGTGCCGATGCCGGTGCAGTCGGGACAGGCGCCGAAGGGCGAGTTGAAGGAGAACGAGCGCGGCTCCAGCTCCTCGAACGACAGGTCGTCGTAGGGGCAGTAGAGGTGCTCGGAGTACATCCGCTCGCGCTCGGGGTCGTCCTCCGGGAGGTCGACGAAGTCCAGGATCACCATGCCGCCGGACAGGCCGAGCGCGGTCTCGACGGAGTCGGTGAGCCGGCGCTTGGCGCTCCCCTTGACCGTCAGGCGGTCGACGACCACCTCGATGGTGTGCTTCTCCTGCTTCTTCAGCGTCGGCGGCTCGGACAGCTGGATCGTCTGCCCGTCCACCCGCGCCCGGCTGTAGCCCTTGGTCTGGAGGTCGGCGAACAGGTCCACGAACTCGCCCTTGCGCTCGCGCACCAGCGGCGAGAGCACCTGGAAGCGGCTGCCCTCGGGCAGCGCGAGGACCTTGTCCACGATCGCCTGCGGCGACTGCCGCGAGATCGGGCGGCGGCACTCGGGGCAGTGCGGCTTGCCGATGCGCGCGAAGAGCAGGCGCAGGTAGTCGTAGACCTCGGTGATCGTGCCGACCGTGGAGCGCGGGTTGCGCGAGGTGGACTTCTGGTCGATGGAGACGGCCGGGGAGAGGCCCTCGATGAAGTCGACGTCGGGCTTGTCCATCTGCCCGAGGAACTGGCGCGCGTACGAGGACAGCGACTCTACGTAGCGGCGCTGGCCCTCGGCGAAGATCGTGTCGAAGGCCAGGGAGGACTTGCCCGAACCGGACAGGCCGGTGAAGACGATGAGCGAGTCGCGGGGCAGGTCGAGCGAGACGTTCTTCAGGTTGTGCTCGCGAGCGCCACGAACGATGAGACGGTCGGTCACGCCGGTCCGCACCTTTCTCGGGATGGCGGGGGCACCGGGCCCTCGGCCGTTTCGGGTATGGGGGCCGGGGGGCGACCTCGGCAGCGGATGAAGTCAGACGATGGGTTCCGGCTTCGAGCGTATAGCACGCGCATTCGATTTACGGCACTCGGCCGGTCGCTTCACCCGATCGTGTGGCCGGGCTAGGGTCGGCCCCATGACTGATCATGTGCACGACCTGCACTCTGTACGTGAGGCCACCGACCGACTGCTGAGCGCGGTCGCGAAACTGGACAACGGCGCACTCGCCGAGGAGTCACGACTTCCCGGCTGGAGCCGCGGGCACGTCCTCGCCCACCTCTCCCGCAACGCCGACGCCCTCGTGAACGTCTTCGAGGGACGCCCCATGTACGCCAGCGCCGAGGCCCGGGAGGCCGACATCGCCCGGGACGCCGGCCGGCCTCTGGAGGAACAGCTGGAGGACCTCAGGAATTCCGCGGAGGCCTTCCTCGCCACCACGCGCGTCCCGCAGGACTGGTCCCGCACCGTGGAACTGCGCAACGGAGTCACCGACCTGGCCTCGAACGTGCCGTTCCGCCGCCTCGTCGAGGTCGAGCTGCACCACGTCGACCTGGGCATCGGCTACGAGCTGGCGGATCTGCCGGCGGAGTTCACCGGCCGCGAGATCGACTTCCTGGCCGACCGCTGGTCCGGCCGCCCCGAGGTGCCGCCGACCGAGCTGGTCGCCGAGGACGGCCGCACCTGGCGCACCGGCTCCGCCGGCGACGTCGCCGTGACCGTGCGCGGCACCGCGGCCCAGCTGCTGGCCTGGCTCGCCGGCCGCGCCGACAAGGGCGCTTCCCTGACCACCTCCGGCGGGCCCCTGCCGGCCCTCCCGCCGCTCTAGGATCGGTTCCATGACGTACAGCGGAGCGGTCAAGGTCGGCGGACCCGCCGACGTGCACGAACTCACGGACCTGATGATTTCCAAGGTCGCGGTCGGTCCCATGGACAACAACGCGTACCTGCTGCGCTGCCGGGCCACCGACGAGCAGCTGCTGATCGACGCGGCCGCGGAACCGCAGACCCTGCTGGCCCTGATCGGTGACGACGGCATCGCGTCCGTCGTCACCACCCACCGGCACGGGGACCACTGGGGCGCGCTCCAGGCGGTGGTCGACGCGACCGGCGCCCGGACCTACGCCGGCGCCCTGGACGCCGAGGGCATCCCGGTGCCCACGGACGTGCCTCTCCAGGACGGGGACACCGTCACGGTCGGCCGGGTCACCCTGACCGCCCGACACCTGGTCGGCCACACCCCCGGCTCGATCGCCCTGGTCTACGACGACCCGCACGGGCACCCGCACGTGTTCACCGGCGACTGCCTCTTCCCGGGCGGCGTCGGCAACACCTGGGGCGACGAGAAGGCCTTCGCGAGCCTGATCTCGGACGTGGAGGAGAAGATCTTCGGGCAACTGCCCGACGAGACCTGGGTCTACCCCGGCCACGGCAACGACACCACGCTCGGCGCCGAGCGGCCGCACCTGGCCGAGTGGCGCGAGCGCGGCTGGTAGCGGCCGCGGGCGGCCCGCCCGCGGCCCTGTGCGGCGACGGCCCGGCGCCCTGGCACCGGGCCGTCGCCGTGTGGCGGGATCCCGGCGGCGGCCGGTCAACCCCGCGCTACCGTGCACTCCTTCCGGTCAAGGCTGGCCGTCGGGCCCTCCGGGGCCTGCGGGAAGGGGTTATGGGTGCCTCATGCACGGTGATCACTCCTCCGTTTCCACCCCCGTTCCGGCGCCCGCCCAGGCGCCCTCGATGCTCCGCCTCGCCCTGGCCTCGCTCGCCGGGACCGCCATCGAGTTCTACGACTTCTTCGTCTACGGCACCGCGGCCGCGCTCGTCCTCGGGCCGCTGTTCTTCCCGCACTTCTCCGCCCTGGCCGGGACCCTGGCGGCGTTCGCCACATTCGGCGTGGGATTCGTCGCCCGCCCGCTCGGATCGGCCGTCTTCGGCCATGTCGGCGACCGGTACGGGCGCCGGCCCGTCCTGCTGGCCTCCCTGCTGCTGACGGGCCTGGCCACGGTCGCCGTGGGCTTCCTGCCGACGTACGCCACCCTCGGGGTCACCGCCCCGCTGCTGCTGGTGCTGCTGCGCTTCCTCCAGGGGCTGGGGCTCGGCGGCGAGTGGGGCGGGGCCGTCCTGCTCACCGCCGAGCACGCCCCCGAGGGGCGGCGCGGGCTGTGGGCGAGCTTCCCGCAGGCGGGCCCGGCGGTGGGCTTCCTGCTGGCCAACGGCATGATGCTGGGGCTCTCCGCGACCCTGTCCGAGGACCGGTTCGCCGCGTGGGGCTGGCGGGTGCCGTTCTGGGCGGCGGGCGTGCTGGCCCTGGCCGGGCTGTGGCTGCGCCGCTCGGTGGAGGAGACCCCGCAGTTCCGGGAGCTCGCCGAGGAGGGCCGGCGCGCCGAGGCCCCGCTGGCGGAGGTGGTGCGCGGGCACTGGCGTCTGCTCCTGCTGACCGGCGGCTGCCTGGCCGTCGGGTACGCCCTGTTCTACGCCGTGACCACCTGGTCGCTGGCCTATGCCACCGAGCGGCTGAAGGTGGACCGGACGGTGGCGCTGGCCTGCATCATGGTGGCCGTCGCGATCAAGGGCGCGGCCACCCCGGTGGTCGCGGTGCTGGGCGACCGGTACGGGCGCCGCCCGCTGTGCCTGGCCGGCTGCGCCGCCTCGGCGCTGTGGATGTTCCCGATGGTGGCGCTGCTGCGCACGGCCGAACCGCTGCTGATGACCGTCGGCTTCGTGGGCGCGCTGCTGGCCATGGTGACGATGTTCGCGGTGGTGGGGGCGTACCTGCCGGAGCTGTACGCACCGCGGATCCGCTGCACGGGGGCCGCGGTCGGCTACAACCTGGGCGGCGTGCTGGGCGGGGCGCTGACCCCGATCGCGGCGACCGCCCTGGCCGAGGGCTCGGGGCCGCCCTGGGGCGTGGCGGCGTACCTGAGCGGCATCGCGCTCCTCAGTCTGGCCTGCTTCGCGCTCCTGCCGGAGACCAACCCCCGGTCGGTGCGCGCCGAGGCGGGGGCGGCCGAAGCGGCCGCCCCCGCCTGACGGACGTGCGTCCGGCGCCGGTCAGGCGTCGACGCTCTCCTGGGCGGCCTGCGCCGCCTCCTGCTTCTTCGAGGCCACGAGGCTGGTGATCGTGGTGATCACCAGGACGCCGCAGATGACACCCAGGGAGACCGGCGTGGAGATCTCCGGGACGTGCACACCGGACTCGTGCAGCGCGTGCAGGACCAGCTTGACGCCGATGAAGCCGAGGATGACCGACAGGCCGTAGCTGAGGTGGACCAGCTTCTTGAGGAGCCCGCCGAGCAGGAAGTACAGCTGGCGCAGGCCCATCAGGGCGAAGGCGTTGGCGGTGAAGACGATGTACGGGTCCTGGGTCAGGCCGAAGATCGCCGGGATCGAGTCGAGGGCGAAGAGGATGTCGGTGGTGCCGATGGCGAGCATGACCACCATCAGCGGGGTCAGGACGCGCTTGCCGTTCGCCTGGATGAAGAGCTTGGTGCCGTGGTACCGGTCGGCCACGCCGAACCGCTTCTCCACGGACTTCAGCAGGCGGTTCTCCTCGTACGCCTCGTCCTCCTCCTCGGCCCGCGCCTCCTGGATCAGCTTCCAGGCGGTGTAGATCAGGAAGGCGCCGAAGAGGTAGAAGACCCAGGAGAAGCTGGAGATGATCGCGGCGCCGGCCGCGATGAAGATCGCCCGCAGGACCAGGGCGATCAGCACGCCCACGAGCAGCACGCGCTGCTGGAGGTGCGAGGGCACCGAGAACTTCGCCATGATCAGGACGAAGACGAAGAGGTTGTCGACGCTCAGCGACTTCTCGGTGATGAAGCCGGCGAAGAACTCCTGGGCGGCCTGGCCGTTGCCGAAGAACAGCAGGCCGAGGCCGAAGAGGGCGGCCAGGACGATCCAGACGACCGTCCAGGTGCCGGCTTCCTTCAGCGACACGTCGTGGGGCTTGCGGCCGATGAGGAAATCGGCCCCGATGAGAACGCACAGACCGACGATGGTCAGGGCCCATACGGTGAACGAAACGTCCACTTTTCACGCCTCCGGCAGATGGCTCAACAAGGTCAGCGTCATCGCTGCCGGAGGTCTCTTCCACCCGGGGGCCGTGGACCGGCCGCCGGGCCGGCGCCCCGGGACCGGTCACGGTCCGTATTGACGGGCACGCCGCGCAGAAAAAGCAGGAATACTCCCCTCCGCGCTGTCGAGCTTACCCGCCGAAGGCGCGAAAGGTAAAGGGTTCCCCAAGGAGTGGTCAGGCGATGGTCATCCGCGCGACTGCGCCACCCGCTCCAGTACGAGGTCCAGCACCCGGCTGCCCGCCGGCGGCAGAGCCGGTTCGAAGGTCCAGGCGTGCCCGACCCAGGGATCGGCCAGGTGGTCGTCGGGCACCGGCGAGAGCCGCATCAGCGACCGCCACAGCGGGTCCAGCAGCGGCCCGTACGCCGAGGCCTCGTCACGGTCGGCCACCATCAGCAGGTGCACCCCGACGGCCGGCCCCTCGTCGGCCAGGTAGCGCAACTGGGTGACCGCGCGGTCGTCGAAGCCGTGCGGGAAATCGTGTACGACGAGCAGCTGGTCCGAGGTGTCCAGGTCCGGCGGCAGCTCCTCGGGCGCACCGGCCCGGACCGCCATCTGCGCCAGGTCCACCCGCCGGGTCAGCCGCGCCAGGGTCTCGGTGACCCCGGCCGCCCCCGCGGCGGGCGGCGCGGCCAGCACCCCGGACCGCACCAGCGGCTCCAGCGAGGCGGCGCCCGCACCCGCCGCGTCGATCACATGGACCGACAGCCGGCCGCCGGGGTGGACCGCCAGCATCCGCACGACATGGGCGACGGCGGCGTCCATCGCGACGCGGCGCAGCCGGTCGGTGTCCATGGTCATGGCCGCCTCGGAACCGGTACGGCCGTTGTCGATCCACAGGCCCCGCTCCAGCGGGAACCGGACCAGCATCGGGATCCGCAGGTCCGGACGCTCGGGCAGGTGCAGATCGCCCAGGCGCACGGCCATGGGCGGCTGCTCGGGGGCCGTGTGCCCGTGCCAGACGGGGTTGTCCCAGCGGGCGTAGGCGGCCGGCAGGGCGGGCTCGACCACCTCGGCCTCGGCGGTCAGCTGGGCCAGGTCGCGGTCGAGGACCGCCCTGGCCTGGGCGACCAGTTCGTCGCGGCGGGCCTGCGCCGCTTCGCGGGCGGCGTTGCCGGAGCCGCCCAGCCGGTGCCGCGGATCGGACAGGACCTCGTCGAGCTCGCGGTCCATCCGGCCGTCGGCGAAGTCCACGGCACTGCGGTAGGCCGCCGAGGTGCGGGCCAGGTCCTCGAACATGCCCCAGACCTGGTTGTACAGGCGTTCCTCCATGGACCAGCCGGCCGCGTCGCCGGCCACCGGCCGGCTCGGCTCG
>NZ_JAJAUY010000153.1 GCF_020532625.1 Streptomyces antimicrobicus | reverse complement strand
GGGGCGGCCTGGGTGGATCGCGCTCGCGCGGGGCGGGCGCGGCGGGTGGTGGTCGGGGCTGTCGGGGTGGTGCTCGTGGCCGGGGTGCTGGCGGGGTGCGGGGGGCGGGCCACCACCCACCACAAGCCCGGGACCACCCACGAGCAGGCCAGCGGGAGCGTGGGATCGCTGCTGGAGACCACGGACGCGGCGGGCCACCGGCTGCGGGAGGTCGCGGCCGAGGGCGCGCCCCGGGTCGGCCTGGCGGTCCGGGCCGACACCGAGGACGGCTGGAACCTCCAGTTGACCGTGGAGAACTTCCGTTTCACCCCCGACAGCACCGGCGGAGCCGCCCTCGCGGGCGCCGGGCACGCCCATCTGGAGCTGGACGGCCGCAAACTGGCCCGCCTGTACGGACCCTGGTTCCACCTCCCCGCGGCGCAGGTCCCCGAGGGGGCGCGGCGCACCCTGACCGTCCGGCTCTACGCCGACGACCACACCGTGTGGTCCGTCGGCGGCAAGCCGGTGGAGGCCACGGCCGATCTCCCCGCCCCCGCCCCGCCCCCCACCCCCGCTGCCTCGGGCGGTCACCAGCACACCGCCCCGGCCCCCGGCGCCGACCCCGGCGCCCCGAGTGGCGGCGGAACCGCCGGGCAGAGCGCAGGAGCGACGGCAGCCCCGCCCGCCGCGGGAACCGGCGCGCCGCCCCACGGCGCGAGCGGCGCCCCGCCCGCCGGGGGAACCGGCGCCCCGGCCACCGGGGGCGCCGGTGCCCCGACCGCCGATCGGACCGTCACGGTCGCCGTGCGCGGGGGCAAGGTGACCCCCGCGCCCGGCCGCACCGAGCTCAAGCGCGGCGAACGCGTGGCCCTGCGCGTCACCAGCGACCGCGCCGACACCCTGCACGTCCACGGCTACGACCAGGAACTCACCCTCCCGCCGGGCCGGGAGGCCGTCCTCGTCCTCACCGTGGACCGCACCGGCCTCTTCGAGGTCGAGACCCACGCCTCGGGACTCCTGCTGACCCAACTCCTCGTCCGGTGACCCCCCAGCCGCTCGCCCACGGCGTGGGCTCCACCCACGACCTGCCCATCTCCCCCTTCTACGCCTTCGCCGGCGCCTTCACCGCGCTGTTCGTCTCCTTCCTCGCGCTCGCCCTCCTCTGGTCCACCCCCCGCTTCCGCGGCGACCGCTCCGGCCGACCCCTGCCCGCCGCCCTCCAGCGCGCGGCCGACGCCCCCGCCACCCGTACCGCCCTGCGCGCCCTCGGCCTCGCCGCCGCGCTCGCCCTCCTCGCCTCCCTCCTCCTCGGCCCCGACGATCCGGAGCGCAATCCCGGCCCCGGCGCCGTCTACGTCCTGTTCTGGGTCGGGCTCGTGCCCGCCTCGCTGCTCCTCGGCCCCGTCTGGCGCCTCCTCAACCCCCTGCGCACCCTGCACCTCCTGGTCGACCGGGCCCGTACGGCGCACCGCGGCCACCCCCCGGTCCACCGCCCCCTCCCGCCGGGGCTGGGCCTGCGGCCCGCCGCCGCGGGGCTGTTCGGCTTCACCTGGCTCGAACTCGTCTCGCCCGACCCCGCCTCCCTCACCACCCTCCTGGTCGCCCTCACCGCCTACGCCGCCGTCCAGCTCGCGCTCGCCGCCCGGTTCGGCGAGCGCTGGTTCACCGAGGGCGACGCCTTTGAGGCGTACTCCACCCTCCTTGCCCGTTTCTCCCCCTTCGGCCGCCGCCACGACGGCCGGCTCGTGCTGCGCAACCCCTTCCACGGACTCGACGCGACGCCCGAGCGCCCCGGACTCGTCGCCACCGTCTGCGTCCTGCTCGGCTCCACCGCCTACGACGGCTTCTCCGACCACCCCTCCTGGATCACCACCGTCCAGACCTCGCCCCTCGGCCGCACCCCCACCGCCACCCTCGGCCTGCTCGCCTCCGTCTGCCTCGTCGCCGCCCTCTTCTGCCTGTGCGCGGCGGCCACCCGGCTGGCCGGCGGACCCCACCCCCGCCCGCTCACGGCCTTCGCGCACTCACTCCTGCCGATCGCCCTCGGCTATCTCGTCGCCCACTACTTCTCCCTCCTGGTGACCGAAGGGCCACGCACGGTAAGCATGGCACTCGGCACTGACAACGCCGTCGCGCCCGCCCCGCCCCTGGGTCCCGGCGGCCTCGCCGCGCTCCAGGTGACCGCCGTCGTCACCGGCCACGTGCTCGGCGTCGTGGCCGCCCACGACCGCTCCGTACGCCTCTTCCCGCCCGACCGCGCCGTCGCCGGCCAACTGCCGCTGCTCGCGCTGATGATCACGTACACCCTCGGAGGCATCGGCCTCCTCCTGAACTGACCCGCGCCCCCACGCCGACCCCAACCGACCCCACGCCGACCCGGCCCCGCCCCGGCCCGCCCCGACCCCGACCCCGGCCCCGCGCCCCGCCCCGACCCCGCCCCCCGCCAGAGCTCCGTCCGGCCTGCCCCCACCGCCCCAGGAGCGGCATGATGGACCCCGTGCCTCACGCCCACTCCCTGCGCCGGACCCCGGTCCAGCAGCGCAGCGCCGACCGCCTCGCCCGGATCCTCGACGCCTGCGCCGAACTCCTCGACGAGACCGGCTACGAGAACCTGAGCACCCGGGCCGTCGCCGTCCGCGCGGGCGTCCCCATCGGCTCCGTCTACCGCTTCTTCGGCAACAAGCGCGCCATGGCCGACGCCCTCGCCCACCGCAACCTCGACCGCTACGCCGAGGGCATCAGCCGCCGTCTGGCGGCCCTGCCCGCCACCCACTGGCGCCCGGTCGTGGACGCCGTCCTGGACGAGTACCTCGCCATGAAGCGGACCGTGCCCGGCTTCGCGCTCGTCGACTTCGGCGTGCCCGCGCCCCCGGCCGAGGACCCCGCCGCCGACCCCAACCTCCTGGTCGCCGCCCGGCTGACCGAACTCCTCTGCGGTCACCTGGGCCTGACCCCCGAACCGCCCCTGCGCCGCGCGATCCTGGTCGCCGTCGAGGCCACCGACGCCCTGGTCCGGCTGGCCTTCCGTACCGACCCGGCGGGCGATCCGCAGATCGTGGCCGAGACCCGCGCCATGATGCACGCGTACCTGGCCCGCGTCCTGGACTGACCACCCGCGACCCGCCGGGCCCCGCCACCCGCCGGGCCCCGCCACCCGCCCGTGCCCGACCTCCCGCCACGGCCCGGCCGATCCACCCCCGCCACCCCCTCCCCTCCCTCCCTACCGGTCGGTATGCTCACGCCCCACGTACGTCGTCCACCACGGGACCACGACCGCCGGACCACGACCGCCGGACCACACCCCCAGGACGACCACCGCCGGACGACGACCGCCGGACGACCCGCCGCCGCCGGACCCCCGGGAGGGTTCCATGCCCCGCACCGCCCTGCGCATCTGCCCCTTGTGCGAAGCCACCTGCGGCCTCACCCTCACCATCGAGGGCACCACCGTCACCGGCGCCCGCGGCGACCGCGACGACGTCTTCAGCCGCGGCTTCATCTGCCCCAAGGGAGCCGCGCTCGGCGCCGTCGACGCCGACCCCGACCGGCTGCGCACCCCGCTCGTGCGCCGCGCCGGCCGGCTGCGGGAGGCCGGCTGGGAGGAGGCCTTCGCCGCCGTCGCCGCCGCCGTGCCGGCCCTCGTCGCCGCACACGGCCCCGGCAGCGTCGGCGTCGTCCTCGGCAACCCCAACGTCCACACCATGGCCGGCGCCCTCTACCCGCCGCTGCTGCTGAAGGCCCTCGGCACCCGCAACCTCTTCACCGCCAGCACCGTCGACCAGATGCCCAAGCACGTCTCCAGCGGACTGCTCTTCGGGGACCCGTTCGCCATCCCCGTGCCGGACCTGGACCGCACCGACTTCCTGCTGCTCCTGGGCGCCAACCCGCTGGAGTCCAACGGTTCCCTGTGCACCGCGCCCGACTTCCCCGGCCGCCTCAAGGCCCTGCGCGCCCGCGGCGGCACCCTGGTCGTCGTGGACCCCCGCCGCACCCGTACCGCCGCCCTCGCCGACCGCCACCTCGCGCCCCGCCCCGGCAGCGACGCCCTGCTGCTCGCGGCCCTGGCCCACACCCTCCTCGCCGAGAAGCTCGCCGACCCCGGACCGCTCGCCGCGCACCTGCACGGCCTGGCCGAACTCCCCGACGCCCTCGCCGCTTTCACCCCCGAGGCCGTCGCCCCCGCGTGCGACCTCGCGCCCGAGGACGTCCGCCGCCTCGCCCGGGACCTCGCCGCCGCCCCCACCGCCGCCGTCTACGGCCGCATGGGCAGCTGCACGACCCGCCACGGCACCCTCGCCAGCTGGCTGGTCGACGTCCTCAACATCCTCACCGGCAACCTCGACCGGCCCGGTGGCGCCCTCTTCCCGCTCTCCGCCACCGCCCCCGCGCCCCGCCCGGCCGGGCCCGGCAAGGGCTTCGCCCTCGGCCGCTGGACCAGCCGGGTCTCCGGTCACCCCGAGGTCAAGAGCGAGCTGCCGCTCGCCGCCCTCGCCGAGGAGATCGACACCCCGGGGGAGGGGCGGATCCGCGCGCTGATCGCCGTCGCCGCCAACCCGGTGCTCTCCGCCCCCGACGGCCACCGGCTCGACGCGGCCCTGGAGCGGCTGGACTTCATGGTCAGCGTCGACCCGTACCTGAACGAGACCTCCCGGCACGCGCACGTCGTCCTGCCCCCGCCGCCGCCCGCGCAGAGCCCGCACTTCGACTTCGCCTTCAACGGCTTCGCCGTACGCAACCAGGTCCGCTGGAGCCCCCGGGCCGTCCCGCTCCAGGACGGCCGCCCCGACGAGTGCGAGATCCACGCCCGGCTGGTCCTCGCCGTCAGCGGACTCCACGGTTCCGCCGAGCCGTCCGCCGTGGACGACCTGGCGATCCGCTCGACCCTGGACCGGGCCACCGCCGACCCCGGCTCCCCGCTGCACGGCCGGGACCCGGCCCGCCTCGCCGCCCTGCTCACCGGCTCCGACGGCCCCGAACGCCGACTGGACCTGATGCTGCGGCTCGGCCCCTACGGCGACCAGCTCGGCGCCGCCCCCGCACCCGGGGCCCTCACCCTGGAGCGGCTGCGCGCCCACCCGCACGGCATCGACCTCGGCCCGCTGGAACCCCGGATCCCGGACGTGCTGCGCACCCGCAGCGGCGGGATCGAGCTGCTGCCGGCCCCGATCGCCGCCGCCCTGCCCCGGCTGCGCGAGGAGCTCGCCGGCCGCCCGGACGGCGCCCTGGTGCTCGTCGGCCGCCGCCATCTGCGCTCCAACAACAGCTGGTTGCACAACGTCCCGGCCCTCACCGGCGGTTCCAACCGCTGCACCCTCCAGGTCCACCCCGCCGACGCCGCCCGCCTCGGCCTCGTCGACGGCGGCCGGGCCCGCGTCACCGCCGACGGCGGCAGCCTCGACGTGCCGGTCGAGGTCACCGACACCGTCCGTACGGGCGTGGTGAGCCTGCCGCACGGCTGGGGCCACGACCGGCCCGGCACCCGGCTGTCGGTGGCCGCCGCCGACCCCGGGGTCAACGTCAACCAGCTCCTGGACGGCCGGCTCCTCGACCCGCTGTCCGGCACGGCCGTGCTCAACGGGTTCCCGGTGGCCGTCGCACCGCTGCCCCCAGCGGCCGCCGCCGCGCCCCCGCCACTCTCGTGACGAGCCGCTGACCTGGGGTTTTGCTCGTATTGCTCACGGCGCGACGTCTTGTTGGCGTAAAGACGCCGCGCCTACCGTCCCTGCATGCTGACTCTCCTCGGCTTCGCCATGATCGCGACCTTCCTGGTCCTGATCATGCTGAAGAAAATGTCGCCCATCGCGGCGCTCGTCCTGATCCCCGCGCTCTTCTGCGTCCTCGCCGGCAAGGGCGCCCACCTCGGCGACTACGTCGTCGAAGGCGTCGGCAAACTCGCGCCGACCGCCGCGATGCTGATGTTCGCCATCGTCTACTTCGGCGTGATGATCGACGTCGGCCTGTTCGACCCGGTCGTCCGGGGCATCCTGCGCTTCTGCAAGGCCGACCCGATGCGCGTCGTGGTCGGCACGGCGGTGCTCGCCGCGATCGTCTCGCTCGACGGGGACGGCTCGACCACGTTCATGATCACCGTTTCGGCCATGTATCCGCTGTACAAGCGGCTCGGGCTGAGCCTCGTGGTGATGACGGGCGTGGCCGCGACCGCCAACGGCGTCATGAACACGCTGCCCTGGGGCGGCCCGACGGCCCGCGCCGCCACCGCGCTCAAGCTCGACGCCGGTGACATCTTCGTCCCGATGATCCCGGCCCTCGCCGTCGGCCTGCTCTTCGTGTTCGTCCTGGCCTACGTCCTCGGCGTACGGGAGCGGCGCCGGGTGGGCTCGCTGGTCATGCCGGGGGCGGGGGACGCCGACGGGGCACGACCCGAGCGCCGGACCACGACCGCGACCGCGACCGTGGCGGAGACCGCCGAGACCGGTCCCGCGCCCGTGACCGAGACCGGTGCCGCCACCGCGCCCGCGACCGCGGCGGCGCCGGCCCTGGCCACCGCGCACGCGGGCCCGGCAGGGCCCGGCACCCCCACCCCGAGCGGCCCGCCCACCGGCAGCGGCATGGCCACCGCCCCCGCCACCGCCACCGCCCGGGACACCGGCGCCGCGGACGCGGCCGGCCCGGCCGCCCCGGGCCTCGACCCCGACCGGGACACCCTGCGCCCCCGCCTGTACTGGTTCAACGCGGCCCTGACCGCCGCCCTGCTCACCGCGATGATCATGGAGCTGCTCCCGATCCCGGTGCTCTTCCTCCTCGGCGCCGCCCTCGCGCTCACCGTGAACTTCCCCCACATGCCCGACCAGAAGGCCCGGCTCGCCGCCCACGCCGACAACGTCCTCAACGTCGCCGGCATGGTCTTCGCCGCCGCCGTCTTCACCGGCGTCCTCACCGGCACCGGCATGGTCAAGCACATGGCCGACTGGCTGGTGGGCGCGATCCCCGAGGGCCTGGGCCCGCACATGGCGCTGGTCACCGGAGTGCTGAGCCTGCCGCTCACCTACTTCATGTCCAACGACGGCTTCTACTTCGGCGTGCTGCCGGTCCTCGCCGAGGCCGGCGCCGCGCACGGCGTCCCCCCGCTGGAGATCGCCCGCGCCTCCCTGGTCGGGCAGGCCCTGCACATGTCCAGCCCGCTGGTCCCCGCCGTCTACGTGCTGGTCGGCATGGCCAAGGTGGAGTTCGGCGACCACACCCGCTTCACCGTGAAGTGGGCCGCCCTCACCTCCCTGGTGGTGCTCGCGGCGGGGATGCTTTTCGGCATCATCTGAGACCGCGCCGCAGAAACCTACCGCCGCTCGTTTGTAGGGTGGCGGGCGAGGTCCCCGCGGACGCGCTTGCTCGGGAGGAATGCCATGAAGGCCCACGACGGGATGTACATCGGCGGTGCGTGGGTGCCCGCCTCAGGAGCCGACCGCATCCAGGTCGTCGACCCGGCCGACGAGCAGGTGATCGCGGAGGTCCCGGCGGGCACCGCCGAGGACGTGGACGCCGCCGTCCGGGCCGCGCGCGGCGCCTTCCCCGGCTGGGCCGCCACCCCGCCCGCCGAGCGGGCCGCCCTGGTCGGCGCGCTGCGCGACGTGCTGCTCGCCCGCAAGGCCGAGTTCGCGCACACGATCACCGCCGAGCTCGGCGCCCCGCTCGGGTTCTCCGAGGCGGTCCACGTCGGCGCGCCCGTCGCCGTGGCCGGCTCGTACGCCGAGCTGGGCGCCACGTACGCCTTCGAGGAGCGGCTCGGCAGCTCCACGGTGCTGATGCAGCCGGTCGGCGTGGTCGCGGCGATCACGCCGTGGAACTATCCGCTGCACCAGATCGTCGCCAAGGTGGCCCCTGCCCTCACCGCCGGCTGCACGATCGTCCTCAAGCCCGCCGAGGACACCCCGCTGACCGCGCAGCTCTTCGCCGAGGCCGTGCACGAGGCGGGGATCCCGGCCGGGGTGTTCAACCTGGTGACCGGCACCGGCCCGGTCGCCGGCCAGGCGCTGGCCGAGCACCCCGGGGTGGACCTGGTCTCCTTCACCGGCTCCACCGCCGTCGGCAAGCGGATCGGGGCCGTCGCCGGCGCCGCGATCAAGCGCGTCGCGCTGGAGCTGGGCGGCAAATCGGCCAATGTCGTGCTGCCCGGGGCCGACCTCGCCAAGGCCGTGGCCACCGGCGTCGGCCACGTCATGAACAACTCCGGTCAGAGCTGCAACGCGCTCACCCGCATGCTGGTCCACCGCGACCGGTACGAGGAGGCCGTCGCCCTCGCCGCGGAGGCCGTCGCCCGCTACCCGCTCGGCGACCCGCGCGCCGAGGGCACCCGGCTGGGCCCGCTGGTCAACGCCAAGCAGCGCGACCGGGTGCGCGGTTACATAGAGAAGGGCATCGCCGAGGGCGCCCGGCTGGTGGTGGGCGGGCCGCAGGCGCCGCGGCCGAAGGGCTACTACGTCGCCCCGACCGTGTTCGCCGACGTCACGCCCGAGATGACCGTCGCCCAGGAGGAGATCTTCGGCCCGGTCCTCGCGATCCTGCGCTACGAGGACGAGGACGACGCCCTGCGCATCGCCAACGGCACCGTCTACGGCCTCGGCGGCGCGGTCTGGGCGGCCGACGAGGACAGCGCCGTCGCCTTCGCGCGCCGCATGGAGACCGGCCAGGTGGACATCAACGGCGGCCGGTTCAACCCGCTCGCCCCCTTCGGCGGCTGGAAGCAGTCGGGCATCGGCCGCGAACTGGGTCCCCACGGCCTGGCCGAGTACCTCCAGACCAAGTCCCTGCAGTTCTGATCGCCCGATCGTCCGACCGCCGAGGAGTCAGCATCGTGGTCCGCGCCGCCGTCCTGCCCGCCGTGGGAGCCCCGCTGGAGATAGCGGAGATCGTCCTGCCCGAGCCCGGCCCCGGGCAGGTGCGGGTCAAACTCGCCGCCGCCGGGGTCTGCCATTCCGACCTGTCCCTCAGCGACGGGACCATGCGGGTGCCCGTTCCCGCCGTCCTCGGCCACGAGGGCGCCGGGACCGTGCTCGCCGTCGGCGAGGGCGTCACCCACGTCGCCCCCGGCGACGGGGTCGTCCTCAACTGGGCGCCGTCCTGCGGGCAGTGCCACTACTGCGGGCTCGGCGAGGTGTGGCTCTGCGCCGACGCCCTGACCGGGGTGGGGGCCGTCCACGCGCACCGGGCCGACGGCAGCGAGCTCCACCCCGGCCTGAACGTGGCCGCGTTCGCCGAGGAGACCGTCGTCGCGGCGCGCTGCGTGCTGCCCGCCCCACCCGGCATCCCGCTCGCCGAGGCCGCCCTGCTGGGCTGCGCCGTCCTCACCGGGTTCGGCGCCGTGCACCACAGCGCCCGGGTCCGGGCGGGGGAGTCGGTGGTCGTGTTCGGGGCCGGCGGGGTGGGCCTGGCTGCCCTGCAGGCGGCCCGGATCGCCGGGGCCGGGCCGATCGTGGCCGTGGACGTGTCCCCGGCCAAGGAGGAACTGGCCCGCGCCGCCGGAGCCACCGAGTTCCTGCTCGCCTCGCAGACCACGGCCAAGGAGATCCGGGCGCTGACCGGCGGACACGGCGCGGACGTGGCCGTGGAGTGCGTGGGCCGGGCCACGACCATCCGCACCGCCTGGGAATGCACCCGGCGCGGCGGCCGGACCGTGGTCGTGGGCATCGGCGGCAAGGAGCAGCAGGTCGGCTTCCACGCCCTGGAGATCTTCCACTTCGCCCGCAGCCTGACCGGGTGCGTCTACGGCAACAGCGACCCGGCCCGTGACCTGCCGGTGCTGGCCGAGCACGTCCGTGCGGGGCGGCTGGACCTCGGGGCGCTGGTGACCGACCGGATCGGGCTGGAGGGCATCCCGGCGGCCTTCGAGGCGATGCTCGCGGGCAAGGGCGGCCGGTCGCTGGTGGTCTTCCCGTCGTAGGCGTCGTATGTAGAGAGAATTTCTAAAAAAGTACTCCAGACCCGGGCCCGCTTGCGTCAGACTGGGCCAGGGGAGGCGGCGCCCGGGCCCACGTCCGGGCGCCGCCCGCGCCCCGCCTCCCGCCGCACCGCCTCGAACTGCAGCGCCAGGCCGTCCAGCAGCGCGGCCAGCCCCGCCTCGAAGGCGCCCTCGTCCACCTCGGCGCGCCGCTCGGCCAGCAGATGGGCCTGGCCCAGGTGCGGGTAGTCCGCCGGGTCGTAGGCCGCGGCGTCGTCCACGAAACCGCCGGCGAACGAGCCGACCGCCGAGCCCAGGATGAAGTACCGCATCAGCGCGCCGATCCGGGTGGCCTGGGCCGGGGGCCAGCCGGCCGCCGTCATCGCGCCGAACACGGCGTCCGCCACCCGCAGTCCGGCCGGCCGCCGCCCCGGCCCGCGCGCCAGCACCGGCACCAGGTGGGGGTGGTCGGCCAGCGCGTCGCGGTAGGAGTGCGCCCAGTCGTGCAGCGCCGTGCGCCAGTCGCGCGGATCGTCCGGCTCGAACATCGCCAGGTCCACCCGCGCGCTCACCGCGTCCGCGACCGCGTCCAGGATCTCGTCCTTGGTGCGGAAGTGGTTGTAGAGCGAGGGTCCGCTCACCCCGAGCGCCGCCGCCAGCCGCCGGGTGGACAGCGCCTCCAGCCCTTCCTCGTCCACCAGTCGGCCGGCCGCGGCGACGATGCGGTCGCGGCTGAGGAGGGGCTTGCGCGGTCTGGCCATGCGGCACATAGTAGGGGCTGCCCGGCAAAAACTAGCACCGCTAATAAAGCGAGGGTGGGCCGTTCATGAACCTGGAGCTCAGCGAGGAGCAGAGCGCGGTCCGCCAGCTGGCCCGCGAGTTCACCGACCGCGAGATCGCCCCGTACGCCGCCGAGTGGGACCGCGCCGAGCGCGTGGACCGCGGCATCGTCAAGAAACTCGGCGCGCTGGGCTTCCTGGGCCTGACGGTCCCCGAGGAGTACGGCGGCTCCGGCGGCGACCACCTCACGTACGTGCTGGTCACCGAGGAGCTCGGCCGCGGCGACTCCGCCGTGCGCGGCATCCTGTCCGTCTCCCTGGGCCTGGTCGCCAAGACGCTCGCGACCTGGGGGAGCGAGGCGCACAAGCGCGCCTGGCTGCCCCGGCTGTGCGCGGGCGACGCGCTCGGCTGCTTCGCCCTGACCGAGCCCGGCACCGGCTCCGACGCGGCGAACCTCACCACCCGCGCGGTGCGCGACGGCGGCCACTACGTCCTCACCGGCACCAAGATGTTCATCACCAACGGCACCTGGGCGGACCTGGCCCTGGTGTTCGCCCGCACCGGGGAGGCCCCCGGCCACCGGGGATCTCGGCGTTCCTGGTGCCCACCGACACCCCGGGCCTCACCCGCCGGGAGGTCCGCGGCAAGCTCGGGCTGCGCGGCCAGGCGACCGCCGAACTGGTCCTGGACGGCGTACGGGTGCCCGCCTCCGCCCTGCTCGGACCGGCCGGTAAGGGCTTCTCCGTGGCGATGTCGGCGCTGGCCAAGGGCCGGATGTCGGTCGCCGCCGGCTGCGTGGGCCTCGGCCGGGCCGCGCTGGAGGCGGCCGTGGCCCACGCGACGCAGCGCGAGCAGTTCGGCCGGCCGATCGCCGGGCACCAGCTGGTCCAGGAGCTGATCGCGGACATCGCCGTCGACGTGGACGCGGCCCGGCTGCTGACCTGGCGCGTGGCCGATCTGATCGACCGGGGGCGGCCGTTCGCGACCGAGTCCTCGACCGCCAAGCTCTTCGCCTCCGAGGCGGCCGTCCGTGCGGCGAACAACGCCCTCCAGGTGCACGGCGGTTACGGCTACATCGACGAGTACCCCGTCGGCAAGCTGCTGCGCGACGCCCGCGTGATGACCCTGTACGAGGGCACCAGCCAGATCCAGAAACTGCTCATCGGCCGCGCGTACACAGGGGTTTCGGCGTTCTGACCTGAGTACGAGCGCGGATGCGGGCCGGTCGGGGCGGCCCGATGCTGGGCCCATGCCCCTCAACGAGACACCGGTCAAGCAGCAGAACACGACGGCGTACTACGGTCAGGCCGTCGCCTCCTTCGCCCTCGCGCTCGGCGCGGTGGCGATCGGCATCTGGAACCTGGAGACGGACGCGTGGGTGCGGGCCTTCCTCGCCGTCGCGGTCCTCTACCTCACCACCTCGGCGTTCACCCTCGCCAAGGTGGTCCGCGACCGGCAGGAGGCCGGTCAGATCGTCAGCCGGGTCGACCAGGCCCGGATGGAGAAGATCATGGTGGACTACGACCCCTTCCAGCCGAAGGCGTAGCACGCCTAAGCGCTTGCTCACCCTCCGGTACAGTGGGCCCTTCCACACGGCGAGAGGGTGAGCGAGCGATGCACAGCGCGGAGGAGACCGAGGAGCCCGGCGGCTACCAGCCGTGGTCGGAGGTCACCCCGGACGCCGCCCGGAGACTGCTCGTCGCCGCGGTCGACGCCTTCGCCGAACGCGGCTACCACGCCACCACCACCCGGGACATCGCCAGCCGCGCCGGGATGAGCCCGGCCGCCCTCTACATCCACTACCGGACCAAGGAGGAGCTGCTCCACCGGATCAGCCGGATCGGCCACGACAAGGCCCTGGAGATCCTCTCCACCGCCGCCGACGGCCCCGGCGGCGCCGCCGAACGGCTCGCCGCGGCCGTACGGTCGTTCGTCCGCTGGCACGCCGCCCACCACACGACCGCGCGGGTCGTGCAGTACGAGCTGGAGGCCCTCGGCCCCGAGCACCGCGCCGAGATCGTCGCCCTGCGCCGGGAGAGCGACGCGGCGGTCCGGCGGATCCTCGCCGAGGGCGTCGAGGCGGGGGACTTCGACGTCCCCGACGTCCCCGGCACCACCCTGGCCGTCCTGTCGCTGTGCATCGACGTGGCCCGCTGGTTCAACACGGCCGGTCGGCGCAGCCCGGAGGAGGTCGGCGAGCTCTACGCCGACCTGGTGCTGCGGATGGTCGGAGCGCGGCAGAAGTAGCGGGCGCGCGGGCGGTCGCCGGCCGCCGTGGCGCAGGGGAAGCCCCGGACGGGGCCGGGCGGGTGAAGGGCCTCAGAAGTAGTACCGGGACAAGGACTCGGCCACGCACACCGGCTTGTCCCCGCCCTCCCGCTCGACGGTGACGGTCGCCGCCACCTGTACGCCGCCGCCGGCCGCCTCGGTCACCGAGGTGATCACGGCGGTGGCGCGCAGCCGCGAGTCGACCGGGACCGGGGCCGGGAAGCGGACCTTGTCCACGCCGTAGTTGAGGCCCATCTTCATGCCCTCGACGCGCATGACCTGCGGCACCAGGCTGGGCAGCAGCGACAGGGTGAGATAGCCGTGCGCGATGGTGCGGCCGAAGGGGCCGGACGCGGCCCGCGCCGGATCCACATGGATCCACTGGTGGTCGCCCGTGGCGTCCGCGAAGAGGTCGATCCGCTTCTGGTCGACCGTGAGCCAGTCGCTCGGACCGAGCGGTTCGCCGATCCCGGCGTGCAGCTCCTCGGCGGACGTGAAGATCCTCGGCTCGGCCATGCCACTCCCTCTCGCGGACGGAACAAGCGCTTGCTCAGCGCTCAGCATGGGTGGCGGCCCCGCCCCTGTCAACGGCCCGCCGTGAGCGGCCGTTAGGCTCGGCAGGGTGCCGCAGATTCCCGAGAAGGTCCAAGAACTCACCGTCGGCCAGCTGTCCGCGCGGAGCGGCGCGGCCGTCTCCGCGCTCCACTTCTACGAGGCCAAAGGCCTGATCCGAAGCCGCCGGACCTCCGGCAACCAGCGCCGCTACAGTCGTGACGCGCTGCGCCGCGTCGCGTTCGTGCGGGCCGCGCAGCGGGTCGGGATCCCTCTGGCCACCATCCGCGAAGCGCTGAGCCAGCTCCCGGAGGAACGGACGCCCAACCGGGAGGACTGGGCGCGGCTGTCGGAGAACTGGCGGGCCGTCCTGGACGAACGGATCCGCCAACTGGGGCGACTGCGCGACCACTTGACCGATTGCATCGGCTGCGGCTGCCTGTCGCTGGAGAACTGCGTGCTGTCCAACCCCGACGACGTCTTCGGCGACCGCCTCACCGGCTCCCGCCTCTGGCCCACCCAACCGGGCCCGGCCTAGCGACGGCGCGGCCGGCGTCGCCGCTGCCCGCGTCGCCGTGGCCGTCCTCGGCCGGGCGGCCCGCACC
>NZ_JAJAUY010000152.1 GCF_020532625.1 Streptomyces antimicrobicus | reverse complement strand
GGCGGGCGCGGGCGGCGTGGGCGCGCAGGACGTCCTGGTCGGTGTGGCGGCCGTGCGCCGGGCGGGGGTCCTCGCCGCGCAGGGCGCGGAAGACCTCCCGCACCCACGTCAGCGCGCCGTGCCCGTCCATCACGGCGTGCGAGGCGCTGAAGACGAGGCTCGTCCGGTCCGGGTCGGCTCCCCGGACCACGACCAGTTCGCAGCCGGGCCGCTCGCCGCGCCGGGCGGGCCCGGCGGTGACCGCCGGGGCGAGCCGGACCCGCGGCGGGGGGCCTGCGGCCACCCACGTGGCGCCGTCGCGGACCAGCCGGGAGCCGGGGCAGGACCCGGCGGCCCGGGCGAGGGCCGCCTCCAGCAGCGCCCGGTCGGGCAGTCCGCGGCCCTCGACGACGATCCGCAGGGCCATGGCGCCGCGCGGGTCCCCGGCGGCGAGGTAGAGGCGTTCGGTGGGTGACACCGGCCGCCGGTACGGGCCGGCGGCAGGGGGCTGAAGGAGTGTCATCGCGGGGTGTCCCCTCGGTCGGTCCGTACGGCGCCGGTGCCGGTAGCGGTGCGGGCGGCGGGCCGAGCCGTGCGGCGCGGCTGCGGCCCGGGCATCCAGGAGGGCAGGTCGCGCAGGCCCTCGGCCCGGCTGCGCGGGGCCGCGTAGCCCAGGTCGCGGCGGGCGGCCGTGGTGTCGTACGTCGTGGAACGGGTCAGCAGCGCCATCGTGTAGCGGCTCAGCGGCGGTCCGGCCGCAGCCGGTCCCGGCCGCAGCCGCCACAGGGTCTCCACCGCGGCGGCCAGCGCCCGGCCGGCCGGCAGCGGGATCCGCGGGCCGGGCGGGGCGCAGCCCAGCAGGTCCGCGATCTGCGCGAGGAAGGCCCACAGGTCGGTGACCTCGCGGTCGGCCACGAAGTAGGCCCGCCCGCCCACGCGCCCGGCGGGCGCCGTGGCGGCCCGCAGGCAGGCGTCCACGGCGTTGTCGACGTGGCACAGCGAGACCAGCACCCGCTTGCCGCCCGACAGGTCCGGGAGCCGGCCGGCGCGCATCGCCGCCACCAGCTTCGGCAGGAAGCCGCCGTGGTCGCGCGGTCCCCAGATGCCGCGCGGGCGCAGCGCCACGGTGGTGAAGCCGGCCGTACCGGCGGCGAGCACCTCCCGTTCGGCGGCGGCCTTGGTGGCGCAGTAGTGGTTGAAGAACCGCACCGGGTACGGGGTGGCCTCGGTGATGCCGAGCCGGTCCCCGTCCGTCACGCCCATCAGGGCGCTCGGGCTGCTCACGAACACGAAGCGGTGCGCCCCGGCCGCGCGGGCGGCGGTCGTCAGCAGCCGTGTCCCGGTCACGTTGGCCTGCTCGAACTGGGCCCGGCTGCCGTGGTCGACGACCCGGGCGGCACTGTGCAGGACGGTGTCGCAGCCCTCGGCGGCGCGGTGCAGCGAGCCGGCGTCGGCCAGGTCGCCGGTGACCAGCTCGACGCCGGGCAGGGCGCGCAGCCGGGCGGTGTCGCTGCCGGGACGGACCAGGGCGCGGACGCGGTGGCCCTCGCGCAGCGCGCCGTCGACGAGGTGGCCGCCGAGGAATCCGGTGGCGCCGGTGATCAGCACGTTCACAGGGTCCGCCACCAGGTCGCGCCGTAGAGCATGGTGAGTGCGGCGGTGGCCGCCCGGCCGTGGCCGGCCGCGGCGCCGCGCGGCAGGGCCGCCGGGATCTGGACGGCGTGCCCGGCGGTGCTCAGGACGGCGTCGGCCCACCACAGCAGGCGCAGCACCGGGACGTCGGGCACGCCCACGGTGGCGGCCCAGACGGCACCGCCGACGAGGTACGCCCAGCCCGCGAGGGGGACGATCCGGGCGGCCCGTTCCCGGGAGAGCAGCGGTGCGGGCGGGGCGAGTCGGCGCTCGGCCCAGCGGGCGAGCTGCTCGCGGCCGATCTTGGCGTTGTGCCGGACGTCGACGGGGAAGCCCGGGTGGGGCAGGAACTCCTCCAGGGCGGTGGTGGGGGCGTGGGCGGCCGCCATCTGCCGCAGTTCGGCGACGAGTTGCTCCCAGTCGAGGGGCCCGTCGGCGGTCTCGACGCAGACCACCGGGCGCTGCGCGCCGACCGGGCCGACACCGACCAGGGCGCTGCGCCGGACCTGCGGGTGGGCGTTGAAGACGCCTTCGCAGCGGACGGTGTGCAGGTCCTGGTGGGCGGTGCGCACCCGCTGGGAGACCCGGCCGCAGAACCACAGCCGGCCGTCCTCGTCGAGGTGGCCGAGGTCGCCGGTGCGGTGCCAGAGCCGGGGCGGGCCGTCGGGCCGCTCCTCGTACGTCTTGTGGCGCGCGTCGGCGGTGGGTGAGCGGTGGTAGCGGGCACTGACCGATGCGCCGGAGACGGCGATCTCCCCCACCTGACCGGTGGGCAGGCCGGGGCCGGGCGCGATCCGGGCGAGGGGTCCGTCGGTGACCGGCAGGATGCGGACCCGGGTGCCGGGGACGGGCCGGCCGACGCACGTCCCGGCGCCCCGGGCACTGTCCGCCGAGGTGTCCGCGAGGAGTTCGGCGGACTCGACGGAGGTGATGGGCAGGACCTCGGTGGCTCCGTACGTGACGTGGATCCGGGCCGGGTCCGGCAGGACGGCGCGCAGCGTGGCGACGACCCCCGCGGGCACCGGGGCGCCGCCGGAAACCACGCAGCGCAGGTCGGGCAGCCGGGCGCCGGTGGCGCTCAGGTGGTCGGCGAGGTTGCGCAGCAGCGCGGGCGAGGCGAAGACGGTGGTGACCGAGAACCGCCGCAACGCGTCGACCAGCAGCACCGGATCGGCCTGCGCCACGGCGGCCGGGGCCAGCGGGGCGAGGACGAGCGTGGAGCCGTAGAGGAGGTCGAGGACGCCGTAGAACGGCAGCGTGACCAGGGAGACGTCGGCGCGGGTGCGGCCGTGGACGGCCGCGATCTGCCGGGCGATGGACAGGGCCATGCGATGGGTGTACTCGACCCCCTTGGCGGGGCCGGTGCTGCCGGTGGTGAACCCGATCATCAGCAGGTCGTCCCCGCCCACCGCGGCCGCGGTGGGGTCCGTGGGGGGCTGCGCCGGGCGACCGGCCGCGCGGCGCAGCGAGGCCAGGGTGTGGCCGCGGCCGAGCCGGCGGCGGCCGAGCGTGACGGGGGTCTTGACCTGGGCGAACGTACGCCGCCCCAGGACCCGCACCAGCTGGGCGAGCGGTGGTCCGACGAAGGCCTCGGCGCCGACGGCCCGGAAGCAGTGGAGCATGCGCCGCACGCCCATGCCGGGGTCGACGACGACGGGGACGGCGCCGGTCCGGAAGAGCGCGAAGACCAGGGCGAACAGCTCCGGTCCGGGCGGGGCCGTCAGGACGGTCCGCGTCCCCTTGGTGATGCCGGCGTGGGCGAAGCCGCGGGCGAGTTCGGCGACGTCCTGCTGCAGCTGCCCGTAGGTGACGGTGCGGTAGCGGGGCATGCCGTCGGGCTGCCGGCCGTCGGGGTGGACGACGGCGGGCTTGTCCGGGAAGAGGCGGGCGTTGTGTTCGAGGAGGTCGGCCAGTCCGGTGAGGGTGGCGGGCAGCGCGGCGGGGCCGGTGGCCGCGTCGGTGGTGGCGGTCGTGGTGGTCGTGGTGGTGTTCATGCGGGTCACCACGCCTCGGGCCGGTAGCTGACGCAGGCGGCGGTGGGGCCCGCGCCGGCGGTGACGAACAGCAGCTGGTCGTGCCGGCGGGGCTGCGGGGCGGCCAGGGCGCGCAGGTAGCCGAGGACGGGGGCGGCGGTGTGCGGCTCCCCCGCGTCGGCGGCCGCTGCGGCGCCCGCGTCGGTGCCCGCTGCGGCGCCCGCGTCGGTGCCCGCTGCGGCGGCCCTGTCGGGGCCCGCACCGGGGACCGGTGCGCCGGTGACGACGTCGGCCCCGGCCTGCGGGCCGATCACACAGGTGCGCTCCAGGTCCAGCCCGTACCGGGCGGCGTAGTCCGCGACGGCGGTGGCGGCGAGTTCGGCCCGGCGCGCCGCGTGGCCGGGCGAGCGCCGGACGGTGACGGTCGTGCGGCCCTCGCGGCCCATGGTGGCGGTGTCGAGGTACCCGTGGGTGTCGCTGGGGCCGTTGCCGCTGTAGTGCCGCACCGGTCCGAAGCCGGCGTCCGGGTCGGGGCTGCGTTCCAGCAGGAGCGCACCGGCCAGGTCGGCGTACGGGTAGTGCGGGTCGCGGCGGGCGTCGCCGCCGGGGTGCACGTCGGCGGCGGTGATCAGGAGGCGTTCGGTGCTGCCGGTCTCCAGCAGCGCCTGCCCGGCCTGGACGGCGTTCAGGACGCCGCAGGCGCCGTTCATCAGGTCGAAGGAGAACCCGGCGGCCGGCTCGGGGTCGGCGATGTAGTCCAGGTTGATGCCGATGCGCTTCTGGACGAGGGCGGCGAGGGCCGGCTCGAAGGTGTTGGACTCGCGGTAGACGCCGACGTTGACGAGGATGCCGACGGCGGACGGCGACAGCTGGGCGCGCGCGAGGCAGTCGCGGGCGGCGCGGGCCGCGAGGTCGACGGTGGAGGCCGGGGCGCCGCAGGCGGTGGGCGCGGCGGTACCGGCGGCGGTGATGACGATGCCCATGCGGATCACACCCCCACGTTCGTGACGGTGGCGGACAGGGCGCCGGTGACCACCCCGGAAGCGGCGGGGACCAGGAGGAACTTGGCGCCGCGGCGGGCGGTGCCGGCCTTGAGGTGCTCGCGCAGGGTCAGGAAGTGCGAGGTGGTGGCCGTATTGCCGAATCGTTCCACCACGGCGAGGGAGGCGGGCATCGCCGTGCCGAACTCGGCCTCGGCGGTGCGGTTGGCGTAGTCGATGAAGCGGGTGCCGACCTGGTGCTGGATGACGTAGTCGAAGGCCTCGGCGGCGAAGTCGCGGCCGTTCTTGGCCAGGAGGTCGCCGTGGAAGCGCGGCCAGAGCTTGAGGCGTTCGCGGTCGTGCATCTTCTTGTTGTCGGTGTAGAGCGCGATCCCCTGGCTGCGGTCGCTGGGCATGCCCATGCACAGGTGGGCGTACTCCGCGCAGGTCATGAGCTCGATGTAGTGGATGCGGTCGGCCGGGTCGGTGGACCGGTCGAGCACGACGGCGGCCGCGGAGTCGCCGACGGACAGCGAGGCGAACTGCGGGTCGTAGGAGTCGGTCAGTTCGCGGGCGGCCGTCTCGGCCACCTCGGTGGCCTGTTCGCCGCTGACGACCATGCCGGTACGGACGATGCCGGCGCGGATCATCCGGTCCAGGAGGTGGACGCCGGTCATCATGCCGGCGCAGGCGTTGGAGACGTCGAAGTGGATGGCGGAGCGTGCGCCCAGGGCCCGGGCCAGCTGTCCGGCGAACGAGGGCTCGAAGGTGAAGCGGCCGCCGTCGGTGAAGCGGGTGATGGAGGCCGAGACGACGACGTCGAGGTCGCCGGCCTCGTGGCGGGAGACGGCCAGGCAGTCGCGGGCGGCGGCCAGGGCCATGGCGAACGAGTCCTCCCCGGCTCCCGGTTGCGGGTCGTGGACCCGGCGCTCGGCGACACCGGTGATGCGCTCGATGTCCACGTCGCCGAGACCGGGGGTGCGTGCGGACAGTTCACGGGTGGTCTGCCGGGTGGCCGGGAGGTAGGCCCCTAAGGCCTCTATTCGGCTGGTGACGGGGGTGTTGCTCATATGTCGTTCGCCCTCCATGGCGAACCGCGCAGGGCAGGGCCCTGAACGGGAAATGGCAGAGGGGGGTCGCCTCGGGTGCGCCGATCGGACGCCGATCGCGACACCGCTGTGACGGACAGCGAAGTTACCGTAGCGTACGGACATTGCCGTCGCGCTACGGAAACCGTCAAAACGGATATCACGGGTCACATATCGGCCAGCTGCCCCACGGCTGGCATCCGGCCACCGCCGAGGACCTTCGGCCCGTCCGCCCCTGCGGCGAGCCCTCACCCCGCCCGCCTCCGGGCGCCCCACGCGCCCCTCCCCCACCACAACCCGCCGACCGCCACGGCGGACCGGACGCGCGAACTTGTCCGGAACCTACCCGTCCGAAACGGCCGCGCGCAGGTCAGTCCTTGCTGCCCGGCGACGCCGTGAGCTGGCTGAACTCCTCCTCCAGCTCCTCCAGCCTGCGCCTGAGGTGCTCCTCCTCCGCGCCGGACGCCACGATGCGCTCCGAGGCGTCCAGGAACGCCGCCACCTCACCGCTGGGCAGCGCGACCAGGGCCGTTCCTTCGGGCGGGCGCAGCTCGATGAAGGTCCGCCGGGTGTCCTGCCGCACGTCGGCGTCGTCGCTCCACACGGAGACGTCCCCCGCCCCGGCTCTCGCCCGCAGCCCCTCCGCCAGCAGCTCCCGCGCGAACACCCACGCCACTTCGTCCACGCCGCACCGGAACACCGCCTCCACCGCGTACGGGTCGCACGGACGGTACGTCAGCCGCACCGTCAGCCGCAGCAGGGCGCCCGCCGCGGGGTCCTCGTAGAGGCACGCCAGGACGTCCGCCCGGAGCACCTCGTACTCGCCGTCCCGCTCCCGCCAGCTGCGCAGTCCCCCCGGCGGCGGACGGTCGTACCGGGTCCCCCCCAGTGTGCCCGGCACGGCGAGGTGGATCAGGAACGAGCGGTGGGCGAACAGCAGCGGGACGGCCGGCCCCCGGGCCGGCTGCCACCGCGCCACCGCGCCCTCGCGCCGCGGCGCCACCTCGGCCGAAGCCGGGCGTGCGGCGGTCGCCGGAGGCACCGGCCGGTCCTCGGCCCGCCCGGTCTCCCCCGGATCCGGGCGGGCCGCGGCCTCGGCGATGCGCTGCCGGACCGGCTCGGGCGTGAGCCCGAGCACCGCCGTCACCTGGGGCGCGCCCAGGCTGGAGGCGTCCAGCAGCGCCTCGAAGTCGAGGTCCTCGTCGGCGGCCCCGGCCGGTGCCGCCGTGGCGGGCGGGACGAGGGGGTCCACGGCTTCCTCACGTCGCGGGCTCATCGTGTTGCTCCCTCCCCGGGCTCCTGCTGCCGCCCACCGTCGTCGTTCAGTCTGGTGCGTAGCCGGTGGGTGCGGCGCTCCAGCGCCTTGCGGGTCAGCCCCACGCGTTGCGCGGCTTGCGCCTGGGTGCATCCGACGGCGTACCAGCCGAGGCCCTCGCGGACCTGGGGGTCCGTCAGCCGGGGCAGCAGGCGCCGGATCTCGTCGTGCACGGCCGCGCACTGGTACGGGTCCGGTGCGCGCTGGTCGGGGATGGCGGCCATCGGGTCGCCGTCCCCGTCCTCCTCGCGGCCCGGCCGGCACAGTTCGGCCTGGCCGGTCCGGCGGTCCTCGTACCAGGTCCGGTAGACCGGGGTGAACGCCCGGATGACGGCGCCCATGTAGTACGTCGTCAGGTTCGCCCCTCCCGCCGGGTCCCACCGGCCCTCGACCAGTCCGTATCTCCGGAAGACCAGCAGTCCGTCGATGACGCTGTCCGTGGAGACCTCCAGGCGGTCGTCCTGGGACCAGTCGGCCACGATCATGTGCCGGGGCACCGGGCGGCCCGCGGCTAACGCCCGGCGGAAGATCTCGCCGCTGGCGCACCACTTGACCATGGTGGCCCAGCCGTAGCCGGTCAGGCGTTCGACGAAGCGGTCGTAGCGCGGGCCGGCGAAGCCGTCGGCGCGCAGCACCTCGACGATCCGGGCGTCGGCCAGCAGGCGCGCCGCCCGGCGCTCGGCGTCCTCGGCGTCCTCGCCGGCCCCGACGGCGGCGGCGAGGTGCGGAGCGGCCGGGTCGGCCAGCTGGGTCCTGTGCAGCGGGGGACGGACGGCGATGCCCTCGCCTTCGAGCTCAGTCGGCACATCCGCTCCCTTGCGTCACGGCGGTCTGGGCGGTTCCTGCGTATCGCCTCACGACCTTCCTCATAGGCGGGGCCGGCCGAACGTCCCCCGCTTCCGGAGCGGGTGACCGCATGTGATCCAGCTCACGGCGGGCCGGGCGGGGGGCCGGCGCGGGCGGCGGCCTACACCAACGACACACCGGGACGCGGCCCCGCCGCCTACCCTGCTCGCCCCGACCTCCAGGAGCCGACCGTGCCGCAGCCGCAGCCCCAGTCCGAGTCCCAGCCCCAGCCGTCCCCCTCCCCGTCTCCGTCCCTCCTCAGTCAGCGCTCGGCCGTCGTCCTGCTGCTCGGGGTGCTCGCCGCCGTCGCCGCGACGGCGCTGACCGTGCTCGGGGGCGCCGTCCTCGCCACCGGCCTCCTCGCCGGAGGGGGCGCCTTCGCGGCGGCCGTGCTGTTCTTCGACGCGATCATCGCCTGACGGGCGCCCCGAGCGGGGCGGGGCGCCGCCGGGCCGCAGCGGGCACGGGATTCGGCCGTCGTCCCGCCATGATGCCCGGCCCGGTCGCCGCGCGGTGTACGGTCGCGGCGAGGGTACGGAGAGGCGGTGGGCGTGGCATGGCCGCGCGGTATGTCACAGAACTGGTCGGGGCGTTCGAGCGGTACGGCGCGAAGCCCGCGATCGGCGCCGGGCCGCCGGTGCTGACCTTCTCCGAGGTGCTCGACGACGTCCACCGGCTGGCCGGTGCGCTGGCGGAGGCCGGTGTGGGCCGCGGCTCGGGCCTGGCCTGCGTGGTGGCCGGGAACCGGCCCGAGGTGCTGCTCGTGCGGATCGCCGCCCACGTGCTGGGCGCGCGGCTGACCCAGGTGGTGGGCGGCCCGTCGGCGTACGGGCTGGAGTTCCTGCTCCAGGACTGCCGCCCCGGCCTGGTCGTCCACGACATGCCGGTGCCCGACACCGGTGCGCCCCGGCTGAGCCTGGCCGAGCTGGTGGCGCGGGCCGCGGCCCGGGATCCGGTGCCGGTGCCGGTCCGGGCGCGGGAGGACGACATCGCCCGGGTGCTGTACACCAGCGGGACGACCGGGCTTCCCAAGGGGGTGGCCTCGACCTACGCGGCGCTGGCCGCCCGGTCGGTGGACCGCCCGGAGGCGGCGGGCTCCGTCTACCTCTCGGTCACCTCGCTCGCGGACCGGGCCGGCGGGCGCTGCCTGGAACACCTGCGGGCCGGCGGCCGGGTCGAGGTCCTCGAACGGTTCGACCCGCCGGAGTTCGCCGCCGCCTGCCGCCGCCTCGCGCCCGTCTCGACGTACCTGATGCCGTCGATGGTGTACCGGCTGCTGGACCACCCGGCGACGACCGACGGGATCCCCGGGCTGCGGGCGGTCTCGTACGGCGCCTCGCCGGTGGACCCCGGTCGGCTGCGCGAGGCGGTCACCCGCTGGGGCGTCACGTGGCGGCAGGGCTACGGGATGACGGAGGCCTCGGTGATCTCCCGGCTCTCCCCCGCCGACCACGAGGTCGCGCTCGCCGACCGGCCGGAGCTGCTGGCGTCGGTGGGCCGGCCGGCGGCCGGGGTGGAGGTCCAGGTCAGGGACGCCGACGGGATGCGGGTGCTGCCGCCCGGATCCACCGGGGAGGTGTGGACCAGGTCGGCGGCGATGATGTCGGGCTACTGGAACCAGCCCGCCCTGACGGCCGACGTGCTGCGCGACGGCTGGCTGCGCACCGGTGACCTCGGCCGGGTCGACGCGGCGGGGTACCTGTACCTGGTGGACCGGGTGAAGGACGTGGTGATGGTGGACGGGGACAACGTCCACTGCCTGCCGGTGGAGGCGGCGCTGTCGGGGCACCCGGCGGTGGCGCAGGCGGCCGTGGTCGGCCGGCACAGCGATCTGACCGGTGAGGAGGTCTGCGCCTTCCTGGTGCCGGCCCCCGGGTACCTGCCCGGGGACCGGCCGGCCGCGGAGGCCTGCGACCGGGTGACCAGGACGCTGGCGTCCTTCCACCGGCCGACGACCGTGTTCTGGGAGGACGCGCTGCCGCTGACCTCCCGGGGCAAGCCCGACAAGCGGCTGCTGCGGCAGTGGGCGGCTACCAGATCTGGTCGACCCACTCGGGGTGGTCGATGAACGGGTTCCGGTTGTGCTGGTAGAGGTCGTGGATGACCTGGTTGCGGCGCTGCTCGAAGGCGTCGGGCGGGTCGATCCGGTGCCACTCCTTCAGGACGCTGATCCGGCCGAAGGCGGGCGCCGAGCCGTTGTTCACCCGGTCGTTCATCTCCAGGTCGGCGAAGCCGTCGCCGCCGTCGTAGCGGACGGCCATGTACAGGAGCATCCGGGCGACGTCGCCCTTGACCGCGTCGCGGGGCTCGAAGGAGTCGGCGTCGGTGAAGCTGCCCGGTGCCTCGGCGACGGGGCTGCCGCCGCGGTCGAAGTCCTTGTTGCCGCGGGTGCTGTTGACGGTGACGTCCTCGGGGCGCAGGTGGTGCAGGTCCGTGCCCGGGCCGGTGGCGGTGCCGAAGTCGCCGTGGCTCTTGGCCCAGACGTGCTCGCGGTTCCAGTCGTCGGCGCCGCCGCCGTTGGTGGACTTGGACTGGGAGCGGCCCGAGTAGACCAGGACTACGTTGGCGGGGTTGTTCGGGTCCTGGTCGGTGACCTTGAGGGCGTTCCAGACCTGGTCGTAGGTGATCCTCGACTGGTTCTTGACGATGTCGTGCAGCGCGGCCTTGAGCGCGGGGCCGGTCTTGCCCTGGGCGGGGGCGTAGTAGTCGGCGACGGTGCCGGCCCGGGCGGCGGGCGCCGGTGCGGCGGCCGCCTGCGCCGTGGTCGCCGGTGCGGCGGCCGCCGGCCGGCCCGCGGAGGCCTGCGCGGGGACGAGGAGCAGGGCGGCGGCGGTGGCCGCCGTGAGCCCGGCCGCCCAGGGGGCGGAGCGCGAGAGTCTGGCCATGTGGGGGTTCACCTCTGATGCCCGCACCGCTCCCGCCCGGGGATGTGGCGGGATGTCAGTGGCAGAGCGAGGCTCACATTGTCATGTGCCGTACAGATGAAGGGAATGTGTCGGAAGCACGGATGTTCGGTCCGTGCACCCTGCAGGCAGGCCCTCTTGGCAGCGGCCCGCGGCCCGGGCACGGTGGCCGTCGGCCCCCGCCGCGGCGGGGCGCCGCCCCACACAGCGGACGACCCTGCAGGGAGCAGCCGATGGCAGTGCGGATCCTGATCGTGACCGGCGACGCGGCGGAGTCGCTGGAGGTCCTCTACCCCTACCAGCGCCTGCGCGAGGAGGGGTACGCGGTCCACGTCGCGGCCCCGTCGGTCAAGAAACTGCGGTTCGTGGTGCACGACTTCGAGGACGGCTTCGACACCTACACCGAGAAGCCCGGGTACACCTGGCCGGCCGACGTGGCCTTCGCCGACGTGGACCCCGGTCGGTACGCCGCCCTGGTGCTGCCGGGCGGCCGGGCCCCGGAGTACCTCCGCAACGACCCTGAGGTGCGGCGGATCCTGGCCGCCTTCACCGAGGCCGACAAGCCGGTCGCGCAGATCTGCCACGGCCCGCTGATCACCGCCGCGGCCGGCGGCCTGACGGACCGCCGGGTCACGGCGTACCCGGCCCTCGCCGTGGACATGAAGGCGGCCGGCGCGGCGTACGAGGACTGCGAGGCGGTGGTCGACGGCACCCTGGTCTCGGCCCGGGCCTGGCCGGACCACCCGGCGTGGATGCGGGAGTTCCTCGCGGTGCTGCGGAGCAAGGCGCCCCTGTCCTGAGGCCGGTCCGTCCGTCAGGCCGCCGCCGGGGTGTCCGTTCTTTCGCGGCGGCCGGGACGGTGGAGGACCGCGACCACGACCGTGGCGGCCAGGACGGTCAGGGACGCGGCGCGCAGGGCCGTGGACATGGCGGTGGTGAAGGCGGCGGTGTGGGCGGGGTCCTGGAGCGTGCCGTGGAAGTGCGAGGCCAGGATCGTGCCCACCACCGCCACCCCGAGGGCGGCGCCGACCTCCCGGGCCGCGGTGTTCAGGCCGGAGCCCAGCCCCGCCTGGCGCGGCGGGAGTTCGGCGACCACGCTCAGGGTCAGCGAGGGCGCGCACAGGCCGGTGCCGACCGAGAGCACCAGCAGGTGGACGGCGTACAGCGGGTACGGCGTGCCGGCGTCGGCCGTGGAGACCAGGAACAGCCCGGCGGCGATCACGGCCAGCCCCGCGGTGACCGGCAGCCGGGGCCCGAACCGGTCCTGCAGCCGGGCGCCGAGCCGCGGGACCAGGGCCATGCCCACGGTCAGCGGGACGATCGCGAAGCCGGTCCGCGCCGGCGAGAATCCCTTGACGTACTGCAGGTACTGGGCGTTGACGAAGAACAGGGAGAACAGGCCGAAGAACGCGGCGCCGATGCCCAGCGTCCCGGCGCGCAGCCGGCGTGAGACGAACACGCGCGGGTCGAACAGCGGCCGCGTCACGCGCAGCGCGCGCAGCACGAACACGGCCAGCAGCGCCGCGCCCACCGCGAAACTGGCCAGGACCTGCGCGGAGGTCCAGCCGTACGACGGGCCTTCGATGATGCCGCGCACGATGCCGAGCAGGGCGCCGGTGAGCAGGGCCGCGCCGAGCGGGTCGATCGCGGCCTCCCGGCGGCGCGGGATCCGCGGCACGAGCGGGACCGCGGCGAGGGCGAGCAGTCCGGCGAGGGGCACGACGGCCCAGAACAGGGCGCGCCAGTCGGCGAGTTCGGCGGCCAGTCCGCCGCCCACGTTGCCGGCGAGGCCGCCGAGTCCCGCGGCGAGCGTCCAGGTGGCCAGGGCCTGGGCGCGGCGCTCGGGGGCGCTGAGGTGGACCAGGATCGACATGGTGGCCGGCATGATCAGCGCCGCGCCCGCACCGCAGACACCGCGGCCGGCGATCAGGACCGCCGGTGAGCCGGCGAGGGCGCTCAGGGCGGCGCCGGCGGCGAACAGGGCGAGTCCGGTGAGCAGGGCGCCCTTGCGGCCGTACCGGTCGCCCAGCGCACCGGCGGGGATCAGCAGGGCGGCGAAGACGATGACGTAGGCGTCGACCGCCCACAGCAGCTGACCGGCCGTCGGGTGCAGGCTGGACGCCGCGAGTTGCGGGATGAGCAGGTTGACGGCGGCGACCATGCCCTGGGCGACCAGGACGCAGGCGCACAGGACGAGCAGGGCGGGCCGGGTGAGGCCGGTGGCCGGGGCGGCGGGCGCCTGGGGGGCGTCCGGACGCGTCGGGGCAGGGGTGGGCACGGCTCCTCCTCGGAGCGGGTGGGCGGGATGCGCCGCTCGGCGGCGCGGCAGAGGGACGCGGGGGCCGGGCCGTGCCGCGGTCGCGGTGCGGGCCGGGCGGGGCCGTCGTCGTGTCCCCCACCGTAGGGTGGGGGCCGTCCTGCTTTCCAGTGCAAGTTCTGCAAGGTATAGATGCACGTGACGCAATCGAAGCTCGACCTGAACCTGCTGGTCGCCCTCGACGTGCTGCTGGAGGAGTCGAGCGTGTCCGGCGCGGCCGCCCGGCTGCACCTGTCCGAACCGGCCATGAGCCGCACCCTCGGCCGGATCCGCAAGGCACTGGGCGACCCGGTGCTCGTGCGGGCGGGCCGCGCCATGGTGCCCACCCCGCACGCGCTGGCGCTGCGCGCGGAGGTCCGCGAGGTCGTGGAACGGGCCCGGGCGGTGTTCCTGTCGGGGGGTGAGGTGGATCTGCGGACCCTGACGCGGACGTTCACGGTCCTGGCCAACGACGCGGTCTCCGCCGCGCTGGGATCGGCGCTGTTCGGCCGCGTGTCGCGGGAGGCGCCGGGGGTGCGGCTGCGGTTCCTCTCGGAGAGCCATGTGGACCTGCCGACCCTGCGGGAGGGGGTGGCCGACCTCGAACTGGGCGTGGTGGACACCCGGGCGCCCGAGATCCGCACCGAGCACCTGCTGGACGAGCCCATGCTGGGCGTCGTACGGGCGGGGCATCCGCTCCTGCGGGAACCGGTCACGGCGGAGCGCTTCGCCGCCCAGGAGCACCTGGTCGCGTCCCGGCGGGGCCGGCTGGAGGGCCCGGTCGACGAGGCGCTGGCCCGGCTCGGGCTGAGCCGGCGGGTGGTCGGGGCGGTGGGTTCGCACCCCGCCTCGCTGTTCGTGCTGCGCGACAGCGACCTGGTGGGACTGCTCCTCCGGCAGGCCGTGCCCCTGGCGGACGCGCTGGGCCTGGTCTGCTTCACGGTCCCGCTGGACCTGCCCACGCTGCCCTTCGGCATGGCCTGGCACCCCCGGCACGACGCCGACCCGGCGCACGCGTGGCTGCGGGACTGCGCCCGCCGGCTGCTGTGCGAGCTCGGCCGGGACGTCTGACGCGGCGCCAGGGGGGCACCGGTGTCACCCGGACGGCCGCCGGGGGTCACCCGGTCGGCCGTCCCCGCGGGCCGTCGGCGGCAGGACCGTCAGGTCCGGGCGCGGCCCGCGGGT
>NZ_JAJAUY010000151.1 GCF_020532625.1 Streptomyces antimicrobicus | reverse complement strand
GGGCGCACAGCGTCAGCGCGAGCACCGCGCACCAGCGCAGGACGCGCGGCGCGGCGTCGTCCCGGCCCCCGTCCGGCCGGGCGGAGGCGTCCCGGGTGGAAGCGTCCCGGCCGCGAGCCTCCCCGCCGGACGCGTCCCGGCCGGAAGCCAGGGCGGAGGCGTCCCGCCCCGGGTCGTCCCGGCGGGGCTCCTGCGCCCGCGGGGCGACGGGCGGCTCGGGCGCGGGGCCGGGCGCCGGATCCCACGCCGGAGGCGGCGGGGGCGGGGGCGGCGCCGGTGCGGGCTCCGGCTCCGGCGGGGCCAGGATGCCGACCAGGCGGGCGACGTCCTCGACGGGCCGCCCGAGGGCGGCGGCGCGCAGCGCGCCGTCGGCCGCGTCGGGAGCCCCGCCGGGCTGCTGGAGCAGGTCCACCATGGCGGCCACGTCCTCCAGCGGACGGTGGGTCGCCGCGGTCCACAGGACCGTGTCCACGGCGGGGTTGGCGGCGGGAGGACCGGAAGGGTCAGGGTGATCGGGTTGTCGGTCAGGACTACTCATGGAAACGCTCCGTCCGGCGTGCGCGGTTACCGAAAGCGCACGTCCGACTCCATTCCATGCCCGGTTCCACCGCTGCGCCATTCGGGGGTGGCAGGCGGGTGACGGTGCCCCGCACGGTCAAGGGCCCCCGGATCGGGGGCCCTTGCCGCTTCCTGTCGCTGGGCTTCGCCGGCTCGGCCTCACATCGCGCCGCCGCGCAGCCGGGCCCGGCCCGCGCCCCGGTCGCCGCTCGTGGCGGCCATGGCCAGCCCCAGGCACAGGGCGATCACGCCGGCGATGACGTTGCTGATCACGCTCCGCATGGTGTCGACGTTCCCGCTGACGACCCACGGGGAGACGATCGTGAACGCGCCGATCGCGCACGCCGCCCAGGCCATGGCGTGCGTGCGTTCGTACGCCGAGCCCAGGCCGCCCATCAGCAGGCAGTAGGCGATGCCGGTGATCAGGTTGCAGACGGTCAGCGTCGTGAGGTTGTGGAACCCGACGATCCACGGCGACGCCGCCAGGTACACGCCCGTGAGCAGGGCCAGGGCCTCGGTGGCCTGGGCCCGCGGCGTGATCGTGGCCCGCTCGAACCGGGAGCGCATCTCGGCGAGGTCGGGGTGGTGCTCTATGGCTGGGCTGGAGTGAGTGGTCATGATTCCCGCCTTCTCGGGAAGAGGGGCCCTTTATGTCGCACTTATTCCCTTTGTGGGGCCGCTGAATCCCGCCCGCCCTCGGTGATGTCGAAGAGCGCGCCGTCCGGGTCCCGCAGCGTCACGCACCGCTCCCGGTCCGAGGTGTGCACGGCCGAGGCCCGGTGCCCGCCCAGGGACAGGGCCGCCGCCACGGCGGGCTCCAGCGCCGCCACCCTGAAGTGCACGTGCCAGCGGGGGCGGACCTGCGGATCGAAGGCGGCCGGCTCCAGGGCCTGGCCGGACAGCCGGGCGACCGGCTCGCCGCCCTGCCGCAGGACCACCTTGTCCTCCTCGTACGCCACCTCGCAGCGGTCCGGGCGGCCCGTGGCCCACTCCAGCACCTCGCCGTAGAACAGCGCCGCGTCGAACGCGTTGCGGGTGCGCAGTTCCAGCCAGGCCGGCGCCGGGCCCGTCCCGACCCGCCACTCGGAGCGCACCTGGCCCTCCCAGATCCCGAACACGGCACCGTCGGGGTCGGCCGCCAGGGCCGCCCGCCCCTGCTCGCCCAGGGCGAGCGGGCCGACCGCGACCGTGCCGGTCCGCTCCCGGATCCGGTCGACGGCCTTGTCCGCGTCGTCCACCGCGAAGTACGGGGTCCAGGTCACGGTGGTGGCGGCCATCTCCGCCGCGAGAGCCCCGATCCCCGCCACCGGCAGCCCGTCCACCTCCGCCACGCTGAAGGTCTCCCCCAGCTTCCCGTGGCGGAATTGCCAGCCCAGCACCGCGCCGTAGAAGCGCTGGGAGGTCTCCAGGTCCCGGGACATCAGGCTCACCCAGCACGGCGCACCGAACACGTCACCCGTCGAGATCGTCGCTTGCACCCTTCCACCATCCCCCATCTCCTCATGCGGGCGGAGGAGCGATCACTCTGTGGGTTGAGGCGGTGACACCCGAATGGCGGCTAACGTCCGGGTCATGCAGAAGATCATCCGTCGTGCGTTAACAGCCGCCGTCGCCGTCACCGCGCTGACCGCCCCGCTGACCCTGTCGGGCGCCGCGTCCGCCGCCGGACCGTCCGCCGCCTCAGGGCCGTCCGCCGCCTCCGGACCGTCCGCCGCCGCCGTGGTGCCCGCCGCGGCGCCCGACCGCAAGGGCGTCGCCCTCGAACTGCCGCGCCCCACCGGGCCGCTGGCCGTCGGGCGGGACACCCTGCACCTGGTCGACCGGACCCGCAAGGACCCCTGGGTGCCCACCGCCGACCGGGAGCTGATGCTCTCGCTCTACTACCCGGCCCGCCCCCGCACCGGAGCGCCGGCCCCCTACATGACCGTCCCCGAGGCCGGGGCGCTGCTCGCGAAGTGGCCGGGCGCCGGTGGTCTGGTCACCGCCGAGCAGGCCGCCGCGACCCGGACGTACGCCCGCGAGGGCGCCCGGCCGCAGCCGGGCCGGCACCCGCTGGTGGTGCTGTCCCCGGGCTTCACCGTGCCGCGCACCACGCTGACCGCCCTGGCCGAGGACCTCGCCTCGCGCGGCTACGTCGTCGCCGCCGTCGACCACGCGTACGAGTCGGACGGGACGAGCTTCCCCGGGGGCCGGCTGCTGAACTGCCTCGCGTGCGAGCAGGTCGGCCCCTCGAAGCAGTACGGCCGGGTGTCGGACGGCCGGGCCGAGGACGTCTCCTTCGTCCTCGACCAGCTCACCGGCCCCGAGGCCGTCTGGCGGCACTCCCGGATCGTCGACCCCCGCCGGATCGGCATGGCCGGCCACTCCATCGGCGGTGCCTCGGCCGCCTCGACCATGGCGGGGGACCGCCGGGTCGACGCCGGGATCAACATGGACGGCACGTTCTTCACGCCCGTCCCCGAGCGCGGGCTGGACGGCCGGCCCTTCATGATGCTGGGCGGTGACCCGGCCCTGTGGCCGCCCGGGACCGAGGAGCCGAGCTGGGGCACGGCCTGGAGCCGGCTCGACGGCTGGAAGCGCTGGCTCACGGTCAAGGGCACCGGCCACTTCGCCTTCACCGACACCCCCTACCTGGGGCAGCAGCTCGGCATCGACGACCCGGACTCCCCGCTGTCCGGCACCCGCTCCGTACAGATCACCCGCGCGTACGTGGCCGCCTTCTTCGACCAGCACCTCAAGGGCATCCCCCAGCGACTGCTGACCGGTCCGAGCGCCGCCGATCCGGAGGTGGTCTTCCACTCACCCTGACCCCGCCACCCATACTGGGGCGATGACCGTACTGATCGTCGACGCCGCCAATGTCGTCGGCTCCGTGCCCGACGGCTGGTGGCGCGACCGCCGCGGCGCCGCCGAGCGGCTGCGCGACCGACTGGCCGCCCGGGGCGCCGACGAGGAGATCATCCTCGTGGTCGAAGGCGCCGCCCGGGGCGTGGCGTCCGTGCCCGGAGTGCACGTCGACGCCGCCCCCGGCAGCGGCGACGACCGCATCGTGGAGCTGGCCGCCGCCCATGCCGGGGGTGACTGCGTCGTCGTCACGGCGGACCGCGCGCTGCGCGAGCGGGTCCGCGCCTACGGCGTGCGCTGCGCCGGCCCCCGCACCGTCCGGCCCGCCGGGGACCGAGCGCCGGCGCCCCCGCCCGGCGACCAGTGACCGGTACGGCCGCGTATCGATACGACAATGTATCGATACGCGGCTGTACCGATACGTCGCCGTTCCGGTAGGCTGCCGTCCAGGGGACGCGGCACCGCCGCGCCGGCCATCCGCAGCACGCCAGGAAGTCACGCCCATGACCACAGCGCGCCGCTCCAAGATCACCCCGGAGCGGGAGCAGGAGTTCTTCGACGCCGTGCTGGACGAGCTCCGCGAGCAGGGGTACGAGGCGCTCACCATGGAGGGCGTCGCCGCCCGCGCCAGCTGCGGCAAGTCCACCCTGTACCGGCAGTGGCAGACCAAGCCCCGCCTGGTGGCCGCCGCCCTGCGCTCCGCGCGCCGCGACCGGAGCCTGGTCGCGGTGGACACCGGCTCCCTCGCCGGCGACCTGCGCGAGGCCGCGCGGATCACCGCCGGCACCTCCGGTCGCGACACCCGGCTCACCCAGGCCCTCGGCCACGCCGTCCTGGACGACGAGGAGCTCCAGGGCGCCCTGCGCGAGGCGCTCGTCGAACCCGAACTCGCCGCCCTGGGCGCCATGGTGGACCGGGCCGTCGAGCGCGGGGAGATCCCCGCCGACCATCCGGCCGTGGAGTTCCTGGCCGCCCAGCTGCTGGGCGTCCTGCGGATCAGCCCCCTCCTGCACGGGCGGCATGCCGACGCCGACTACCTGGTCCGGTTCGTCGACGCCTGCGTGCTTCCCGCCCTGGGTCCGACGCCGGCCCCCTGAACCGGCAGGACGCCGTCACCGATGACCGGACGGCGGCCTGCCCGCGCTGCCCCGTGGGGACGACGGCAGCGCACCGCCGCGACCGGGCGGCGGGCCCTCCCTCAGGAGGCGCCCGCCGCCCGGTCCGAAGCGGCGGCTCCCATCAGCTCGACGAACTCCTGCGGACCGGCGTCGAACCCGCGCACCCCCGGCCGCAGGACCCACACCCCCGATTCCTCCCGGGTGAACTCCGCGACGACCGCCGCGCCCGCCCCGGCCACGCCCGTCAGATCGTCCGTGGCGAGCTCGTCGTGGCCCGCGCGGATCCGTACGGCGGTCCCGCCGACGTCGCCGAAGGACTTCCGCCGGTCCTCGTCCTGGATCACCACGCCCACCACCACCCGCCCGAGCGCCGGATCCATCCGGTCCAGCTCCAGCGTCATGACCTCGTCGAAGCCGAAGCCCTGCCCGGTACGGCTGTCGCGGTCCAGGGTGACCGTGCCGTCGGGGGAGCGGCGCCCGAAGTGCACCACGTAGGCGGGCGTGCCGTACGCGTCGTCCACCGGGTAGACCGCCGCGACGAGGTCGAGGTCGTGCGCGGGGGTGCCGGCCGGGCTGGGGTCCCACCGCAGCGCGACCTCGACCCTGGCCAGGCCCTTGCTGATGCCCGTCACCGAACTCCCCTTCCTCGTGGCAGCGTTGCCCGTTCATGCTGCCACGAGGAAGGTGCGGCGGCGGGATCCGGCGAACGATCCCGGCCACCGGCCGGCCGGATCAGCGCCGGCGCGCGTAGCAGAACAGATGGTCCTCCGGTCCGGCGGTCTCGCTCGCCGGCTGGTACGTCGACCGCTCGGTGTGCAGCACCTCCAGGCCCAGCTCGTCGAGCCGGCGCACGTAGTCCTCCGCGGACAGGCTGCTCACCCGCACCCGGTGGCCCATCCACTCGATCTCCACGTCCTCGATGTCCCCGGGAACCGTGGCCATCACGAAGTAGCCGCCCGGCACGATCCACCGCGCGATCCGCCGCAGCGACTCCTCCACCTCCGGCCGGCTCATCACCAGCAGCGGGAAGAACGCGCACACCGCGTCGAAGCCGCCGTCCGGCGGGGTGTACGTCCGTACGTCGGCCAGCTCGAAGTCGGCCCCCGGCACCCGCTCGCGGGCCAGGTCGACCATGGTCGGCGACACGTCGATCCCGGTCACCGCGCAGCCTGCGGCCGCCAGCCGGGCCGCGACCGGGCGGCCGGTGCCGCTGCCGACGTCCAGGACCCGCGCCCCGGCGGGCAGCCGGGCCGTGAGCCAGTCCAGGGCCGCGTGCTGCCCCGGCAGGTCCGCGAAGGCGTCCTCGTACCGCGCGCCGAGCCGGTCGAAGAGCTCTGCCGCCGACACCTCGTCACTCATGTGCAATCCTTCCTGGTCACGAGCCGGTTCCGGGGGAGGTTCCACGCCTTGCCAGATCGTGATGCTCAAATCTTCCTCAGATCTAGTGACGCTGTCCTCATGCCCTCCTAGCTTCCTGCGGAGTACGGCTTGACCACGTTCCATTCGAAAGAGTCCCCATGAAGCTCTCCAAGGCCGGTGCGGTCGCTGGTGTGATCGTCCTCGCTCTGACCGTTTCCGGCTGCGGTGCAGACAACGAGGCCGAGCAGCGGAAGATCGCCATCGGCATCAAGTTCGACCAGCCGGGGATCGGGCTGCGCGAGGACGGCAAGTTCAGCGGCTTCGACGTGGACGTGGCCACCTACGTGGCCAAGGAGCTCGGCTACAAGCCGGAGCAGATCGAGTTCAAGCAGGTCTTCAGCTCCGACCGCGAGCTGATGCTCCAGTTCAACGAGGTCAAGTTCGTCGTCGCCAGCTACTCGATCAACGACAAGCGCAAGGCCAAGGTCGACTTCGCCGGCCCGTACTTCGTCGCCCACCAGGACCTGCTGATCCGGTCCACCGAGAACGAGATCACCAAGGCGGAGGACCTCAACAGGAAGAGGCTCTGCTCGGTCACCGGCTCGACCTCCGCGGAGAACGTCAAGGCCAAGCTCGCGCCCAAGGCCGAGATGCTGGAGCTCGGCGGCTACTCGGAGTGCCTGGTCGCCCTCCAGGACAGCACTCTCGACGCGCTGACCACGGACAACTCCATCCTGGCCGGATACGCCGCCCGACCGGAGAACGTGGGCAAGTTCAAGCTCGCCAACCTCAACCTGAGCAACGAGTTCTACGGCATCGGGCTGAAGAAGGGCGACAAGGAGCTCCAGAAGAAGATCAACGACGCCCTGGGCAAGATGGTCAAGGACGGCTCCTGGGACAAGTTCGTCCAGCAGAACTTCGGCGCCGCCCAGACCGCGGCCGCCTACCGGCACGAGCCGGCGCCGCAGATCACCGAGGGCCGCTGACCGAGGGCCCCGGCCCGCCCGGCACGCCGCAGCCCCCGCCCCCCGGCACCGCGACCGGCGGGCAGGGGCTGCTCGCTCTTTCGACCGATCCCGGGACCGGAGGGAGCCGCCCGCACCGCACCCGGTGATCGTGGGAGCCAGTCAACCAAGGGCGGCCCGCGAAGGCGACGGTGCGACGGCACGGAATTCGCCCGGCGCCGGACGGCCGCCTTCGTGAGATCGTCCAAGGCCGGAGCCCGGCGGCCACGGAAGTCCACAACGGCGCTGCGCGCAGCCGCCGTGCGCGGGCCTGCCCCGGACCGTGCACGGTCCGGGGCAGGGGCGTGTCCCACCGGCCACATGAAGTGGCCCGGTCGGGTGCGGTGGCGGTCAGGCCGCGGCGGTGGCGCGAGGACGCCCGGCGTCGTCGCTGTCCGCGGCGCCGGTGCGGTGCCCGGCCCCGGTGTTCCCGGCCGCCGAGGCGGTGCCGCGGGAGCCGAACAGGCTGCTCAGGGCGAAGGCGCCCGGGCCGGTGAAGACCAGCAGGAGCAGGGCCCAGCAGTACATCGCGGACGACTCGCCGCCGTTCTGGATCGGCCACAGGGCCTTCTCCTGGTGCACGACGAAGTACGCGTAGGCCATCGAGCCGGAGGCGAGGAAGGCCGCGGCACGCGTACCGGCACCGAGCATGACCAGCCCACCGGCGACGAGCTGGATCACGGCGGCGTACCAGCCCGGCCAGGAGCCGACGGGCACGGTGCCGCCGCCGTGCGCCCCACCGAGGACGCCGAAGAGGGAAGCGGCGCCGTGGCAGGCGAAGAGCAGGCCGACGACGATGCGGAACAGGCCCAGGACGTACGGCTGGGCGGCGGAGAGGCGGTCGGGCACGGGGGACACTCCTAGCTCGGGTCGTGCTCGGGTCGGGGACGCGCGCCCGCGGGCGGCCGGGGACGCAGGAGGAGTGTGCCCACGGACCCGTGTCCCTCGCCCGCAAGTGGCAGGGACATGCCGCATCTCCCCCCGGGCGCGGCCCGCGGGGGCCCCGATTGGCACCACCCGGCCGCGCCGGGAATGCGCGCCCGCGGTCCGGCCCGCCGGCCCGCCGGCCCGCCGGCCCGCCCCGGCCCGGTCCGCTCACCGGCGGACCCCAGGGGCGGGTGCGCCCGTCACCAGGGCACCGCGCCCCCGTCGTCGAAGAACCCACCGGTCGGTCCGTCGTCGGGCAGGGTCGCGAGGCGGATCGCGACCGCCGCGCCCTGGCGGGGCGTGCGCACGCCCCGGAAGCCGTTGAGGTCGGTGGCGGTGAAGCCCGGACAGGCGGAGTTGACCAGGATGCCGGTGCCGCTCAGTTCCTTGGCGTATTGGACGGTGACGGCGTTGAGGAAGGTCTTGGACGCCAAGTACGCGACCGGAACCGGGCCCATGTCGATGCCGGGCGTGGTCTGGAGCGTGAGCGAGCCGACGCTGCTGGAGACGTTCACGATCCGCGGCGACGCCGATCCGCGCAGCATGGGCAGCATCGCGTTGGTGACGCGGACGACCCCGATCACATTGGTCTCCACGACCGCCCGTACGGTCGCGGGATCGACCGTCGTGGGCGTCTGCGGCATGCCGCCGGTGATCGCGGCGTTGTTGACCAGGACGTCGAGCCCTCCGGCGCGGTCGGCGACCAGCTCGGCCGCGGCGGCCGCACTCGCGTCGTCCGCCACGTCGAGCGGAACACCGAACGCGTCGGCCCCGGCCGCGCGCAGCTTCTCCACCGCGGTGTCACGGCGCTTGCGATCCCGCGCGCCCACGCCGATGCGCCAGCCGAGGGCGCCCAGGCCCGCCGCGATCTCGTACCCGATTCCCTTGTTCGCGCCCGTCACCAGCGCGATCGTCCGTCCACTCATGTCGCCCAGCCTGGGGCCCCGCCGGGCGGGGCGTCCAAGACCGGCCGGGTGGGCGGCGATACCGCACCGATATCGGTCCTGGTGGCGCCGGGTACGCTGACGAGGTGGAGACGCGCGAGCTTCGGTATTTCGTCGCCGTCGCGGAGGAGTTGCACTTCGGGCGGGCGGCGCAGCGGCTCGCCATGGCGCAACCACCGCTGTCGCGGGCCATCCAGCAGCTCGAGCGGCGGCTCGGCGTGGCCCTCCTGCACCGCACCGCTCGCGCCGTCTCCTTGACCGAGGCCGGATCGGTGCTTCTGCGCGAGGGCCGGGCCGCACTCGAGGCGGTCGAAGCCGCCGAGCGCCGCACCCGCCGCGCAGCCGCCGAACGGCCCGGGGTGGTGCTGGCCACGAAAGCCGGGGCGGCCGGCGAGCTGTTGGCGAAGCTGCTGGACGCCTACGCCGCCGAGCCCGGCGCGGTCGCCGTCGAGGTGGTGCTGTGCGGGCCCGGCGAACAGGAAGGGCTGCTGCGCGACGGGCGTGCCGACGTCGCTCTGCTCCAGCGGCCCTTCGACACGACGGCCGGACTCGACACCGAGGACCTGCACACCGAACAGCAGGTCCTGGTCCTGCCCGCCCGGCACCCCTTGGCCGACCGGCCCCACGTGTCGATGGCCGAGGTCACCACCCTGACGGGCCTGCCCCTGCCGCGCTGGCCCCGGCGCGGCGGAGGCTGCGCGGACGGACCCGGCCCGCAGGTGCGCGACCACACCCAGCTGTTCCAGCTGATCGCGCTCGGACGGGCCTGCGCGGTCGTGCCCGAGTCCCTGCGGGCCCACCTGCGCGACGTCCACGCGACGGTGCCGGTGACGGACGCACCGGCGGTCACGACTGTCATCGCCTGGCCGCCGCACAGCAGGTCCACAGCCGTCGCAGACCTCGTCCGCACCGCGACGCGCCTCTAGGCCGTCCCCTTCGGACCGGGCCGACGGCAGGAGCCGGATCTCTTCCGAGGCGGGGGCCTCAGCCGGAGTGCGGGGCCGCCGGGAGGACCACGACCCCGTCCTCGTCGGCGTACAGCGTGTCGCCGGGCCGGAACGTCACCCCGCCGAAGGTCACCGGCACGTCCACCTCCCCGGCGCCGCTCTTGCCGCTCTTGCGCGGCACGGTGCCCAGCGCCGTGATCCCGATCCCCAGGCCGCTCAGCGCGACGCTGTCGCGCACCGCGCCGTGCACGACCAGTCCGGCCCAGCCGTTGCGGACCGCCGCGCCGGCGATGAGGTCGCCGAGCAGCGCCGTGCGCAGCGAACCACCGCCGTCCACCACCAGGACGGCCCCCTCGCCGGGCCCGTTCACCAGCTCGCGCAGCAGGGCGTTGTCCTCGTGGCACGACACCGTCCGGACGGTTCCGGCGAAGGCGCGGTGGCCGCCGAACCGGCGGAACTGGACGTCGCAGACGAGCAACTGCTCGCCGTGCTCGTCGTAGAGGTCGGTCGTGGGGACCGCGGAGATCATCGTCATGCGCGCCAGCCTAGACGGGCCCCTCGGCACCGGCCGAGGCGTCCGCCGGGTGGACCGGGTCGGTGAAGGAGCCGTGGCGCCCGGCACCGGCGGCGAACCGCGCGGCGCCCGCGCCGGTCTCGCCCGCGGCCAGCGGCACCATGCCGTGCCGGAGCTCGGCCGCCAGCGCCTCGGACTCCGCCAGCCCGTGCTGCTCCCGTACGGACAGCCGGTCGTGCCGCAGGCACAGCTGCGGGAACGCGGCGATCCGGTGGGCCAGTTCCTCCGCCGCCTGCCGGGCCCGGCCCGGCGGCACGAGGCGGTTGGCCAGCCCGATCGCGTACGCCTCGGCCGCCGGGACCGGGCGGCCGGTCAGGATCAGGTCCATGGCACGGCTCTCGCCGATGAGCCGGGGCAGCCGTACGGTGCCGCCGTCGATCAGCGGCACTCCCCAGCGGCGGCAGAACACCCCCAGGACCGCGTCCTCCTCGACCACGCGCAGATCGCACCACAGGGCCAGCTCCAGGCCCCCGGCCACGGCGTGGCCGGCGACGGCCGCGACGACGGGCTTGGTCAGCCGCAGCCGGGTCGGGCCCATCGGGCCGTCGCCGTCCGGCGCCACGCGGTTGCCGCGCTCGGTGCCGACGGCCTTGAGGTCGGCACCGGCGCAGAAGGTCCCGCCCTCGCCCCACAGCACCGCCACCGCGGCCCCTTCGTCGGCCTCGAAGGCGCGGAAGGCATCGGCCAGTTCGCGGGCCGTCGGGCCGTCCACGGCGTTGCGGGCGGCGGGCCGGGACAGCACGACGGTGGTCACGGGCCCGTCGCGCTCGACGCGGACGGCGGGGGCGCCGGGGGCGGCGGGGGCAGCGGGAGTGTCGGGGCCGACGGGGGCCTCGGGGCCGACGGCAGTCTCGGGGCTGACGGGGGAGCCGGCGGAGTCGGTCATGGGCGCATTCTCACGCGGCCGCAGTCCGACGACCAGACCGGCGATCACGACGGCGATTCCCAGCCACACCGCCGGCCCGGGCCGGTCCCCGCCTGTCAGCGCCCCCGCCGCGGCCGCGGCGAGCGGCGCGACGCCGGTGAGGAGGCCGGCCCGCCCGGCGCCGACGGCCCGGACGGTCGAGTACCACAGGACGAACGCCACGGCCGTCACCAGCAGCGCGAGATGACCGACGGCGGCCCACTGAACAGCGGTCAGTTCCCCTACCGCGGTCGGCCCTTCGACGATCCCGCCCAGCACGACGAGCATCAGCGCGCCCAGCCACACCGCGTGCACGGAGACGCCCCAGGGGCCGTGCCGGCGCAGCACCGGCACCGCGAGCAGGGTGAACCCGGCCTCGCACGCCAGAGCCACGGCGGCCCACGCCACCCCGGTGGCGTCGGCGCGGCCCGTGCCCTGCACCAGCACGGCGCCGGCCACGACCACGGGCGCGGCCAGCAGCACCTGCCGGCTCGGCCGCTGCCGCTCCAGCAACGGCCCGACGACCCCCAGCGCGACCGGTACGCAGGCCACCGCGACGGCGATCACCGCCGGCTCGGCATGGCCCACCCCGCGGACCACGGCCACGTTGAACAGCACCAGCCCGCTCCCGGCGACCCCGCCCAGCCACAGCCACTCCCGCCCCCGCGGCCACCCGACCCGGGCCCCGGCGAGCCGGGCCATGAGCAGCAGGACGCCGGTGGCGGCGACGTAGCGGACGGCCTGTGCGGTCAGCAGCGGCGCGTCGACGAGCGTCCGCGAGACGGTGACGCTGCTCCCGACGAGGACCATGCCGACGGTGCCGGGCAGCAGCCGGGCGAGAACGGAGGAAGAGGTGCGCATACCTCCACGCTGCCGCCACAATGGTCCCGTGGACAGGTCCGAACCAGGCCCGCCGAAGGGGTCCAAAGCATCGCAGCCGGGGGAGTCGGGGTCGGACTTCCTCCAGTTGGACATGGGCCGGGCGCCCGTGGGCGGGCGCACCGCCTGGCTGGTCGACCAGTTGCGCTCCGCCATCGCCGACGGCCGCCTCCCCGTGGGCAGCCGGCTCCCGGCCAGCCGGGTGCTGGCCGAGGAGCTGGGGGTCACCCGCGGCGTGGTGACCGAGGCCTACCGCCGGCTGTCGGAATCCGGCCAGACCACCGGCCACGGCCGCCGCGGCACCACGGTCGTGGCCGCCCCGTCCCCACCCCGCGCCCCCCGCGTGAAGCCGCGGGCGCCCCGGGCGGTGGCGGCGGAGGCGGCCGCCGGGGACGGGTTCTTCGCCCGCGGCGACCGCGAGGGCGCCGTCGACGCCCTGCGCGCGCTGCCCTGCCGGATCGACCTCTCGCCCGGCGTGCCCGATCTCGCCGCGTTCCCCCGAACCGCCTGGCTCCGCGCCGAGCGGTCCGTCCTGGCCGGGCTCGACCCGGCCGACTTCGGCTACGGCAACCCCCAGGGCGCCCCCGCCCTGCGCCGCGCCGTCGTCGGCTGGCTCGCCCGGAACCGCGGCATCCGGGCCGACCCCGCCGAGGTGGTCGTCGTCGCCGGCGTGGCCCAGGCCCTGGCCCTGCTCGCGCAGGTCCTGCGCGGCACCGGAGTCGACCGGATCGCCGTGGAGGACCCCGGCTCCCTCGGCGCGCGCCAGCAGCTGGAGTACGGCGGCCACACCACCGTCCCGGTCCCCGTCGACGCCGGCGGCCTCGACGTCGCCGCGCTGCGCGCGACCGGCGCCCCGGCCGTCCTGCTCACCCCCGCCCACCAGTTCCCGACCGGCACCGTCCTCGACGGCGACCGCCGCCGCGACCTCCTGCGCTGGGCCGCCGACGGCGGCATCGTCGTCGAGGACGACTACGACGCCGAACACCGCTACGACCGCCCGCCGGTCCCCGCCCTGCGCTCCCTCCTCCCCGACGCCGTCTGCTACGCCGGCAGCGTCTCCAAACTCCTCGCCCCCGCACTCCGCGTCGGCTGGCTCCTCGTCCCCCCGCACCTGCTCCCGGCCACCGTGACCGCCAAGCGCTACGCCGACCTGGGCAACGGCGTGCTCACCCAGCTCGTCCTCGCCCGGCTCATGGACTCCGGCGAGCTGGAACGCCAGCTGCGCCACGTCCGGCGCCGGCACCGCCGCCGCCGGGACGAGATGCTCCGCGCGATCGGGGCCCACCTGCCCGGCGCCCGGGTGCACGGCGCCGCCGCCGGCCTGCACCTCATGGTCACCTTCGACGCCGACCCACCCGGTTTCCGTGACACCGCCCTGGCCGCGGCCGCCCTCGCCCACGGCGTCAAGGTGCACCCCCTGTCCTGGCACCGCGTGGCCCCCGGCCCGCCGGGCGTGGTCCTCGGCTACGCCGCCGGCCCGGCCCACGCGATCGAGGAAGGCGTCGCCCTCCTGGGAACCGCCCTTCGCGAGGTCCGTCGGCAGGGGGCCTGACACCCCGGCATCCTGACACCCCGGCACCCTGGCACCCTGACACCCCGGCACCCCGGCACGCCAGGGACCGGACACCCTGACACCCGGTAACCTGACACCCCGACAAGGCCACAGCCACCTGCGAGGGCTCGGCGAAAAAAGTTTCGCGAGAGCGGCAACCTCCCGCCGGGTCGCGCGTCGTGCGGGGGTGAAGGGCGCAATCCCGCGCCCTCCCCCCGACCGTGGAGAACCACCGTGACCAAGATCCACCACCTGCGCAGCACCGCCGCCGTCGCCGGTCTGCTCCTCACCCTCGCCGCCACCCCGGCCCACGCCGCCGCGGGCCAGGCGGCCCCGGCCCCCTCCGCCCCGCCCACCGCTCCCGCCCCCGCGGTCTCCCCGGCCCCCGGCGGCGGCGCCACCCCGAGCCACGCCCCCACGGCCGTCCCCAGCGCCCCGCCGAGCGCCCGGCCGTCCGCGGTGCCCTCGCCCGTGCCCTCCGTGCCGCCGGGCGGCAGCGCCTCCCCGAGCAAGGCGCCGGGCAGCCCGGCCCCCGCCGCCTCGCCCTCGGCCGTACCCGGTGCACCCGCCGGAGCCGAGCTCGCCCATACTGGCTCCTCGAACGCGACCAACGCCGCCCTCGGGGCCGGTGCCGCCCTGCTCGTCGCGGCCGGGGCCGGAACCCTCTTCGCCGTGCGGCGCCGCGCCGCCCGCTGACGTGCTCCACCCGAGGATCGACGTGCTCCACCCCGTAGCCGAGCCGCTCGCGCCGCTGGCGGTCCCGCTCCCGCACGGCCTGCGCCGTGCGGCGTG
>NZ_JAJAUY010000150.1 GCF_020532625.1 Streptomyces antimicrobicus | reverse complement strand
CGGCCCCCGCCTTCCCGGTGCCCCCCGCCTTCCCGGCGCCCCCGGCCTTCCCGCCCCGCCCGGCCGGGCCCCCGGTCCCGGCGGCGCGCGCGCCCCGCCTGGTGGCCGAGCCGGGACGGTGGTCATGACGTACGAGCCCCTGCCCGTCCTCGGTTCCGTCGGACCGCCCCGGCTGCTCGCGGGACTCGACACGGCGGCCCGGCTCGACCGGGTGTCCCATCTGACCGTGCACGGCGCGCTGCCGCGCCACCGGCCGGACGAACTCGTCGACCTCGCCCAGAACATCGACCTGCGGGGCCGCGGCGGCGCCGGCTTCCCCTTCGCCCGCAAGCTCCAGGCCGTCCTCCGCTCGGCCGGCGCCCGCGACGGACGCACCGCGGTCGTGGTCAACGGCAGCGAGGGAGAGCCCAGTTGCCTCAAGGACACCGCCCTGCTGCTGCACGCCCCGCACCTGGTGCTCGACGGCGCCCTGCTGGCCGCCGACGCCCTGCGCGCCGAGGAGGTGGTGATCGGCGTGACCCGCGCGGACGTGGAACGGTCGGTGCGCGCCGCCGCCGCCGAGCGGGCCCCGGCCGGCGACCGCGTCCGGGTGACCCGGCTGCCGGAGCGCTTCGTCACCGGCGAGGGCACCGCCATGGTCGGAGGGCTGAACGGCGGGCCCACCCTGCCCAGCGGGCAGAAGGTCCGCACCAGCGAGCGGGGCCTGAACGGGGTCCCCACCCTGTTCTCCAACACCGAGACCTTCGCCCAGCTCGCCGTCGCCGCCCGCCTCGGCGCACTGGAGTACCGCACGGCGGGCCTGCCCGACGAGCCCGGCACCGTGCTGCTCACCGTCTCCGGTTCCACCGTCGTGGAGACGCCGGCCGGCATCCCGCTGCCGTACGCCCTCCAGCTGTGCGGCACCGACATCGGTCAGGGCGTGCTCGTCGGCGGCTACCACGGCCGCTGGCTCGGCCCTGCGACGGCACGTCAGGCGGCTTTGTCGCGGCGCCACTTGGCGGCGTACGACGCCGTGCTCGGCGCCGGGGCGGTGCTGCCGCTGCCCGAGGACACCTGCCCGGCCGGCGAAGTGGCCCGCGTGGCGCGCTGGATGGCGGACGAGACGGCCGGCCAGTGCGGGCCGTGCGTGCGCGGCCTGCCCGCCCTCGCCCAGGCCCTGGAGGACGCGGTCGCCGGGGACCGGTCCGCCTACGACTCCGTCGAGCGGCGCATGAGAGCCGTGCGCCGGCGCGGTGCGTGCAGCCACCCGGACGGCACCGCGTCCTTCGTCGCCTCCGCCCTCGCCGCGTTCCCCGGCGAGTTCGAGGACCACGCCCGGGGCCGCGGCTGCGGCCGACGGGTGCTGGGTGCGCTGCCCCTGCCCAGCGACGAGGACCAGAGCCCCGAACGGCTCGTCGTCGACTGGACCCTGTGCCAAGGGCACGGCCTGTGCGTGGACGTCCTGCCGGACGTGGTCCGGCTCGACGCGGACGGCTACCCGGCCCAGGCCTCCATGCCGGTGCCCGGGCGGCTGCGGCCGAAGGCGCTGCGCGCGGTCCGCCGCTGCCCGGCGCTGGCCCTGCGCATCACGGAATAGCGGAATGCCGGAATGCGGGAATTCCGGAATGTCTGAATCGGGGGAACGGATGCGGTGCACGGTCGGCCCCGGCACCGAGTTCATTCTTCTTCGGGATCTGACAAATTCCGGCGGAATCGATCGACGATTCCCGTGCACCCCGTATCAATGAGCCACGACGCGAAAAGCGCGACCGAACGCCAAAAACCCAGGGAGTCATCGTGCACAAGGGACGCCGAGAGATGTTCGCCGGTGCCGCCGTCGCGGCTGTGCTGCTCGCCTCCGGATGCGGGCTCGGCGGCGGGGGCCGGACGGCGCCCGCGGGCAACGCCGTACAGCCGGCGGGCGGCAGCAAGAGCGCGGGCCCGGGCAACGGCACCGATCCGTACGGCGCCGACGGCTACGGCGCCGACGCCGGCTACGGCGCGGGCGGCGGTTCAGGTTCCGGTGAGGGCGGCGCGGGCGAGGCCGGCGGCAGCGGGGCGAACCCGGCCGGCGGGGCTCCGAACGGCCCCGCGGGCAAGCTCACCGCGCGGGACGTCCCCGGCCTGGGGCCGGTCGTCAGCGACGGCAAGGGCTGGACCCTCTACCGCTTCGACAAGGACACCGCCCAGCCCCCCGCCTCGACCTGCGACGGGGACTGCGCCAAGGCCTGGCCGCCGGTCCCGGCGGCGGACGCCTCGGCGGTCGGCGCGGTCGACGCCGCCCTGCTGGGCGAGGTGGTCCGCTCCGACGGCACCCGGCAACTGACCCTCTCGGGCTGGCCCGTCTACCGCTACGCCAAGGACACCAAGCCCGGCGAGGCGCGCGGGGAGGGCGTCGGCGGCACCTGGCACGCCTTCGCCCCGGACGGCCGCAAGGCGGCCGACAAGAAGGCCGGGACGGCCGACGGCGCCGGCCAGGGCGGGTCCGGGGGGTCCTCCCCGGTGGCGGTCTCCCGGGACCCGGAACTCGGGAACATTCTCGTGGACGGTTCCGGAAACACCCTTTACCGCTTCGACAAGGACAGTGCCTGGCCGATGAAGATCGGCTGCCTCGGCTCCTGCCTGGATTCCTGGAAGCCGGCCGAGGCCGTGGACGCCGCGCGGGTCACCGGAATTCCGCAGGAGCTGATCGGATCGGTGAAACGGCCCGACGGCTCGACGCAACTGACCATCGACTGCTGGCCGGTCTACCGCTTCACCGGGGACAAGAAGCCCGGCGACGTGACCGGGCACGGGAAGCAGGGTCTGTGGTGGGCCGTCACCGACACCGGCAAGAAGGCCCCGGCCGCCTAGGGCCTGTCTTCCTGATCCGAAAAACAGGCCCTAGGAGGCCCCCATGTCCTCGCGGAACTCCCCACCGCTCGGCCGCCGGGCCGTCCCCGCCGCCGTCGTGCTGGCCGCCGCCCTCCTGGGCGGCGCCTGCGCCACCGGCCGCACCGCCCCCGACGCCCCCGCCCCCGACGCCCCCGCACCCGCCGCGGCCGGGGCCGCCCGCCCCGGCTCCCTCCAGGCCCTGGAGGCGGCCATCGGCTGCACGGCGTCGGTCACCGTGGACGCCGAGGAACTGCGCCAGGGCGGCTGCGAGACCGGGGCCGGTGCCTTCCGCATGGTGACCTTCGCCGCGCCCGAGGGCGAACGGCAATGGCTGGCCGAGGCCCGCGCGTACGGCGGCACGTACCTCGTCGGCGACCGCTGGATCGTCACCGCCCGCCCCGAGTCCGCCCTCGCCGACCTCCACCACCGCCTCGGCGGAACCTTGGAGTCCGGTGACACCCACGCCCCCGGCCACCACTGAGCACCCCCCGCGTCGGGGCCGTCACGGGCCGTTGCTCCCGGAAATGTTCACATGTGCAGGAAGCGGGGTGCCCCCTTCACCCCGCTCCCCACACCCCCCGGCCCCGCCGCCGCCCCAACCCCAGCCGGATGTCCTGGTCTGTCCGGTGATGTCCCGCGGGGGTCCGGGGCGGCGGATTTCTGTTACTCGATCATGTGAAGGGACCGGGGCGATCCCGTGCACGAGTCGCCGGACCCCTTCCCGGCGCCCCGTCAACCGGATTGGCAGGCCCGTTCGTTCGCGTGCTTACATCTGCCCACCCCCCACGGAACCCGAACAAACGTAAGAAGGGTGCGCACCCATGCGTAACGACATCGAGACCCGCGAGATCACCGACGCCGAGCTGGACGCCGTCGCCGGCGGTGTCGGGATCTCCGGCGGCCTCGCCGGCGCCGTCCTCGGCGACGTCGCCACCGTCCTGGACACCGTGACCTCGCTGGGCACCGTCCAGGCCGCCACCGCGCTGCCTGGCCAGGTCACGGGCATCGCCGGCGTGCAGGTGGGTGTCGCCGGACTCTGAGTCCGGTCCCCGTCGTCGGTCACGGCCCCGGAACTCCCTTGTGTTCCGGGGCCCGTGGCCGCCCGTGCCGCACCGGACCATGCACTCGAAGGAACAGTCCGTGCAGTTCCGCCACAAGGCGCTCGCCAAGCTGCAGTCCCCGGAAGAACTGGACCTGCCGGTACGCCTCGCGCGCCCGCAGGGCCGCCTGGCCCTCGCCGTCACCGTCGCCGTCATCGCCGCCGCCGCGTACTGGGCCTGCACCGGAACCGTCTCCGCCAAACTCACCGCCCCCGGCGTCCTCACCCGCGCCGAGGGAAGTTACCTGCTGCAAAGCCCGGTCGCCGGACAGGTCACCGCCGTCCTCGCCGAACCGGGCCGGCTGCTGCCCCCGGGCACGCCCCTGCTCCGGGTGGGCACCGACCGCGGCGAGCAGCTCGTCCGCCTGGTCGCCGCAGGACGCGTCACCCATCTCCTCGCCCGCACCGGCTCGGTGGTCACCCCCGGCGCCGACGTGGCCACCGTCGAACGCGCCACCACCGCCGACGACCCGCTCGTGGCCGTGCTCTACGTCCCCGCCGCCGCAGCCGCCACCATCCCCGTCGGAGCCCAGGTCGACGTGACCGTCCCCTCCGTGCCCACGCAGCGCTACGGCGTCCTGCGCGGCCGCGTCAAGGCCGTCGGCCGCGCCCCGCAGAGCCAGGCCCAGATCGCCGGCTTCCTCGGCGACGGCCGGCTCGCCGCGCGCCTCGCCGGGCAGGGCGACCCCGTCGCCGTCCTGGTCGACCTGCCGCGTTCGGCCACCACCCGGTCCGGCTACCGCTGGTCCTCCACCGACGGCCCGCCCCACCCCCTGGACTCCGCGACCCCGGTGACCGCCGCCGTCCACCTCACCGCCCAACGCCCGCTCGACTGGCTGCTGCCGTGACCGCCACCCGCCGCAAGGCCCCCCGCCGGGCCAGGACCCGAAGCCCCCGCCCCCGCACCGTCCGCACCCCCACCGTCCTGCAGATGGAGGCCGTCGAGTGCGGGGCCGCCGCGCTCGCCATGGTGCTCGCCCACCACGGCCGCTTCGTCCCCCTGGAGGAGCTCCGCATCGCCTGCGGCGTCTCCCGCGACGGCTCCCGGGCCGGCAACCTCCTCAAGGCCGCCCGCGGTTACGGCCTGACCGCCAAGGGCATGCAGATGGACCTGGCCGCGCTGGCCGACGTACGCCCCCCGGCCGTGCTGTTCTGGGAGTTCAACCACTACGTCGTCCACGACGGCCTCGGGCGCCGCCTCGGCCGCCGCGGCGCGTACGTCAACGACCCCGCCAAGGGCCGCCGGTTCGTCCCCATGGACGAGTTCGACAGCGGCTTCACCGGCGTCGTGCTCACCTTCGAGCCCGGCCCCGCCTTCCGCCGCGCCGGCCGCCGCCCGGGCGCGCTGTCCGGGCTGTCCGCCCGGCTGCGCGGCATGTCCGGCACCCTGCTCGCCGCCGTGCTCGCCAGCCTGCTGCTCGTGCTCGTCGGAGCCGCCGTGCCCGCGCTGAGCCGTACGTACATCGACACGTTCCTGATCGGTGAGCAGTCCTCCCTGCTGGGCGTGCTGTTCGCGGCCATGGCCCTCGCCCTGGGCCTGACCGCCGTGCTCACCTGGCTCCAGCAGGCCAACCTGCTGCGCGGCCGGATCATCTCCTCCACCCTCGGGGGCGCCCGCTTCCTGCGCCATCTGCTGCGGCTGCCGGTCTCCTTCCACGCCCAGCGCAGCCCGGCCGACCTGGTCCAGCGCCTGAGGTCCCACGACACGGTCTCCGAGACCCTGGCCCGGGACCTCGCCGCCGCCGGCGTGGACGCCGTCGTCGTGCTCCTCTACGCCGTCCTGCTGTGGACCTACGACCCCCAGCTGACCCTCGTCGGCATCGGCATGGCCCTGCTCAACCTGCTGGCCCTGAGGATCGTGCTCCGGCTGCGGGCCACCGGCACCCAGAAGCTGCGCGCCGAACGCGCCCGGCTCCTCGCCACCTCCTACAGCGGGCTCCAGCTCATCGAGACGATGAAGGCCACCGGCGGCGAGGACGGCTTCTTCCGCCGCTGGGCCGGCCGGCACGCCGTCACCCTCGACGTGCAGCAGCGGCTCGGCGTGCCCGGCGCCTGGCTGGCCGTCGTCGCCCCCACCCTCGCCGCGCTCAACAGCGCGCTGATCCTGCTGATCGGCGGCCTGCGCGCGGTGGAGGGCCACCTCTCGGTGGGCCTGCTCGTCGCCTTCCAGGCGCTGGTGACCAGCTTCACCGCACCCGTCACCCGGCTGCACGCGGTGGCCGGCCGGATCCAGGACTTCGCCGCCGACGTCGCCCGCCTGAAGGACGTCGAGAACTTCCCCGCCGACCCGGTCCACGCCCGGCGCGAGCCCCCCACCGGCAGCCGCCGCCTGGCCGGGTGGGTGGAGCTGACGGACATCACGTTCGGCTACAGCCCGCTGGACGCCCCCCTGCTGAAGGACTTCTCCCTCTCCGTCGGGCCGGGCCGGCAGATCGCCCTCGTCGGCGGTTCCGGCAGCGGCAAGTCCACCGTCTCCCGGCTCGTCTCCGGCCTGTTCACCCCCTGGGAGGGGACCGTGCGGATCGACGGCATGCGCCTGGAGGACATCCCGCGCGGCGCGCTGGCCGCCTCCGTCTCCTTCGTCGACCAGGACGTCTTCCTCTTCGAGGGCACCGTCCGCGACAACGTCACCCTCTGGGACCCCACCGTCCCCGACGAGGACGTCCTCGCCGCCCTGGCGGACGCCGCCGTCCTCGACGTCGTCTCCCGCCGGCCCGGCGGCATCCACAGCCGGGTCGAACAGGACGGCCGCAACTTCTCCGGCGGCCAGCGCCAGCGCCTCGAACTCGCCCGGGCCCTCGTCCGCCGTCCCAGCGTGCTGGTCCTGGACGAGGTGACCAGCGCCCTGGACGCCACGACCGAGCGGACCGTCATGGACAACCTGCGCCGGCGCGGCTGCGCCTGCGTGATCATCGCCCACCGGCTGAGCACCGTCCGCGACAGCGACGAGATCCTCGTGCTGGACCGGGGCACCGTCGTCGAACGCGGCCGCCACGCCGAGCTGCTGGCCCGCCGCGGCGCGTACGCGGCCCTGGTCGAGGAGCGCTGAGATGACGCAGGAGACCACCGCCGGGCGGCCCGGGTACGCCCACCCGGCCGCACCCGCCCACCCCAGCGCACCGGCCCACCCCAGCGCACCGGCCTACTCCGCCGCACCCGCCCGGCCCGCCGCACCCGCCCACCCCGCCCCACCCGCCGACCCGGTGGTCGCGGCCCTGGGCGGACTCGGCACGCCCGTCGACTGCGCGGGGACGCGCGACCTGCCGCTGGCCGGGCCGCACGTGCTGTGGCTGGTCGTCGCCGGCGCCCTGGACCTGTTCGCCGTCGACGCCGCCGGGGCCGGGCCCTGGCACTACCTGGGCCGGCTGCCCGCCGGCACCCTGCTGCTCGGGCCCGCGCGGGGCCCCCGCCACACCCTGGCCGGGCGGCCCGTACCCGGCTGCGTGCTGCGCCGGGTCGAGCTCGGTGAGCTGACCGAGCCGCCGTACGCGGACCCGTGGGCGGGGGAGTGGACCGGCGGCGTCGCCCCGTACGGCCCGCCGGCCGAGACCCCGCCGAGCCCCCTGGAGCACGCCTTCGCCCTCGGCGTCGGGCGCGGTCTGCGCGTGCTGTACCAGGCACCGCTGGAGACCCGTACCGTCCCCGCTGCCGTCGAGACCGACGACGACGTCCTGTGGATGCCGGTCCCGCCGGGCGCCGTCCGCTACGGCGCGCTGTACGCGGCGTCCGGCCCGCACCACCCCTACGACGCCTACGACGCCCGCCCCGGCCACCCCGCTCACGACGCCCACGGCGCTCACGACGCCCGGGCCGCGACCGGCACGCTCCTGCTGGAACCGGCGCTCTGGCAGGCCATGGTCGACCAGCAGTACCGGCTGCTGTCCGCCCTGGACCGCTGGATCGAGGAGCGGGAGCGGGCGCACGAGGACCGCACCGCCGCCGGGATCCGGGCCGGCGAGGCGGCCCGCTCCCAGGCCGACCGGACCCTGCTGGCCGCCATCGGCCGCACCGGCCGGCGCCCCGGCCGCGCCGACGGTACCGACACCACGTTCGCCGCGTGCCGCCTGGTCGCCGCCGAGGCCGGCATCACCCTCGCCGAACCCCGCCCCGCCGGCCCCGCCGACGAGCGCACCGACCCCGTCGACCGGATCGCGTCCGCCGCACGCGTGCGGACCCGAGCCGTCCGGCTCGCGGGCCGCTGGTGGCGCGAGGACCACGGCCCGCTGCTCGCCCGGCGCGCCGCCGACGGCACCCCGGTCGCCCTGCTGTGGCGGCGCGGCGGCTACTGGGCCGTGGACCCCGCCACCGGCGCCCGCCGGCGCGTGGACCGGGACCACCAGGAGGCCCTCGAACCGCGCGCCGTCATGTTCCACCGCCCGCTGCCCGAGGGCCCCTTGACCCTGCCCCGGCTGCTGCGGTTCGCCCTGCGCGGCACCGGCGCAGAGCTGCGCGCACTGCTGCTGGGCGGGCTGGTCGCCGTCGGCCTGGGGGCGTGCGTGCCCGTCGCCACCGGCACGGTCCTGGGCAGCTACGTGCCCCGCGGCGAGGACGGCCTGATCGTGCAGACCGCGCTCGCGCTGATCGCAGCGGGCCTGGTGTCGGCGGCGTTCCTGCTCCTGCAGAACGTCGCCCTGCTGCGGCTGGAGGGCCGGATCGAGGCCACCCTCCAGCCCGCCGTGTGGGACCGGCTGCTGCGGCTGCCCGTGACCTTCTTCGCCGGCCGCTCCACCGGCGAACTGGCCGGCGCCGCCCTGGGCGTCAGCGCCGTGCGCAGTGCGCTCTCCGGCCTCGGCCCGGTGGTCGTCCAGGCCGCCACCCTCGGCACGGCCAACCTCGTGCTGCTGTTCGCGCACAGCATGCCGCTGGCCCTGGTGGCGATCGCCCTGCTGCTGGTGCTCGCCGGGGTCCTCCTGCTGCTCGGGCTGTGGCAGTTGCGCCACCAGCGGCGGCTGACCGAGCTCGGCCACAAGCTCGACAACCAGGTCTTCCAGACCCTGCGCGGACTGCCCAAGCTGCGGGTGGCCGCCGCCGAGAGCTTCGCCTACGCCGCCTGGGCCCGGCAGTTCGCCCGCACCCGCGAACTGCACCGGCGCACCGGCCGGCTCGGCAACGCCGTCACCGTGCTGGGCGCGGTCGCCCTGCCGCTGTGCACGCTGGTGATGTTCGTCCTGGTGGCCGGGCCGGCACGCGGCGGCATGTCCGCCGGCGACTTCCTCACCTTCACCACCGCCGTCACCCTGCTGCTCTCCTCCGTCACCCAGCTGACCGGCGCGCTCGTCTCCGCGGTCGCCGTCCGCCCGCTGTTCGAGCAGGTCGAGCCGCTGCTGCGGGCCGCGCCCGAGGCCCCGGCCGGGAGCACGGCGCCCGGCGAGCTCAGCGGGGCCCTGGAGGTCAAGGACCTCTCCTACCGCTACGCCGACGACGCCCCGCTCGTCCTCGCCGACGTCTCGTTCCGGATCCGGCCCGGGGAGTTCGTCGCGATCGTCGGGGCCAGCGGCTGCGGCAAGTCCACCCTGCTGCGCCTGCTCATCGGCTTCGACCGGCCGACCACCGGCAGCGTCCGCTACGACGGCCAGGACCTGTCGGCGCTCGACCCCGTGGCCGTGCGCCGCCAGTGCGGCGTCGTCCTCCAGCACGCCCAGCCGTTCGCCGGCTCGATCCTGGACTGCGTCCGCGGGACGGAGGCGTACTCGACGGACGAGGTGTGGGAGGCCGTGACGGCGGCGGGGCTGGCCGAGGACGTCAAGGCCATGCCCATGGGCCTGCACACGGTCCTCTCCGACGGCGGCGGCACCGTCTCCGGCGGTCAGCGCCAGCGCCTGATGATCGCCCAGGCGCTGGTGCGAAAGCCCCGGCTGCTCTTCCTCGACGAGGCCACGAGCGCGCTCGACAACGAGGCCCAGCGGGTCGTCGTCGAGTCCACCCGGGCCCTGCGCTGCACCCGGGTGGTCATCGCCCACCGGCTCTCCACGATCATGGACGCCGACCGGGTGATCGTCCTCGCGGAGGGCCGGGTCGTGCAGCAGGGCCCGCCCGCCGCCCTCCTCGCCGACCCGGCGGGCCCCTTCCACACGCTGGTCCGGCACCAGCTCACCTGACCGGCGGGGCCGTGCCTCACCAGGTGACGTGAAGGGCCTCCGGGGAGCGGTGGATGAGGGTGGGCCGCATCACCGGAGCCGGCCGGTCCGGGTCCAGCCGCAGGTCCGGCAGCCGGTCCAGGAACAGCTCCAGCGTCAGCCGGAGCTGCTCGCGGGCCAGCCGGGAACCGGGGCAGCCGTGCGGGCCGTGGCCGAAGGCCAGGTGCTGCCGGCCGCCGCCCCGGCCGAGGTCGAACTCGCCGGGCCGCTCGTGGCGTTCCTCGTCGCGGTTGGCCGAACCGAACGCCACCAGCAGGGCGGCCCCGGCGGGCAGCTCGGTGCCGGCCAGGGCGACCGGGCGGGTGGTGACCCGTCGGAAGGCCTGGATCGCGGTGTCGTGGCGCAGGGCTTCCTCCACCGCGGCGGGCACCAGCGACGGGTCGGCGCGCAGCAGTTGCCACTGCCGGCGGTCCGCCAGCAGGTGCATCAGCAAGGTGGCGAGGAGCGCGCTGGTGGTGAGGAAGCCGGCGATCAGCAGGTTCTGCAGGTTCGCCACGATCTCGTGGCGCTGTTCGAGGGTCAGTTCGGCGTCCCCGGGCGCGTAGGCCGCCACCATGGCCGAGCAGAGGTCGTCGCGCGGGTGGGCCCGCCGGTCGCGGACGTAGCCGTCGAGCAGGTGCTGGAGCGCGACGACGTCCTCGGCGGCGGCCGCCTGCCCCTGCGGCGGCAGCGGCCGGAACAGCAACTCCTCGGCCCGGTACCCGCCGTGCACGGCCCGCGGCACGTCGGCCGGGTCCAGCCCGATCAGCCGCCCGACCACCAGCCCCGGCAACCGCCGCGCGTAGTCCTGGACCAGCTCGGCGCCGCCCCGCCCGGCGAAGCCGTCCACCAGTTCCCGCGCGCGGGCACGGGCGTACGGCACCAGGGCCGCCACCCGGGCCGCGGACAGGCCCCGGTTCAGCGGGGCCCGGTGTCGGCGGTGGGCGGCGCCGTCCGAGGAGACCACGGTGGGCCGGGGGCCGAACCCGCGCGGGAGCACCCCGAGGGCCGCCTCGGACAGGGGGACGTCCGGCAGCAGGGAGTTGGCGGAGGAGAAGTCGTCCGGGCGCAGCAGCACCTCCCGCACGTCCCGGTCGCGGGCCACCAGCCACGCCTCGGCCTCGGGCACGTACGTCAGTCCGCCGGTCCGGCGGGCCTGGGCGTAGAGCGGGTAGGGGTCGCGGTAGAACGCGTCGCGGCGGGCCTGTAACGCCTGCGGTGAGCTCGGTGCTGCCTGCTCGGGCGATGTCACGGGAACGGCCTCCGGATCAGGTGTGCCGGTACGAGGACGCCCGGACCCGGTCGGCGGTGGCCGCCCGGGTCCGGGCGTCAGGGGTGATCGGCCGGTCAGACCAGGTCGAACCGGTCCAGGTCCATGACCTTGGCCCAGGCCGCGACGAAGTCCGTCACGAACTTCTCCTCGGCGTCGTCGCTCGCGTAGACCTCGGCCAGCGCCCGCAGCTCGGAGTTGGAGGCGAAGACCAGGTCGGCGCGGGTACCGGTCCACTTGACCCGGCCGGCGGCGTCGCGGGCCTCGAAGTGGCTCTGGTCCTCCGCGGTCGACTTCCACGTGGTGCCCAGGTCGAGCAGGTTGACGAAGAAGTCGTTCGTCAGCGTGCCCGGCCGGTCGGTGAGGACGCCGTGCCGCGAACCGCCCGTGTTGGCGCCGAGCACCCGCAGGCCGCCGACCAGGACGGTCATCTCCGGCGCGCTCAGCGTCAGCAGGTTCGCCCGGTCGAGCAGCAGGTACTCGGCCGGCAGCCGGTTGCCCTTGCCGAGGTAGTTGCGGAAGCCGTCGGCCGTCGGCTCCAGCGCGGCGAAGGACTCCACGTCCGTCTGCTCCTGCGAGGCGTCCACGCGGCCCGGCGAGAAGGGCACCTCGACGTCGAAGCCGGCGTCCTTGGCGGCCTGCTCGACGGCGGCACTGCCGGCGAGCACCACCAGGTCGGCCAGGGAGACCTGCTTGCCACCGGACTGCGCCGCGTCGAAGGACTCCTTGACGCCCTCCAGGGTGCGCAGCACCGCGGCCAGCTGGTCCGGGTCGTTGACCTCCCAGCCGCTCTGCGGCTGGAGCCGGATGCGGCCGCCGTTGGCGCCGCCGCGCTTGTCGCTGCCGCGGAAGGAGGACGCGGCCGCCCAGGCGGCGGACACCAGCTGGGAGACCGACAGGTCCGAGGCCAGGATCCGGCGCTTGAGGTCGGCGACGTCCGCGGCGTCGATCAGCTCGTAGGTGCGGGCCGGCAGCGGGTCCTGCCAGACCAGCTGCTCGCTGGGGACCTCGGGGCCGAGGTAGCGCACGACCGGGCCCATGTCGCGGTGGGTCAGCTTGAACCACGCGCGGGCGAAGGCGTCCGCGAACTCCTGCGGGTTCTCGTAGAAGCGGCGCGAGATCTGCTCGTAGACCGGGTCGAAGCGCAGCGACAGGTCGGTGGTCAGCATCGTCGGGCGGTGCTTCTTGGACGGGTCGAAGGCGTCCGGGACGATCTCCGGGGCGTCCTTGGCCACCCACTGGTGGGCGCCGGCCGGGCTCTTGGTGAGCTCGTACTCGTACTCGAAGAGGTTCTTGAAGAACCCGTTGCCCCACTGCGTCGGCGTGGTGGTCCAGGTGACCTCCAGACCGCTGGTGATGGCGTCCTTGCCGACGCCCGTGCCGTACGTGCTCTGCCAGCCGAGGCCCGCCTGCTCCAGCGGGGCGGCCTCGGGGTCGGGGCCGACGTGGTCCGCCGGGCCGGCGCCGTGGGTCTTGCCGAAGGTGTGGCCACCGGCGATGAGCGCGACGGTCTCCTCGTCGTTCATCGCCATGCGGCGGAACGTCTCACGGATGTCCCGGGCGGCCGCTATCGGGTCCGGGTTGCCGTTGGGGCCCTCGGGGTTGACGTAGATCAGGCCCATCTGGACGGCGCCGAGCGGGCTCTCCAGCTGCCGGTCCCCGGTGTAACGGGAGTCGCCGAGCCACTCGGTCTCGGGGCCCCAGTAGACGTCCTCCTCCGGCTCCCACACGTCCTCGCGGCCGCCGGCGAAGCCGAACGTCTTGAAGCCCATGGTCTCCAGGGCGACGTTGCCGGTGAGGATCATCAGGTCGGCCCAGGAGATGCTCTTGCCGTACTTCTTCTTGACCGGCCACAGCAGGCGGCGCGCCTTGTCCAGGTTGGCGTTGTCCGGCCAGCTGTTGAGCGGGGCGAACCGCTGCTGGCCGGCGCCCGCGCCACCGCGGCCGTCGCTGATGCGGTACGTGCCGGCGCTGTGCCAGGCCATGCGGATCATCAGCGGGCCGTAGTGGCCGAAGTCGGCGGGCCACCAGTCCTGGGAGGTGGTCAGGACCTCGGCGATGTCCCGCTTCACCGCGGCCAGGTCGAGCGCGTTGAAGGCCGCGGCGTAGTCGAAGTCCTCGCCGAGCGGGTTGGCCACCGCCGGGTTCTTGGCGAGGATCTTCAGGTTCAGCCGGTCCGGCCACCACTGGCGGTTCCCGCCGCCCTGGGTCGGGTGCGGGGCGCGCTGGTGCGCGACGGGGCACTGCGGCTGGTCGTCCGTGACGACCGCGTCGTGGTTCTCAGACATGCGAATCCTTCCGGACCAGGCGGATCACGGACTGCAGTTCCTGCCGCCGTGGAATCTTCTTGCCCGTAGCGTGTGCAATTGTCCCTTTGCTATCTACGGAACCGATCCTACGATGGACACAGTCCAAGTCAAGAAGCACACCAGCCCGATATTCCATCGGATCCCGGACACCCGCCCCCGCCTGCGGGGCGCACCCGCCGAACCTGAGGTGAGCCGACATGAGTGACCTGTTGCGGAGGCTGCGCGGACGCGGCTGGCGGATGACCTCCCAGCGGCGAGTGGTGGCGGAGGTCCTCGACGGCGACCACGTCCACCTCACGGCGGACGAGGTCCACGCCCTCGCGGCCGAGCGGCTGCCCGAGATCTCCCGGGCCACCGTCTACAACGCCCTCGGCGAACTCGTCGCCCTCGGCGAGGTCGCCGAGGTCACCACCGACGGCCGCGCCAAGCGCTACGACCCCAACGCCCACCGGTCCCACCAGCACCTGGTCTGCTCCGGCTGCGGCCTGGTCCGCGACGTCCACCCGTCCGGCGACCCCCTGGCCGACCTCCCGGAGTCCGAGCGCTTCGGCTTCACCCTCTCCGGGGCCGAGGTCACCTACCGCGGACTGTGCCCGTCCTGCGGGGAGCCCGCCCGGGACGCGTAGGCGCGGACGTCGGCGTCCGGGTCGGCGGCGGCCGCGGCGAGGGCGGCGCGGGCCCCGGGGACGCGGTGGTGGGGGAGGAGCGAGAGGACCGCGGCCTTGCGGACGTCCGCGTTCGGGTCCCGCACGGCGCCGGCGAGGGCGGGCACGGCCCCGG
>NZ_JAJAUY010000015.1 GCF_020532625.1 Streptomyces antimicrobicus | reverse complement strand
GGCGTCGGCGAGGACGCGCGCCGCGAAGCTGCCGGCCGCGGGCGGCGGGCTCGACGGCAGGGGCGCAGGCCCGGGATCGGGCATCCGTAACTCCTTGATGAGATGGGTGACTGTCCCGGATCCCGGGTCCCGGGCATGCTCGGCCCGCCCGGGAGGTCCGGGCTTCCGCGGTGACGGCGGGGCAGGCCGTCGGGCCTAGTCGCGCCGGCGCGCGATCTGCACGTTCTCCAGCACGCCGAGCGCGTCGGGCACCAGGACGGCGGCGGAGTAGTACGTGGTGACCAGGTAGGAGATCAGGGCCTGGTCGCTGATGCCCATGAACCGCACCGACAGGCCCGGCTCGTACTCGTCCGGCAGGCCGGTCTGCCACAGGCCGATGACGCCCTGGTTCTCCGCGCCGGTGCGCATGGCGAGGATCGAGCTGGTGTTGTCCTTGCTGATGGGGATCTTGTTGCACGGCAGGATCGGCACGCCGCGCCACGCCGGGACCGACTGCCCGCCGACGTCCACGTGGTCCGGGTAGAGCCCGCGGGCGTTGAACTCGCGGCCGATCGCCGCGATGGTCCTCGGGTGGGCGAGGAAGAGCTTGGTGCCGCGGCGGCGGCAGAGCAGCTCGTCGAGGTCGTCGGGGGTGGGCGGGCCGGAGTGGGTCTGGATGCGCTGCTTGAAGGCGGCGTTGTGCAGCAGACCGAACTCGCGGTTGTTGATCAGCTCGTGCTCCTGGCGCTCGCGCAACGCCTCGATGGTGAGCCTGAGCTGCTCCTCGGTCTGGTTCATGGGGCCGTTGTAGAGGTCGGCGACCCTGGTGTGGACCCGCAGGACGGTCTGCGCCACGGACAGCTCGTACTCGCGCGGGTTGAGCTCGTAGTCCACGAACGTGCCGGGCAGTTCGGGCTCGCCGGTGTGGCCGGCGGACATGGCGATCTCGGCCTCGCCGTGACGGTTCTGCCGCTGCAGGGGCAGTGAGCTGAACCGGGCGAGGTGCTCCTGCAGACCCCGCGACTGGGCCACGACGGCGGCCAGGTCGGCGCGGGAGAGGGTGAGCAGGGTCCCCGAGGTCTCGGCGGTGGCGGTGTAGTCCCAGGTCGCGTCGGCGTCCAGCAGGGCGTTCTCGCCGAAGTGGTCGCCGTCGGCGAGGGTGGCCACCGTCACCTCGTCGCCGTACTTGCCGAGGGAGGTCTGGCCGATCCGGCCGTGCGCGATCATGTGGATCTGCTCGGCGGGGGTGCCGCGTTCGACCAGTACGTCGCCGGGCCCGAAGTCGCGCTGGACGCACCGGCCGGCGATCGCGGTCAGCACCTCCTCGTCGTCGAAGCCGCGCAGCAGGGCCAGTTCGCCCAGCTCACGGGGGATCACGCGGACCGCGGCGCCGTCCTGGACGAACTCGATGCGGCCGTCACCGACGGTGTAGGTGAGCCGGCGGTTCACCCGGTAGGCGCCGCCCTTGGTCTCCACCCACGGCAGCATGCGCAGCAGCCACCGGGAGGTGATCTCCTGCATCTGGGGGGCGGACTTGGTGGTGGTGGCAAGGTTACGGGCCGCCGCCGTGCTCAGGCTGGACTGCCGGGGCGGCTCCACCTGGGCTTCCGGGCTGGTCTCAACGGTCATGGGGCGAGCACTCCTTCGTAACGGCGGTGGCGGCGGCGTACCCGCACGGCACCGATGAAAGAGGAAATAAGGGGGCGAACAACAGGGAATCCGTCCAGATCCCGTGGAACAGTAACGGCCGTTCGCCCGACCCGACCCTGAGAAGCCGTTGGTATTACTTCGAAGCGGTGATCTTGCGGCGTCCGGTGTTTGCCCGGCCGATCGTCAGGTTCCGGCCGACCGGCCGCCGGATGGCCGGCCGGGGACGTGCCGCAGGACTTCTCCCCGAGCCGGCCGGCCGTCTCCGAGCCGCGGTGCTCCCGCAAGGCCGGGCTGGTCCGCGAAGAGCCCCGCGGCCGCCACCGCCACCACCACCTGCGGGCGGAACCGCTCGCCGAGGTCGACGCCTGCCCGGAGCGAGTTCGGACAAGTGCTCCGCCGGTCAGGCGTCCCAGGCACGAGGGCGGGCCGGCCCTTCCCACTCGGGGCGGAGCAGCGAGAACACGGCGAGGTCGTGACGGCGGCCGCGGTGGAGGCAGGCGGCGGTGCCGTATCCGTGCCCGCGATGTCGAAGAGCGGGCAGCAGCTCGACCTGAGCTGTGCCGTTGACGAGGTTCTGGCTGGTCAGTGCGACGTGGCCGACAGGGATGCTGTCGGGAGCGAGGATGAGGACCGGGCCCGAGCTGCCTGCCCGTCGGTGGGCCCAGGGCGACGGGCGCGCTGAGGTCGGGCCCCGGTTCGGCCGCGGCACGGGGCCCTGGGGCACCCGGGGAACGGGCCGGCGCTGGACGCCGAGGCGGCTCGCTGGGCGGACCGGGCCGCCGCCTCGGGGTCGTCGCTCACGTCTCCCGCACGGGGGCGTACGCCTCCTTCGCGAGGCCGAACGTCCAGGCCACGCCCTGCTTCGCGGTCCGGGTGTCCGGTGGCACGCGCAGCCAGTACGTGCGGCAGCTGCCGTCGGGCTCCGGGGTGGAGTTGACGACCTCGACCATCACCACGTCCTCGTCGTCGGGCAGGGATATCCGCCACAGCACGCCCGTCTCGTCCCGGTGCACCGGCTCGGCGCCCGACTCGTGCAGGTAGCGCTCGTAGCCGTAGTGCTCCAGCATCACGCGGCGCAGCTCGGCGTTCTCCTCGTCCCGGATCCGCTCCGGTGTCAGCGTGGCCAGCTCGGCCAGGAACGCGGCCGGTACGGGCATGCCGCGCCACGCGTGGAGCGCGAAGCCGTCCGGGAAGGCGAGGGCCGGGCCGTCGCCGCGGTCCAGGCGGCCGGCCTCGTCCCGGTGGAGCTCGGCCGGGCGTTCGCAGATCACGGCGGCGCGTTCGTACGGCCACCACCAGCCGGCCGAGCGCGCCACCGTGGCCGGGCCGTGCAGCGGGGTGCCGTCCCCGGTGTCGAAGACGGACAGCCAGGGCGCGTCGTGCTGGCCGAGCACCGCGTCGAGCAGCAGCAGCCGCAACTCCGCCTCCTCGGTGCGGTCCTCCGCCAGCTCCTCCACGAGCCCGGCGCGGATCCGGTCCACCAGTCGCTGGGTGCTGTCCCACAGCCGGCCGCCCGTCGCGTGCCAGCGCTGCGCCCAGCCCTGGGGCCCCAGTTGCTCCTGCAGCCGCTTGCGCTCCGCCGCCCACGGCGCGCTGCGCACCGCCTCCCGGACGCTGCGGCCGCGGGCCCGCGTCCCGCAGGGCCCCTCGTCGGGGCCGAGCAGGCAGAGCGCCGCGCGGGGCGACTGCGCCCACACGATCTGCTCCGGTTCGGCGAGTCCCGCAGCGCGGTAGGCGAGCCGTACGCCCGCCTCCGCGTCCGCGCGGTGCGCGGCGGCGGTGTCGGCCACGGCCGCCCGCCACATGTCGATGTCCTTGGTCCCCATGCCCTTCAGCGCCCCTCTGTGCGTGCTTCTCGTACCGCTGTACCGTGCCTGTGCCCGCTGTGCCTCACCCTGCGCCGGCCGCCGGCCGCCGGCTCCCGCTCCGCTCAGTCCGCCACGAGCCGTACCGAGCCGGGTACGTACTCCCGCTGGCGCACCACGCGGTACCAGCCCTTCGGCAGCGGTATCGCGGCGTGCTCCTCGTGCACCACCCGCCCGCCGTCCGGGAGGTGCAGCAGGAGCGGCCCGAACGGTCCCGTCCCGCGCACGAGCCGGCCCGGGCCCAGCACGGCGTGGGCGTGTCCGGTGACCTCGCCCAGCGCCAGCACCAGCCGGCCCCGCCCGTCCCGCGGCTCCTGCGGCGCCCCGGCGACGTGCGCCGGCACCGCCGCCGCGTCGATCGGCACGATGAGTACGTCCCCCTGCCGGTACATACCGGTCCCCTTCCTGACGAGCCGCCCGCTGCACCTCGTCGTCCACGACCGTACGCGGGGGGTCCGACAACGGCGTTCGGGCCGCCCTGCCTCGGGCGTTGTCAGTGGCGCTTGCTACAACTTGCAGCACATCGCACGCGGCGGACGAGGAACGGCGGAGGACCCCATGTCGCACCCGAGGCATCTGAAGGAGTCGTACGGGCTGCCCGTCTTCGACTTCCCCGGTCCCGACGACGCCGGTTCGGTCTCGCTGCCGGACGCGGCGGCCGTCGCGTGGCGGCTGCGCTCCGACTGCTACGACGGTGAGGAGAGTTGGCCCGAGGTCTTCGCCCGGTTCCTCGCCGCGGTCGACGTGCCGCGGGTGCGGGCGATCGTCGTCGGGGCGTGGCGGCAGGCCTATGACACGGGGCCCGAGGAGGTCGTCGCCGCGCTGCTCGAGGCCCGGGACCGCCTGACCTCCCTGCGGGCGCTGTTCCTCGGGGACATGGAGTCCGAGGAGTGCGAGATCTCCTGGATCCGCCAGGGTGACGTGACGCCGCTGCTGGACGGGTTCCCGGAGCTGGAGGAGTTCGGGGTGCGGGGCGGCAGCGGGCTGGTGTTCCCGCCCGTCGCGCACCGGCGGCTGCGGGCCCTGGCCGTGGAGAGCGGTGGCATGCCCGCCGCGGCCGTGCGCGGTGTGGCCGCCTCGGAGCTGCCCGCCCTGGAGCGGCTGGACCTGTGGCTGGGCACCGCGGAGTACGGCGGCGACTGCGAGATCGGTGACGTCGCGCGGATCCTCGACGGGGACCTGCTGCCGGGCCTGCGCCACCTGGGCCTGCGCAACTCCGACATCCAGGACGAGATAGCCGCGGCCGTGGCGTCCGCGCCGGTCGTCGCCCGCCTGGAGAGCCTCGACCTGTCCATGGGCGTCCTCACCGACGACGGGGCCACCGCGCTGCTCGGCGGGCAGCCGCTCACCCACCTCACGAGCCTCGACCTCCATTTCAACTACCTGAGCGAGCCCCTGCGGGAGCGCTTCCGGGAGGTCCTGGAGCCCGCCGGTGTCGCCCTCGACCTGGACCCGGGCCACGCCGACGAGGACGAGTGGGACGGGCGCGTCTGGCGCTTCGTGGCCGTGGGTGAGTAGCGCGCCGGCCATGACGCGGAACGCACCGTCGCGCTGGGCGGTCGTGGGCAACCCGGAGAACCGCCGGGTCGCCCTGTTCACCCGGGCCGTCCGCGAGGCCGGACTGCCGGCTCCGCGGATCGTGTCCTGGGCGTCCGTCCTCGGCGACGGCGGCGCCGCGTTCGCGGCCGACGAGCTGGTCCGGCTCGACTCCCCCGGCGAGAACGCCGAGGTCGACAAGGTCCTGCGCGGGCAGGCGGATCCGACGCGGGTGGAGGGCGGCGCCCGCTGGTACGCGCGGTTCACCGCGGCCGTGGGCACCCTCCGCGGCGGGATGCGGCTCGACGATCCCGGCGAGCTCGCCGTGCTGTTCGACAAGCGGCGCTGCCACCAGGTGCTCGAGCGCGCCGGGGTGCCGGTGCCGCAGTCGCCGACGTCCGGGGGCGGCACCGCGGTGCGCGGTTGGGAGGACGTACGGGAGCTGATGGCGCGGCACGGGATGCCGCGGGTGTTCGTGAAGCCCGCCCACGGCTCCTCCGCGTCCGGGGTGGTCGCCGTCGAGACGGCCGGCGGGGGCCGGCTCCGGGCGACGACGTCCGTGGAGGTGACCGCGGACGGGCGGCTGCACAACTCGCTGCGGGTGCGCCGGGTCACGAGCGAGCGGGAGGCCGCCGCGCTGGTCGACGCGCTCGCGCCCGACGGGCTGCACGTCGAACGCTGGTGGCCCAAGGCGTCCCTGGGCGGTGGCGAGGCCGCCGACCTGCGGGTCGTGGTGGTGGCCGGCCGGGCGACCCACGCCGTGGTCCGCACCAGCGGCTCGCCGATGACCAATCTGCACCTCGGCGGCCGGCGCGGCGACCTGGCGGCCGCCGTCGCCGCCGCGGGGCCGTACTGGGCCGAGGCCCTGGCCGTCTGCGAGCGGGCCGCGGCCTGTTTTCCCGGGACCTTGTGCGTCGGGGTCGATCTGCTGCCGGCCGTGGGCTGGCGGCGGTTCGCCGTCGCCGAGGTCAACGCCTTCGGCGATCTGCTGCCCGGGCTGACCGGCCTGCCGGGCAGCGGCGCCGAGGGCCTCGACACGTACGCGGCGCAGGTCGCCGCGGCGCCCGCGTACGTACAGCACCGACTGCACCACCACACGAGGAACCACCGTGCAACCGCCTCCTTCTGACACCGCTCCCCTGCCCGCCCCCGGCACACCCGGCACACCCGGCATGCCCGGCGTGCCCGGCTCGGCCCGGCCCGGCCCGGTCGAGCCGGACATGAACGAGGTCGTCGGCCGTGACGACCTGCTGCTGCTCACCCTGGACACCCTGCGCTTCGACGTGGCCGCCGAGCTGGCCGCCGCCGGGCGCATCCCGAACCTGGCCCGCCGTCTCCCGGGCGGCGCCTGGGAGAAGCGGCACGCCCCGGGCAGCTTCACCTACGCCTCCCACCAGGCGATGTTCGCCGGCTTCCTGCCGACGCCCGCCGCCCCGGGACCGCATCCGCGGCTGTTCGCGGCGCGGTTCGCCGGCAGTGAGACCACTGCCGGGCGCACCTACGTCTTCGACACCCCCGACCTGGTGTCGGGGCTGGCCTCCGCCGGGTACCGCACGGTGTGCGTCGGCGGCGTCGGCTTCTTCAACAAGCAGGGCGCGCTGGGCGACGTCCTGCCCGGCCTGTTCCAGGAGAGCCACTGGGAGCCGGAGTTCGGGGTGGCCTCCCCCACCTCCTTCGAGGCGCAGGTGGCGCGGGCGGAGCAGGTCGTCGCCGGGCTGCCGGCGGACCGGCGGCTGTTCCTCTTCGTCAACGCCTCCGCGCTGCACCAGCCCAACTGGTTCCACACCCCCGGTGCCACCCGGGAGGCCGGGGACACCCGGGCCACGCACGCCGCGGCCCTGGAGTACGTCGACCGGCACGTCGGCCGCCTCTTCGCGGCGATGAGCTCGCGGCGGCGCTGCTTCGCCATCGTCTGCTCCGACCACGGCACCACCTACGGCGACGACGGCTACACGGGCCACCGCCTCGCCCACGAGGCCGTGTGGACCGTGCCGTACGCCCACTTCTTCCTGGAGCCGTCCGCATGACCGCCGTACCCGCGACCGCACCGACGACCGCCCCCGCGAGCGCACCCACGCCCTCGCCCTCGCTCCCGCCGCAGGCCGCCGCGCGCCCGTACCAGAGCTACGTCTACGCCTACCCCCACAAGACGGCGTACCGTCCGCTGCCGGACCGGCCCGCGCTGCGCGACCTGTGGCGCGGTGAGGCCAAGGACGCGCTCTCGCTCTACCTGCACGTGCCGTTCTGCGAGGTGCGCTGCGGGTTCTGCAACCTCTTCACCCGGATCGGGGCGCCCGACGGACTTACCGGCCGGTACCTGGACGCCCTCGACCGCCAGGCCGCGGCCGTCCGTGAGGCGCTCGGCGACGACGGGCCGGTGCGGTTCGCCAACGCCGCGTTCGGTGGCGGCACCCCGACGTTCCTGACGGCCGACGAGCTGGTCAGGCTGTGCGACATCGCCGAGGGGCGGATGGGCGCCGACCTGCGGGCCGTCGCGTTGTCCGTGGAGGCGTCCCCGGCGACCGCGACCGCCGACCGGCTCGCCGTCCTCGCCGAGCGCGGCACGACCCGGCTCAGCCTCGGCGTGCAGAGCTTCGTGGACGAGGAGGCCCGCGCCGCCGTCCGGCCCCAGCGCCGCGCCGACGTCGAGGCGGCCCTGGGCCGGGTCCGGGACGCCGGCATCCCGGTCCTCAACATCGACCTGATCTACGGCATCGACGGCCAGACCCCGGCCAGTTGGCGCACCTCCCTGGACGCCGCGCTCGCCTGGCGGCCCGAGGAGCTGTACCTGTACCCCCTGTACGTACGCCCGCTGACGGGCCTGGCCCGCCGCACCGCCCACACCGACCGGGACTGGGACGAGCAGCGGCTGGACCTGTACCGCCGCGGCCGGGACCACCTCCTCGCGCACGGCTACGAGCAGGTGTCGATGCGGATGTTCCGCCGCGCCGGAGCGGCCCCGCAGGGCCCCGACGACCACGCCTGCCAGACCGACGGCATGATCGGCCTCGGCTGCGGCGCCCGCTCGTACACCTCCGCGCTGCACTACTCGTTCGACTACGCCGTCGACATGGGGGAGATACGGGCGATCATCGACGACTACACGACCACCTCCGCCGAGGACTTCGGCCGGGCCCCGATCGGCCGGGAGATCGACAGCGACGAGGCGCGCCGCCGCCATCTGCTGCAGTCGCTGCTCCAGGCGCAGGGCATGCCCGTCGCGGACTACCGCGAGCGGTTCGGCAGCGATCCGCGCGCGGACTTCCCCGCCGAACTGGCCGCGTTCGCCGCCCGGGGCTGGCTGCAGGACGGCGGTGCGGGGACGGTGCTGCGGCTGAGCCCGGACGGACTCGCGCATTCCGACGCGCTCGGCCCCGAGCTGTTCTCCCCGGCCGTGCGGGCGGCGATGGCCGCCTACGAGGTCAAGTAGCCGCCGTGGACCTGACGATCCTGTACCGGGGGCCGCTGGCCTCCTGCGACTACGACTGCCCCTACTGCCCCTTCGCCAAGCGCCGTGACACGCCGGAGCAGTTGCGGGCGGACCGGGCCGCGCTGGAACGGTTCACCGGCTGGGCGACGGCGCCGGACCGCCGCGGCGACCGGCTCTCCGTCCTGTTCACCCCGTGGGGCGAGGGCCTGGTCCGGTCCTGGTACCGGCGGGCCCTGGTGGAGCTGTCGCACCAGCCGCACATCGCCCGGGTCGCCATCCAGACCAACCTGAGCTGCCGTACCGACTGGCTCGCGGAGGCCGACCCGGACACCGTGGCCCTGTGGTGCACGTACCACCCCGGTCAGACGCCGTACGAACGGTTCCTGGCGAAGGTGCGCGACCTGGCCGACCGGGGCGTGCGCCACAGCGTCGGCATCGTCGGACTGCCGGGGAACCTGGAGCACGCCCGGCGGCTGCGCGCCGACCTGCCCGGCCACGTCTACCTGTGGGTGAACGCCGCCGAGGGCCACACCTGCACCGACGAGGAGGCGGCGCAGTGGACCGCGCTGGACCCGCTGTTCCCGTACAGCCGGCACCCGCACCGCTCGGCCGGACTGCCGTGCCGGACCGGCGAGTCGGTGATCTCCGTGGACGGTGAGGGCACCGTGCGCCGCTGCCACTTCGTCCGCTCCGAGCTGGGCAACCTCTACGACGGGTCGTACCGCGCCGCCCTGGCCCCGCGGCCGTGTCCGCTGGCCGTCTGCGACTGCCACATCGGCTACGTGCACCTGGAGACGCTGCCGCTGTACGACGTGTTCGCGGGCGGTGTCCTCGAACGGGTCCCCGCCTCGCCCTGACCCGCCGGCACCGGCGCCGGCCGAGGAACCCGCCGGATGTGCGAAGGGACGGGCGCGGTGCTGGAATGGTGGAGGAGGGGCGGGGGTGGGAAGGAGCGGCCGCATGGCGCAGCCCACGCAACCGGGTCCACGGTCCCCCGCCGGAGAGCCGCCGCGCGCGGCGCACGGCGCGGCTCCGCCCGCGCGGACGCGTGCGAGCCAGCCGGCGGAGGCCGACAAGCTCCGCGAACTGCTGCGCGGTCCGGGCTACCTCAAGCGGCTCGTCTTCTGCGGACTGGTCGGCATACCGGTGTCGCTGGCCGCGTTCTGGTTCCTGTCCGGGATGAACTACCTCCAGCGCCTGGTGTGGGAGGACCTGCCGCAGGCACTCGGCCACGACACCGCGCCGTGGTGGTGGCCGCTGCCGCTGCTGCTGGTCGCGGGTGTGTGCGTCGGGCTGGTCGTCGCGCACTTCCCCGGGGCGGGCGGGCACGTTCCCGCGACGGGGATGCACGCGGGGGGTCTGGGCCCGGCGGCGCTGCCCGGGGTGGTGCTGGCGGCGGTGTTCAGTCTCCCGCTGGGCGCGGTCCTGGGTCCGGAGGCACCGCTGATCGCGCTGGGCGGCGGCCTGGCGCTCGCCCTGTGGCATCTGACGAGCGCCACGCAGACGCCGCAGACCGCCGCCCTGCTGGGCACGGCCGGTGCGGCTTCGGCGATGTCGGCGATCTTCGGCAATCCGCTGATCGCGGCCGTACTTCTGATGGAGATCGCCGGGGTGGGCGGCCCCCAGCTGTTCGCGGTGATGCTGCCGGCGTTGCTGGCCAGCGGTATCGGCTCACTGGTGTTCAGCGGGTTCGGCCGGTGGACGGGCCTGGAGATCGGCGGGCTGAGGCTGAAGCCGGGGGTGGACTTCCCGCGGGTGGACGCCGGGGACGTGCTCTGGACGGTCGTGATCGCGCTGGTCCTGGCGGTCGGCCTGTACGCGGTCCAGTACGCGGGCCGGCTGACCGCGCTGCGGGTGGTCCGTCGGCCGGTGCCCGCCACGGCCCTGTGCGCCCTGCTCGCCGGCGTCTGCGCCTGCGTCTACGCCCTGTGGACCGGCCGCGGCCCGGCGGAGGTGGCGTCCTCCGGGCAGGCCGCGCTCGCCGACCTGGCCGGTGATCCGCACGCCTGGAGCGTGGGCGCGCTCGTCGCGGTCCTGCTGTGCAAGGGCCTCGGCTACGCCTTGTGCCTGGGCAGCCTGCGCGGCGGCCCGATCTTCCCGGCCCTGTTCCTGGGCGCGGCGGCCGGTGTGCTGCTGGCGCCGCTGCCGGGGCTGGGCGTCGGCGCGGGTCTCGCGGCGGGCATGGCGGCCTCGCTGGCCGCGGTGGTCCGGCTGCCGGTCAGCAGCGTGCTGCTGGTCGTGCTGGTGCTGGGCAGCACGACGATGATCCCGGTGGCGATCCTGGCGTCGGTGGTCGCGTTCGTCACGGTCGAACTCCTGCCGGCGGGGCCGGAGGTGCCGCTGCAGGCCGTGCCCCGCTGACGGTGCGAGGCCGTTGCGGGGCCGTTGCGGGGCAGGCCGCACCGGGGCCGGGGCCGCGGCCCGACCGGGTTCAGTCCGGGGTCAGGGCCCGGCGGAGCTGGGTGTCCAGGTCCTTGGCCAGTTGCTCCCTGGTGGGGGGCTTGTCGCCGTGGAGGCGGCCCAGTTCGGCGGCGAAGGTCTGGGTGAAGGCACCGTACAGGGGGGTGCGCGGGCGCTGGACGGCGTTCTCCAGGGCGGGCAGCAGGATCTCCTGCGCGTACGCGGGACGGCCGGCCGCGTCCCGGGGCATCCGGTCGGTGCGCTCGGCCGGCGGTGACCCGGTGGGCAGCCCGGCCGGCTTCGCCGCCTCGCAGCGCAGCGCGTCCTCCCGGTACGCCGAGCGCCGGGTGGCGGCGAACCCGGCGTCGAGCAGGCAGCGTTCGCTCTGCCGGCCGGTGAGGAACTCGATGAGGTCCAGGGCGGCGTTGCGCCGCTTCGACCCGGCGGCCACGGCCAGGTTCTGTCCGCCCAGCACCGCCTTGCCCGGCAGCGGCGCCACGCCCAACTGCTGCGTCGACAGCGACTGGTGCAGCGTGCGGTAGGCGTACGGCCAGTGACGCAGGAAAGCGGTCCGGCCGCCCGCGAAGTCGGTGAGGGTGTCGGCCTCGTCGGACTGCGCGGCGTCCGGCAGCGTGTACGCGGCCTGCGTACGGCTGCGCAGCTCGTCCAGGCCCTTCTCCAGCTGGGGCAGCGAACCGGCGTAGCGGCCTTCGGCGTCGGTGAGCGTGAAGCCGTCGGTGGCGGAGGCGAACGCCTCGACGCCGTTGACCGTCAGCCCTTCGTAGGTGGCGTCGAGCTGGGCGGTCCAGCCCTTCTGGTAGGTCTCGGGCAGCTTGCGGTCGCGGCTCGCGTCGTCGAGCGTCTCCATCAGCTTCTGGAGGGCGGGCCAGGTGGTGCCGCGGCCCGGGCCGGGCTGGGTGACGCCTGCGGCGCGGAGGTGGTCGGGGCGGTAGAACAGGAGTCCGACGTCGCTGTTGAAGGGCACCGCGTACACGTGGTCGCGCCAGCGGGAGGTGGCGGCGACGGAGCCGATGACGTCGGCGTCGACCAGGTGGTCGGGCAACGGCTGGACCAGGCTCGCCTCCGCGAACTCGGGCACCCACGTCACGTCGAGGTTGACCACGTCGTAGTCGGCGCTCCCGGACTGGAGCGCGCCCAGGAGCTGGCTGCGTTGCTGGTCCGCCGAGCCGGGCAGCTCGACCAGGCGGGCCCGGAAGCCGGTCCCCCTGGCCTCCTGCGCCTCGTTCCACTTCGCGATCAGCTGCTGGCGGATGCCGCCCTTCCCGGTCACGTCCCGTCCGCTGGCGAGCACGATGTCACCCGGGGGTTCGGGGGCGTCCGCGGCTACGGCCCGCCCGGAGCCGGCGGTCCCGCCGGAGGGGGCCGGGTCGCCGCCGGAGCAGGCCGCGGCGGCGAGCAGCGGGAGGACGAGGAAGGGGACGACGCGGACCGTGCGCGGGCGGCGCCGTCCGGAGTTCCGGCTCATCCCTGCTCCCCCGTGCCGGTCCGGGCGACCTCGTCCTTCAGCCGCGACACCAGGTCCCCCTTGGTGTCCAGGCAGCGTCCGCCGCTCGCCTCGGAGACTGCCGCGTCCGGTTTGCCCTTGTCGCAGCCGCCGCTGTCCAGGGATGCCATGACCACCGGGATCCTCTCCTGCGCGCCCCTGATCGCCTGCAGCAGATCGTCCAGCCGGCCGCCTTCGGTCAGCCGGTTGTTGTCCTCGCCGTCCGTGAGGTGGACGATCAGTTGCGGGCGCTGGTCGTCGGCGCCGCGGCGCGTCATCTCCGCCAGCGCGTCGACCAGCGCCCGGTACGGGTCCGCCTCCACGTCCTTGACCTTGGCCGCGCCCGCGATGGTCCGCTGGGCCACCTCGCGGTCGTGCCGGCCGAACGCCAGGACCTCGCTGGTGGCACCCCGGCCGGGCTCGGTGGCCACCGCCCACACCCCGTACTCGTCGTCCGCGCCGAGTCCCGCGAGGGACTGCGCGATGATGCCGGGCGCTCCGCCGGGCCCTTCCCAGAAGCCGCCCATGGAGCCGGAGGAGTCCAGCAGGAAGAGCACCCGCCCCGGCCCGTTGGCGTCCCGGTAGCCCTTGAGCGCGGCGGCCGCCGCGGGCGCGGCGGCGGGGCCGGGCAGCCGCCCGGGCAGGTTCAGCGCCCCGAACTCGGCGAAGTGGAGGCCGCCGTCCGTGCCCTGCGCGGTGGCGGTGGGGGCGGTGGCGAGCGGCGGGTGCTCGCCCGTGGCGCTGCGGAACCCGTCCTCGGCGAACGCGGTGAGGCCCGGCCCGCCGGCTTTTCCGCCCGCGTCCGCGGTGTCCGCGCCGGTCAGCCAGGTGTGGAAACGCCGTACCGCGTCGTCGCGTCGCTTCGCGTCCAGGTCGGCGTCCCGCCAGCGCACCCGTACGAACGTGGGGTCGAGCGCCGGTACGTCGTCGGGGTAGGCGGCCGTCCTGCGGGCCCGGGTCGTGCTGTCGCAGCCGACGCCGGTGCGGAGCAGGAATTCCGGTACCAGCGCGGCCGTGCGGGCGTCGGCCGCGTCGTCGTCGGGCAGCGTGCACAGCAGGTCCGCGCCCGTGCGCGCGGGCGGGCCGGGCTGGGCCACGCCGTGCTCGGCGGCGGCCGGGGTCTGCCGGCCCGCGCCGTACAGACCGACGGTGGCGAGCAGGCCGGCGTCGGTGTGCTCGGGGTCGGTGCGGCGCACCTCGGCGGCGGGCTCGCGCCGCTTGAGCGCCGCCGTCAAGGTGGCCAGGCTGCCCACCCGGTCGGCGGTGGCCTCCGCCGCGATCTGCTGGGGGACGGCGAGCACGACGGGCGAGTAGGCGAACGGCTTGGCGTCGGCCGTCAGCTCGACGTAGGTGCGCTCGGAGGCCGCCGGACGCGCCCGGGCGATGCTCGCCGACGACGCCGGGATCCAGATGTCCGGCTGGGGTCCGATGTCGCGCTGGGGATTCTCCTCGTCGCCCGTGGGGCGCTGCCATGGGTCGGACTGCCGGTTGAAGGCGGCGACGGCCGCGGCGGAGCCGGCGCTCCAGACGGTGATGCCGCTGCGCCTGCAGCCGTCGGCCGCCCGGTTCTGGCCGGACGTCAGGTACGCCTTGGCCGCCTTGCGGACGGTGGGTTCGAGGTCGGGGTCGGTGAGCAGCCGCAGTTCCACCGGGGGTCTGCAGGTGTGCGGCCCGTCGTCGCCGAGGACCGTGATCCAGGCGGTGGCCAGTCCGGCGACGACGACGGGCACGCCGACGGCGGCCACCAGCCGCCGTCCCCGGACCGCCCGCAGGAGCTCGGCGACCCGTCCGCCCCGGCGACCGCCGTCCGGGCGGCCGCGGCCGCCCGGACCGCCCGGACCGGCGGGACCGGCAGGACGGGCGGGATCGGCGGGACGGGCGGGATCGTCCCGGTCACCGCGGTCAGGAACGTCCGGGTCGCCGGGGCCCCCGGGGCCGTCGGGCGGTGGCGCGGTGTCCGCCGCGGGGGCGGCCAGCAGGACGTCGGTGCCCGAGGCGGCCGGGCGGGCCTGCGGCTCCCACGGCTCCGGCGGCTGCCGCAGGGTCGTGTGGTGCGCCGTCATGTAGGCCGTGATGCGCTCCACCAGATCCGCGAACCCGACCTCGCCGCGGGGAGCGTCCGCGCCGGCGGGGCCCTCCTCGCCACCCGGCCCGTCCGCACCGTCCCGCTCGTCCTGCCCCGCGCCGAGCAGCCGGATCAGCCGGTCGGTGAACGGGGTGGGCGAGTCGTCGTCCCCCGCGTCGATGCGGTTGTTGGCCTGCACGCTCATCAGCAGGGAGGTCCGCCGGCGCTGCGCGGTGCCGAGCGCGTCCCACGCCGCGGCGGCGTTGCCCGCGTAGCAGCAGTCGAGGACGACGACCACCTGCTCGGCCTCGGCCCGGGCCAGGCGGGTCAGGACGCCCTTCCACGGCGCGGAGCCCAGGAACACCGACGCGTCGCCCGGCACGATCGAGGCCCGCCGCATCAGCAGCCACAGCTCGTCACCGGTGCTCGGCACCGCCCCGTGGCCGGAGAAGTACAGCAGGAGCAGACCCTCCGCCGCACCGACGGCCGCGCCGAGCCGGTGGTCGAACTCGTCGACGGTACGCGGCCGGCAGACGGTGATCTGGTCCTCGGTGAAGACCCCGCCCGCCCGTAACGCCCGCTCCAGGCCGACGAGGTTGTGCTCGACCGCCCTGAGGTCTCCGGGTACCCCGTCGGGGTGGTCGGGCTGTGTGAAGTCGTACTCGGGTACGCCGACGAGCAGTGCCCGGTTCACCTTGCCGCGCGGGTCGAAGCGCGCCACGGGCTATCTCCCGTCGCCCTCGGGCGTGACGTCGACCTCCGGGGGCTCGCCGCTCTCCACGCTGCGGCGGTTCTCCCGCCACGCCTGGACCCCGCTCTTGACCTGCGCGTACACCTCGTCGAACACCTTGGGGGCGGCCGCACCGATCAGCACCAGCATGATGTCGAAGCCGGCGCCCATCGGGGTGCCCGGTCCGCGCGCGTCCTCCGCGCTCGCCCCCTCGTGGATCTCCAGCTCGCCGTTGTTCCTGAGCGCTTCGAGCTTGCGCTCCCGCTCCAGCCACGCCTTCAGCGCCCCGACGTCCCGCTCGCTCGCGCTCCGCGCCAGACGCACCCGGACGGCAACCCTCCGCACAGCTTCCCCCTCAGCCATAACTCCTCATGATGTCACGTCGGTTGCCTGCTGGGGAGACCCGTGCGGGGGTCAGGCCGGCACCGGGGCGGGGTCCCGACGGGTGCGGCCCCCGCCGGAGCCGGCGCGCCGCCATGCGGACTCGCGCAGGAGGCGCAGGCCGTTGAGTCCGACGACGACCGTGGAGCCCTCGTGGCCGAGGACGCCGAGGGGAAGGGGCAGGTGGCCGACGAGGTCCCAGACGACCAGGGTGGAGAGGAACACCGAGGCGATCACCAGGTTCTGCACGACCAGGCGCCGGGCACGGCGGGAGAGGGCGACCACCGTGGGCACGGCCGCCAGTTCGTCGCGGGCGACGACCACGTCCGCCGCCTCCAGGGCGAGGTCGGAGCCGACCCGGCCCATGGCGATGCCGGTGTGCGCGGCGGCGAGGGCGGGGGCGTCGTTGACGCCGTCGCCGACGACCAGCACCCGGCGGCCGGCGCCCTCGCGCTCCCGCACGGCGGCGACCTTGTCCTCGGGCAGCAGCCCGGCCCGGACGTCGGTGATGCCCACTTCGGCGGCGAGCCGGGCCGCGGCGCGCGGGTTGTCCCCCGTCAGCAGCGCGGGGGCGGAGCCGGTGAGCGCCGTCAGGGCGGTGACGGTGGCGGCGGCGTCCGCCCGGAGGCGGTCGGCGACGCCGAGGAGCCCGACCGGTACGCCGTCCCGCCGGACCAGGACCACGGTGCGGCCGGCGCTCTCCAGGCGCTCCGCCGCGGTCCGCACCGCGGCGTGCCGCGCCCCTCCGCCCCGTGCACCGATCAGGCGGGCCGGGGCGCCCACCTCGACCGTGTGCCCGCCGACCGTGGCCCGCACCCCCGTGCCGGGAGCGGAGGCGAAGTCCTCGGCGGGCGGGAGGGTCAGGCCGCGCTGTCGCGCGGCGTCCACCACGGCGCGGGCGAGGGGGTGTTCGCTGGGGTGCTCGGCCGCCGCCGCGAGCGCGAGCAGCGCGGGCTCGTCCAGGCCGCTGCCGGCGAGGGGGCGGATGTCGGTGACCCGGGGGGTGCCCTCGGTGAGGGTGCCGGTCTTGTCCAGGGCCACCGCGTCGACCTGGCCCAGGCGTTCCATCACCACTGCCGATTTCACCAGGACGCCGTGGCGGCCGGCGTTGGCGATCGCCGACAGCAGCGGGGGCATGGTCGCCAGCACCACCGCGCACGGCGAGGCCACGATCATGAACGTCATGGCCCGCAGCAGCGAGCCGCTCAGGTCGCCGCCGAGGGCGAGCGGGACGGCGAACACCGCGAGGGTGGCGATCACGAGCCCGATCGCGTAGCGCTGCTCGACCTTCTCGATGAACAGCTGTGTCGGCGCCTTGGTCCGCGAGGCTTCCTCGACCATCGCGACGATGCGGGCGAGCACGCAGTCGCGGGCGTCCCGCTCGACCCGCACGCGCAGCGCACCCGTCCCGTTCAGGGTGCCGGCGAAGACCTCGTCGCCCGCCTCCTTCGGTGCGGGCAGCGGTTCGCCGGTGATGGTGGCCTGGTCGACCTCGCTGACGCCGGCCAGGACCCGGCCGTCGGCGCCGACCCGTTCGCCGGGGCGGATCAGGACGGTGTCGCCGACCGCCAGGTCCTCGGCGGGGACCGTCTGCGTGCCGCCGTCGGGGAGCAGCCGGGTGACGGTGGCCGGGGCGAGGTCGAGCAGGCCGCGTACCGAGTCCGCGGTGCGGGCCGTGGCCAGGGCCTCCAGGGCGCCGGAGGTGGCGAAGATGACGATGAGCAGCGCGCCGTCCATCACCTGTCCGATCGAGGCCGCGCCGAGCGCGGCGGCGATCATCAGCAGGTCCACGTCCAGGGTCTTGTCCCGCAGCGCCCGCAGTCCGGCCCGGGCCGGTTCCCAGCCGCCCGTCGCGTACGCGAGCGCGTACAGCGGGCCCCACAGCCAGGCCGAAGCCCCGGTCAGCTGGAGCGGGAGGGCGAGCAGGAAGGCGGCGGTCGCGGCGGCGGCCCAGCGGGCCTCGGCGAGGGCGAGGACCCGCGTACGGCGGCGCGCAGCGGCCCCGGCGTGGCCGTACGCGGCGGCGGAGGGCCGCTCGGCGAGGGTGGAAGGCATGGCGGAGGGACCCTTCACGGCAGGGGAGGGCGGCACTGCGGGCGAGCGGCGGCCACGCCCCTCACCATACAGGAATGAATGAACACCTCTTCATATGACGCCGGTAGGATGGCACCCATGGGCCACGGAGTCGAGTCGAAGAGCAGCGTCAGCACCCGCGAGCGCCTGGACGCCGTGGGCGCCTCGGACGTCGCCGCGACGCTCCAGGCCCTGGCGACCCCGTCGCGGCTGCGCATCCTCGCCCGGCTCCAGGAGGGCCCCTGCCCGGTGGGTGAACTCGCCGACGCCGTCGGCATGGAGCAGTCGGCCTGCTCCCACCAGCTGCGCCTGCTGCGCAACCTCGGCCTGGTCACCGGTGAGCGCCGGGGCCGCTCCATCGTCTACGCGCTGTACGACGGCCATGTCGCCGAGTTGCTCGACCAGGCCCTGTACCACGTCGAGCACCTGCGCCTCGGCCTGCGCGACGCCCCCGCCGAGGCCTAGGCTCCCCCGACGCCCGGCCGCCCGGCCGCCCGGATCAGGCGGGGGCCAGCACCGCCGAGGTGGGGCCGTGCCGGACCAGGCGGCCCGCCTCCAGGACGTGGACGGTGTCGGTGTAGGCGCTGACCAGGTGGAGTTCGTGGGAGACGAGCGCGATGCCCATGCCGTGCTCCGCCCGCAGGCGCGCCAGGAGCTCCATGACGGCGGTGGCGGTGTCGGGGTCGAGGGCGGACGTGATCTCGTCGCACAGCAGGATGTCGGGACCGACGGCCAGCGCGCGGGCGATCGAGACCCGTTGGCGCTGCCCCCCGGAGAGCTCGGCGGGGTACCGGTCGGCGAACTCGGCCGGGAGGTCGACCTGGTGGAGGAGTCCGGCGACGCGGCCGGGTACGGCGGCCCGGGACAGGCCCGCGTGCAGGCGCAGCGGCCGGGCCAGGGCCGCACCGACGGTGCGGGTGGGGTTGAGCGCGGCCAGCGGGTTCTGCGGGACGAGCTGGATCCGCCGCTGGTCCTCGCGCGTGCGCTTGCGCGCCAGGGACGGCAGGGGCCGGCCGTCGAGGTGGAGGCTGCCGGTGCCGGCAGGGTGCAGTCCGGCGAGCACCCGCAGGAGCGTGGTCTTGCCCGATCCGGACGGGCCGACGATGCCGGTGGCGGAGCCGGGGGACGCGGTGAAGTCGACCGCGTCGAGGACCTGGCGGCGGCCGCCCAGGCGGCCGAAGGCGACCCCGACGGCGCGGGCGGTCAGCCCCTGGCCCGCCGTCACCCGCACCGCGGCAGGAGCGGCGGGACCTGCGGGACCCGCGGTGTCACCGGAACGCCCCGAAGGCGCGGGGGCCGGTGTCCGGGGTGCCGGCACCGCCGCCGAGGGCCGGCTCGCCGTCAGCCGGACCGTGTGGTCGGCGCACGCACCGACCAGTTCGGGGTCGTGCGTCGCCATCACGATCGCCAGCCCCCGGCCGGCGGCGAGGTCCCGGAGCAGCTCGGCGATCTCGTCGCGCAGCGCGGGATCGAGGCCCGCGGTGGGCTCGTCGAGGAGGAGGACCTCGGGGGTCCGGGCCAGCGCGCGGGCGAGGGCGACCCGCCGTTGCTGGCCGCCGGAGACGGCGGTGGGGCGCCGGTCGGGCAGGCCGTCGTCGACGGGCAGCCGGCACTCGCGCAGCAGGCCGAGGACGGTGGCGTCGCTGCGGTCGCGGGCCGTTTCGGCGACGAGCCGGCGGATCGTCATCCGCGGGTTGAGGGCGGAGCCGGGGTCCTGGCCGACGTAGGCGACGCGTGAACGGCGCAGCTGCCGCAGCCGGTCGGGGGCGAGCGTGGGCGGGTGGTGTCCCAGGACGTCCAGCGTGCCGGCGGTGACGGTGGCGCCGGGCGGCAGGTGGCCGACGAGGGCCCGCAGCAGGGTGGTCTTGCCGGAGCCGGAGGATCCGGTGAGGGCGGTGACCTGCCCGGCGTGGACGCGTACGGAGGTCGGTGGCAGCAGCACGGTGCCGTCCGCCAGCGCGACTTCGAGGCCGCAGGCCGTGATCAGGACGTCAGCGGCGGCGGCCCGGGGCGCCGCCCGGGAGGGTCCGGTCCGGTGCACGGCTTCGCTCACTTGAAGGTCACCGCCTTGTAAACGGATTGGGGGGCCAGGGAGTTGGCGGCGAGGTTGACGCTGATGGCGAGCAGGGCGACGGCCAGGCTCGGGGCGAGGACGCCCCAGGGGTTGAGTAGGATGCCGGGGGCGTTCTCACGGACCATCAGGGCCCAGTCGGCCGCGGGTGGTTGCGGGCCGATCTGGAGGAACCCGGCCATGGAGATCACGTAGACGCCCTCCACGAACCGCAGGCCGAACAGGGCGAGTACGGTGGCACGGAGGTTGGGCAGCAGTTCGCGCACGGCGAGGTACGCCAGGCCTTCGCCGCGCGAGACGGCGGCTTCCACATAGCCGGAACTCGCCAGCGGGGCCGCCGCGCCGGCGACGATGCGCACCGCGTAGGGGACGCCGAGCAGGACGGCGGCGGCGACCACGGGTCCGCGGCCGCCGCCGGGCCAGGCCAGGGCGACGAGCATGATGCCGAGCACGGACGGCAGCAGGATCGAGACGTCCGCGGTGCGTTCGACGGCCCGCCCCAGGGCGGGGCGCAGGACGGCGGCGCAGCCCAGCAGGGTGGCCAGCAGGGTGACGGCGACCGCCACGAGCAGGGCGCTGGCGATGAGCGCGGTGCCGCCGTGCAGCAGTCGGCTCAGCACGTCGCGGCCCAGCTGGTCGCCGCCGAGCAGGGCGCCCCCGCCCGGGGGTGCGTAGGGCGCGGTGACGGGAGTGTCGAGGGTGTGCGGAGCCAGGAACGGCCCGCCCAGGGCGAGGAGGACCAGCAGCGCGCCCGGGGCGACGCGGCACAGGGCCCGGGCCCGGCCGGGGCGGGTCCTCGGCCTCCCGGCGGCGGGGCCGGCGGTGGCGGTGGCACTCATGCGCGGGCTCCTACGACACGGGCGCGGAGCAGGTCCGCGGCCAGCAGGACGAGGCTGATGGCGGCGCCGGCGCAGATGACGACCCCGGCGATCAGCGGGGTGTCGCGGGCGGCGACGGCGCCGGCCAGGACGGTTCCGACGCCCGGGTAGTTGAAGAGGGTCTCCACGACCACGGCGCCGCCCAGCAGCATGCCGGTGGAGGTGGCGATGCCGGTGGCGATCGCCGGTACGGCCCCGGGCAGGGCGTGCCGCAGCAGCACCTGGCGGGTCGGCAGTCCGTCGAGGACGGCGGCTTCCACATGGGGGGTCGCGGTCTGGTCGGCGAGGGCGCCGCGCACGATCCGGGTGTTCCATCCGGTCTGGGGGATCACGAGCGCGACGACCGGCATGATCAGCATGGCCCAGCTCGCGGGAGCGCCGTCGGCGCCGGTGACGGTGACGGCGGGCAGCCATCCCGTCCACAGCGACAGCACCAGCAGGAGCAGCACGGAGACGACGAACTCGGGTACGGCGAACGAGGCGGTGGCCGCGTGGCCGATGAGCCGGTCGGTGAGCCGGCCCGGCCGGGCGGCCGCCCAGCAGCCGAGGGCGAGCGAGAGCACGACGGTGAGCACGAACGCGCTCGCGCCCAGCAGCAGGGTGTTGGGGAAGGGGTCGGCGAGCAGTTCGGTGACCTGCCGGCCCTGCGCCGAGGTGCCCAGGTCCCCGGTGGGCAGGGCGGTCATCCACTCCAGGAAGCGCTCCCACAGCGGCCGGTCCAGACCGAGCAGGTGCCGTCGGGCGGCGAGGTCGGCGGCGCTCTCGCCGCGCTCGGCGGCGGCCGTGGCCGCGTCGCCCGGCAGCGCCTCGACGGCGGCGAATACGACGGCCAGCAGGACGACGAGCAGCAGGGCGCGCCGGGCCGCCGCCCCGGCCACCTCGACGGCCAGGGCGGCGGCCCGGCGGGGCCAGGCGGCGGCGCGCCGGGGCAGGGGGGCGGCCCGGCGGGGCAGGGGGGCCGGTCGGCTCAACGCAGCCACACGTTCTCGAGCTGGACCCGGCCGTACCCGGGGAGCTTGGGCAGCCCCCGCACCTTGGCCGTGGCGAGGTCGATGCCGTCGGCCATGCCCCACAGCAGGTAGCCGGAGCGGTCGAACTCGATCCGCTGGAGCTCCTTCAGGGCCGCGGCGCGGGCCGTCTCGTCGGCGGTGCCGATGACCTTGAGGTAGGCGGCGTCGAAGTCCTTGTCGGCCCAGCCCGCCTCGTTCGTGGCGGCCTGGCTGACCATGGTCTTCGAGGCGAAGAAGACGACGGAGTCGTTGGTGCCCCAGTAGGTGGTGTAGAAGTCGCCGGTCTTCCAGGTCTTGTCCCAGAAGGCGCCGGACTCCTGCTTGACGACCTGGACCTTGACGCCGGCTTCCCGGGCCTGGTTGGCGAAGAGGGTCGCGGACTCGGCCAGTCCGGGGATGTCCTCGGTGGTGACCAGGTCGTAGGTCCTGCTCAGGTCGAAGCCCGCCTCGGTGAGCAGCTTCTTGGCCTTCTCCAGGTCGCGCCTGCGCTGGGGGACGTCCTTGGCGTAGTGGGGGTCACCGGTGCCGAGGATGTCGTTGGCGACGGTGCCGTAGCCGGAGAGGACCTGCTTGACCATGGCGTCCCGGTCGACGACCAGGCGCATCGCCTCGCGCACGCGCGGGTCGGCGAAGGGGCTGCCCGCCGCGGTGCGCATGACGATCGGCATGGCCATGTCGTCGGGGCGGCGCAGGACCTGGATGTCCCGCCGCGCCTCGGCGGTGCGGGCGGCGACCGCGCCGGCGTTGGAGGCGACGTCGATCTGCCCGGCGAGGAGGGCGTTGGCCATGGCCTGGGGGGTCTCGAACATGGTGACCTCGATGGCGTCGAGGTGCACGGTCCCGGCGTACCACGAGTCGTTCCGCACCAGGCGGGCGTTGCCGCCGCGGTACCAGTCCAGCTTGAACGGGCCCGTGCCGGGTGCCTTGTCCAGCGCGTCGTCGGCGGTGTCCTTCTTCAGGACGAACGTCGTCAGTCGGGTCAGGAGCGGCAGTTCGGCGTTGGGGTGGTCGGAGACGAGGACGACGGTGTCGGCGCCCTCGGCCTTGATGTTCTCCGGCTTGATGCCGGGCAGGCGGGAGGCACCGGAGGGGGTGTTGCGCAGGCGCCGCAGCGACCAGACGACGTCGTCGGCCGTGACGGGGCTGCCGTCGTGGAAGGCGGCGCCCTTGGCGAGCTTGAACTTCCAGGTCGTCAGGTCCGCCGACGGCTCCCACGAAGCAGCCAGCCTGGGCAGGGTGTTGGGCTTGGCGCCGGGGACCGTGAGGGTGTCGTGGACGAGGGCGATGACGAGGTAGTCGCTCTCGTTGGCCTGGGAACCGTGCGGGTCGCGGGTGATGGCTCCGGCCCGGCCGAGCGCGCCGACGCGGAGGGTGCCGCCGCGCTTGGGCTTGTCGTCGGCGGATGCGGGTTCGGCCGCGGTGTCGCCGGACCCCGAGGTGCAGGCGGCGAGGAGTGCCGTCGCGCCCATCGCTCCACCGGCCCACAGCACTTGACGCCTGTTCATCTTCACGTACTTCCTCGATCCAGTGAGCCGTCCGGGGGATGTTGCTTAGGGTTGCCTACCCTAATGACAACCATCCCCGCAAGCCGTTGGGTGCGTTGAGGACGCATGTCCGAATCTGTACGCCGCCGACCTGCGAGTAAGGTTTGCCTAACCTAAATCTCCTGCTAGCGTTCGAACCGTTCGCCGGTTCCGCAGGTTCTGACCGACCGCCCAACTACGCGTTGAGGCAGGCGAGTTATGAGTTCCCGACCGTCGTCGTGAGACGAACCGCGCCAGAGCACCGCGTCCCCCTTGCCATCCGATCGAAACGGATCTTCTGTCATGAGCACGGCAGCCGCACCCGTCCGCCAGCTCGACGCCCGTACCGTGGGCGAACTCCGCGACGCCGCGGAGGAACTGCTCGCCGAGTTCGGCACGTCCGCCACCAGCCCCGAACTCCTCGCCCGCGTCAGGGAGGTGGCCACCGGATTCAGCGCCGCCCTGCGCCACCACTGCCGCCCCGTCGACACCGCCGACGGCCTGTTCGTACTGCGCGGCCTCCCCGTCGACGACGCCGCCGCCGGGCCGACGCCCACCAGTTGGGCCACCGCCGGTGACAGCGGCGCGGTGCACGACATCGTCCTGCTGCTGCTCGCCACCGCCATGGGCAACCCCCTCGCGTGGGAGGGCCAGCAGGACGGCCGCTTCGTCCACAACATCGTCCCGTCCCCGGGCCACGAGCACGCCCAGACCGGCGCCTCCAGCACCGTGCTGCTCAGCCCGCACACCGAGGACGCCTTCCACCCCGGCCGCGCCCACCTGCTGATGCTCGGCTGCATGCGCAACCCCGACGGCATCGCCACCACCGCCGCCAGCATCCGCAGGACCCGCCTCGCGGACCCCGACGTGGAGCTGCTGACCCGACCGGTGCTGCCGATCCTCCCCGACGACGCCTACGAGGCCGCGCAGGGCTACACCGCCGAGGCGCCGCCGGCCGTCCCTGCGCTCTTCGCCGCCGAGGACGGGCTGACCCTGCGCTACGACCCCGCGTACACGCCGCTGACCGACGCCGACCCCGCCTACCGGGCCGCCTACGACCGCCTCTCGGACGAACTCGCCCGCGTCTCGGTCGCGGTGAGCCTCGACCCCGGCGAGGTCCTCGTCGTGGACAACGACCTGGTCGTCCACGGCCGGGTGCCCTTCCGGGCCCGCTACGACGGCACCGACCGCTGGCTCAAGCGCGCCTCGGTCCGGGTCCCCGGACGCCGTACCCGCCCCGCCGCCGAAGCCGGCGAGCACGGGTACGGCCAGGCCGCCCTCGAAGCGCACGCGAGCTGAACACCCGCCCCGTACCGGAGGAATGACCCCATGACGGACACCTCGCCCACCCGCACCGCCACCCCCGTGCCGGGCGACGACCAGCACCTGCGCATCCTGTCGACCACCGACCTGGCGGGGATCGAGATATCCCTGGCCGACGTGGTCGCCACCGTCGAGGGCGCGTACCGCACGCTGCACGCGGGCCTCTCCGACAACCCCCGGAAGCTGACCGTCAAGCCGCGGGACGGCCACTCCGTCTCCTACGCCATGCTGGGCCGGGACGGCTCCCGCGACGTGGTGGCGATCAAGACCTCGTACAAGCACGGTCTGGACAAGGGCCGCGAGGAGCAGCACTACTACACCGCCCTGACGCTCTACGACGACGTCACCGGCCTGCCGCTGGCGATGATGGACTGCGCCCGGATCGGGTCGCTGCGCACCCCGGCGGTCTCCGCCCTGCTGGCCCGCGAGTGCGCCGCCCCCGGCGCCCGGTCCGCGCTGGTCGTCGGCACCGGGACGCAGGGCCGCCTGGCGCTGCCGTTCCTGCTGACGACGCTGCCGGACCTGGACCGGCTGATGGTGTTCGGCACCCACCCCGAGGGCATCGGGGCCGTCCGCGAGCAGCTGCGCGCCCACTTCCCCGACCGGGACGTGGAGGTCGTCACCGACGTACGGGCGGCCGCCTCGGACGCGGACGTGATCATCGCGACCGCCGGCGCCCACACCCCGGCGGCGATCGAGGCCGACCGGCTGCGCCCCGGCGCCCTGTCCGTCCTCGTCGGGCACGGGCTCGCGCCGTCGACCCTGCACCGGGCGGACCGGGTGATCGCCACCAGCGAGGCGCAGATGCACGTCACCGGCACCGACATGGCCGATTCCGACGGCAAGTTCCCCGCCGTCGACGCCGAGTTCCCGGCGGTGCTGGCCGGCGTCGCCGCGGGGCGCACCAGCGGGACCGAGCGCGTCTTCGCGTACAACAGCGGGCTGGTCGTCACCGACATCGCCCTCGGCCACCGCTTCGCCCAACTCGCCCTCGCCCAGGGCCTGGGCACCGAGGTGCCGCTGTGGCGGTGACCGACGGGAAGGGTCCCTGGCCCGCGCTGCCCGCCCTCCCCGACGCCGCCACGGACGCGGTACTGGCCAGCGGGCTGCTGCCCGAGCTCGCCCACGCCTTCGGCGGCCCGTTCCACTTCCTGCTGCCCGAGGCGTTCGACGCCAACCTGCGCGCCATGCACGACGTCCTCGCGGCGGCCGGGGTCGACGGCTTCGTGTACTTCGCCAAGAAGGCCAACAAGGCCGCCGTGTTCGTCGAACGGGCGGCCGCCGGCGGCGCCGGCGTGGACGTGGCCTCCACCGGCGAGCTCCGCGAGGCCCTCGGCCACGGCGTCCGCGGGGAGCACCTCGTGGTCACCGGCCCGGCCAAGGACCCCGGCCTGCTCCGCCTGGCGGTCCAGCAGGGCGCCCTGATCGCCGTGGACGCCCTGGACGAGCTCGACGCCCTCGTCACCGTCGCCCTGACCGGGCGGGTACGCCCCGCCCGGGTGCTGCTGCGCTGCCTTCCCCCGGCCCAGCCGCACAGCCGCTTCGGCATGACGGGGGCCGAGCTGGCCACCGCCGTGGAGCGCTGCGTCCAGGCCGGTGACGCGGTCCGGATGGAGGGCTTCAGCTTCCATCTGTCCGGCTACGCCCTCCAGCCGCGCGCCGACCTCGCCGGGCACCTGGTCGAGCTGTGCCTCAAGGCCCGGGTCCAGGGGCTGGAAGCCAGCCGGATCAGCATCGGCGGGGGCCTGCCCATCAGTTACACCGACGCCGACAGCTGGCACACCTTCCTCACCCGGCACCACAGCCGCTACTACCATGCGGGCAAGGCGTTCGGTACCGGCGACTTCTATCCCTACCACTCGCCGAACGCCGGACCCGACGCACTGGCCGCGCTGCTGGCGACCCGGCCCGAGGGCCACGGCCGGCCCCTCGCGGAGCTGCTGAAGGACGCCGGTGTGGTGCTGCTGCTGGAGCCGGGCCGGGCCCTGCTCGACCGGGCCGGAGCCACCGTCTTCCGGGTCCAGGGCGTCAAGGACCGGGACGGGTACCAGCTCCTGACGGTCGACGGCACCAGTCTGAGCCTGTCCGAGCAGTGGTTCGACAGCGAGTACCTGCCCGACCCGTACCTGCTGTCCCAGGACGCCACCACCGGACCCGCCGCGGACGCCGCGTCCGCCGCACCCGCCGGTGTGCATCCGGCGAGCGTGGGGGCGGCCACCTGCCTGGAGTCGGACATGCTCACCTGGCGCAAGGTGGGCTTCCCGCGCCGTCCCCGCACCGGTGACCTGCTCGTCTACCCCAACACCGCCGGGTACCAGATGGACTCCAACGAGTCCCCGTTCCACGACCTGCCCCTGCCGCCCAAGGTCGTCGTCGACCGGACCGACCGCCCCCGCCCGCGCTGGCGCCTGGACCGCCACCTCACCTGAGCCGGGCCCACCCCGCCCTGCCCCGCCCCCCTCCCCTCACAGGAGCTTTCGATGCCCGGAGCACTTCAGCGCCCCGCCGTGGTCTCCCGCGTCTCCGACCTCATCGGCCGCACGCCGCTGCTGGAACTCGCCACCACCGAGACCGGCAGCCGCCTGCTGCTGAAGCTGGAGATGTTCAACCCGACCGGCACGGCCAAGATCCGCATGGCGCGCGCCATGGTCGACGCCGCCGAAGCCGCTGGCGCGTTGCGCCCCGGCGGCCGGATCATCGAATCCACCTCCGGCAACACGGGGCTCGGCCTGTCCGTCATCGCCGCCGAACGCGGCTACACCTTCACCGCCGTCGTGGACCACCACGCCTGCGTGGACAAGCTCCGCGGCATGAAGGCCCTGGGCACCGAACTCGTCTACGTGGCGGACGAGGGCAGCGAGGAACTCGCCACCGCCGCCCGCGAGGAACTCGCCGAGGAGATGGCCCGCGGCCAGGACAACACCGTCTTCACGGAGCAGCACAACAACCCGGCCAACGGCGTCGGTTACTTCCCGGTGGCCCACGAGCTCCACGAGGCCCTCGACGGCCGGCTCGACGTCCTGATCGGCGCCGTCGGCACCGGCGGCGCCCTGTGCGGCACCAGCCGGGAGCTGGCCAGACTCATGTCGGGGTTCACGGTCGTCGGTGTCGAGCCGAAGGGCTCCATCGCCTTCGGCGGCCCGGCGCACGACTACTACCAGTCCGGCACCGGCACCCCCGAGGGCGCCGAGATCGGTGCGCTCGTCGACTTCGACCTGATCGACGAAGGCGTCAAGGTCGGCGACGTCGAGGCGTTCGCGACCTGCCGGGCGGTCGCCCGTACCGGCCTGCTCATCGGCGGCTCCGCCGGGGGCGTCGTCCACGTGGCCCTCACCCGCCTGTCCTCGCTGCCCCCGGGCACCACGGTCGTCGCCCTTGTCAACGACGGCGGCGAGAAATACATGGACACCGTCTTCAACGACGAGTGGATGCGGGAACGCGGCCTCCTCGACAGTGGGGTGGAACGCGAGATCGACGAACTCCTCACCAAACTCCGCAGGAACCGGTGACCCATGCTGAACACCCTCCTCCGCGACAGCCGGGCCCTGGCCGCCCTGGCCGTGCCGCTCGTCCTCACCCAGCTCGCCCAGGTGGCGCTGACCACCACCGACACGGTGATGATGGGATTCCTCGGCACCGAGGAGCTGGCCGCGGGCGGCCTGGCCCTCGTCATCTTCAACCAGCTCCGCACCATGGGCGTGGGCCTGGTCACCTCCGTCGGCAACCAGGTGGCCGCCGCGGCGGCACGGGCCGAGCGGACCGGCGGGGGTGACGACGGGCACCGCAGCGGCGGGGCGCAGGAGGAGGTCCGGGCCATCGTCCGGGCGAGTCTGGCCGTGGCCACGCTCGCCGGCATCGCCGGCGCCGTCCTCATGATCCTCATAGGCCAGGCCCTGACCTGGCTCGGGCAGGACGCCGCCGTGGTCGACCGCACCCGGTCGATGCTCCTGGCGCTGGCGCCCGGCCTGCTGCCCTGCCTGTGGTTCCAGGCCGTCCGCCAGTTCACCGTCGGCATGCGCCGCCCGCAGGCCCTGCTCCGGATCACCCTCGCGTCCGTGGCCGTCAACGCCGGGCTCAACTGGGTGCTCGTGCACGGCACCTGGGGCCTGCCGCGCCTCGGTCTGACCGGCATCGGCGTCGCCACCTCGACGGTGCACCTGCTGTCCTTCCTCGCCCTGTACCTCAGCGCGAAGAGGGACGGCGAACTGGCGCCGCTGCTCACCCTGAACGTCGCCAAGGCCGACCCCGCGACCGTCAGGCGCCTGGTCGCACTGGGCGTCCCCATCGCCGCGACCTACGGATCCGAAGCGGGGTTCTTCTCCGTCACCGCGCTGATGGCCGGCTCCTTCGGACCGGACGCGCTGGCCGCGCACACGGCCGTCAACCAGCTCGTCTACATCGTCTTCCAGGTCGCCGTCGGGCTCTCCCACGCCGCGTCCATCCACGTCAGCCGCGAGCTGGCCCTGGGCCGCGTCGAGGACGCCCGGCGCATCAAGAACACCGCGCTCGCCTGCGCCGCCGCCGTCATGGCCGTCGTCGGCGTCCTGTACCTGGCGCTCCCCCACCTGGTCCTGGCCCCCTTCCTCGACTCGGGCCCGGGCTCCGGCGAGGCGCTGACGATCGCCACCCACCTGCTCGTCGTCACCGCGTTCCTGCAGTTCTTCGACTGCGCCCAGAACATCGGCGTCGGACTGCTGCGGGGCCTCGACGACACCCGCAGCGGCTTCCGCATCACCGTGGTCGGCTACTGGGCGGTCGGGCTGCCCGCGTCGTGGCTCCTGGCCTACGCCGTCGGGCTGGACCTGCTCGGCATCTGGCTCGGCCTGCTCACCGGACTGGCCACCACCGCCGTCCTCCTGCTGCGCCGCTACTCCGCCTCGCTCAGCCGGCGGGGCGCCACCGCGGCCCTGACCGCCTCGGCGTAGCACCGCAGCGGGGGCCGGCGCCGAGCCTGCGCGGGTGCGGCGGCCCCCGGTGCTACCTTCGGCCCATGGTCGAGGGCGGCAGCGCACGGGCGTACATCGGTTCCTTCACCGCGGGAGGCGGACGCGGGATCACCACCGCCGCCGTCGATCCGGCGACCGGCGCGCTGACCCCGCTCGACGGGGTCCAGGACGGTGCGGCGAACCCGTCGTGGCTGGCACTCGCGCCCGGGACCGGAGTGCTGTACGCGGTGAGCGAGACCGACGACGGCGCCGTGGCCGCGTACCGGCGGACACCGGAGGGGCTGACGCCCCTCGGCCGGCCCGTCCCGTCCGGCGGCAAGGGTCCCACCCACCTGAGCGTGGCCGGCGACCGGCTGCTGGTCGCGCACTACGTCTCCGGGACGGTGAGCAGTCTGCCGCTCGGCGCCGACGGCGGCCCCGGCGGACCCGCCCGCGTCCTCGTGCACGAGGGCGGGGGCCCGGACCCGGAGCGGCAGCAGGGGCCGCACGCCCACCAGGTGCTCCCCGACCCGTCGGGCCGCTGGGTGCTCAGCGTGGACCTCGGCACGGACTCGGTACGGGTCTGCGCCCTCGACGCGGGCAGCGGCGCGTTGCGCCTGCACGCCGAGACCGCCCTGCGGGCCGGGAGCGGGCCCCGCCACTTGGCCTTCCATCCGGACGGCGAGGTGGTCTACGTCCTGCACGAGCTGGAACCGCAGCTGACCGTGTGCCGCTGGGACCCGGTCGGCGGGCAGCTGGTGCCGGTCGGCGAGGTCACGGTCCTGCCGGCGGGCGCGCCCTCGGGTGCGCGCCCGTACCCGTCGGTGCCGGTCGTCTCCCCGGACGGGCGCTTCGTCCGGGCCGCCGTCCGCGGAGCCGATCTCGTGGTCACCCTCTCCCTCGCGGACGGCGCCGAGAAGCCGCAGCTGGTGGACGCGGTGGAGTGCGGCGGCAGTTGGCCCCGGGACCTGGTGGCGGACCCGTCCGGGCGCCGGCTCTACGTGTGCAACGAGTGGTCCGGCGACGTCACGTGGTTCGACGCCGATCCGCTGACGGGCCGGCTGCGGCGGTCGGGCCGACTGGAGGTCCCGGCCGCGGCCTGCCTCCTCCTCACCTGACCCCGCAGCCTCACCCGACCCCGGAGCCTCACGCCTCACCCGACCCCGGAGCCTCGCCCGACCCCGGAACGCCCGGCCGTGCCGGGGCGGGCCGCTACGCGCTCGGGGTCAGGCCCGCCAGGATCAGGCGCAGACCCAGGTCGAAGCCGCGGGTGTCGAGGCCGGCGAGGGCACCGGGGGCTTCGTCGGCCGCCGTGAGCGCGGCGGCCAGGGCCGGGAAGTCCGGGCGGTAGTCCGCCGGCTGCCGGGTGAAGCCGGCGGTGAAGGTCTCCAGGGCCGAGCCGAGGACGAGGTTGTCGATGGCCGCCGCGGCCTCGGCGGCCGCGGCGGGCGTGCTGCCGGCCCGGACCAGCGCCGCGAGCAGGGCGTCGTAGCCCCGCAGGGCCTTGACCGACGAGACCCGGTGGCGGGCCACCAGCGGGATCATGTGCGGGTAGCGGAGGTACACGCCGCGGTAGCCGTGGGCGTACGCGGCGATCCCGGCCGGGCCGCCGGGGTCGGACAGCGGTCCCAGGTCGATCTCGTCGTTGATCAGCTCGGCGACCGCGTCGAGCAGGTCGTCCTTCGACCTGACGTGGTGGTAGAGGGACGCGCCCTTGACGCCGAGCCGGTCGGCGATCGTCCGCATCTTCAGGGCCTCCAGCCCCTGCTCGTCGAGCAGGTCCAGCGCCGCGCGGGCGATGATCGCGCGGCTGAGGAGGGTCTGGCTCGGCCGGGGCATGCGTGACTCCTTCGTCCTCGGGTCTCGCAGATTACCTGTCAGGAACGCTTCACAAGCCGCAGGGTCTACCGCTACATTCCAGCCACCCGTTTACCTAACACGGTTAGATTTTGGATGGTGTGGTTATGAACGAGGCCATGAGAGAGTCCGTCGCGGCCCGCGACGAGGACGTCGGCCGCGCCGCGGACGGGCCGCAGGACGCGGACGCGTCCCGGCTCCAAGCCCTCGGATACCGCCAGGAGCTGCGCCGCAGCCTCGGCGTGCTCGGCAACATCTCGATGGGCTTCGCCGTGGTCTCGCCCGTCGTCGCCCTCTACGCCGTCTCGATGGTCGGCACCACCGTCGCGGGCCCGATGTGGGTGTGGGCCCTGCCCCTGGTGCTCGCGGGCCAGTGCCTGGTGGTGAGCGTGTACGCCGAGCTCTCCGCGCAGTGGCCGCTGGCCGGCGGGCCGTACCAGTGGGGCCGCCGGCTGCTCGGCCCGGCCTTCGGCTGGCTGGGCGGCTGGGTCTGGCAGTTCGCGGTGATGTTCGGCAACACCACCGTCGCCTACCTGGCCGCCCCCTGGGTGTACGCGCTCTTCGGCGCGACCCCGACCCCCGCCGGTCTCGTCGCGGTGGCGGTCGGCATCCTGCTGGCCGGCGCGCTCGTGAACGCGTACGGGATCACGATCCTGCGCCGGTTCGTCTCCCTGGGCATCGCCGCCGAGGCCCTCGCCTCGGTCGGGGTCGGCCTCGCGCTGCTGCTGTTCTTCCGTGAGCACGACTTCGTGCTGTTCACGCGGACGCTCGGGGCGGAGTCGCTGTCCGGCGGCTCCACCGCGCTGGGCTTCCTCGCGGCGGTCGCGGTGGCGGGCTGGGCCTTCATCGGCTTCGACGCGTGCGTGTCCACCGCCGAGGAGACCAAGGACGCGGGCCGGCAGGTGCCCCGCGCCATGTGGTGGGCGCTGCTCAGCGTGGGCGCGGTCGTGATCCTCAACGCCATGGCCGTGGCCCTGGCCCACCCCCGCCCGGCCGACGTGGTCGCGGGCCAGGACCTGGACCCGGTGACCACCGCCGTCGTCCACGCCTTCGGCGGCTGGTCGGACAAGCCGTTCGTGGTCGTGGTCCTGATCGGCTTCCTGGCCTGTGCGGTGGCCTCCCAGGGCGGCTCGGCCCGTGGCCTGTTCTCGCTGTCCCGGGACGGGGCGTTCCCCTTCTCCCGGCACGTGCGCAAGGTCAACCGGCGGCAGGCGCCGCTGGGCGGGCTGGTCGCCTCGACCCTCGTCAGCGGCAGCGCCCTCGCGCTGGGCCTCGACGCCACGGCCATCGGCACGCTGATCGCCTTCGGTACGGCGGCCACCTACCTGCCCTTCCTCCTGGTGTCGCTGGCCGCGCTGATCGCGCGGCTGCGGGGTACCTGGGTGCCCTCGGGGCACATCAGGCTCGGCGCGAAGGGCACGGTGCTCAACGTGCTGGCGGTGCTGTGGACCGCGTTCGAGGTGGTCAACGTGTGCTGGCCGCGCGCGATCCTCGCGCCGCCCGGGGCGCCCTGGTACCAGGTGTGGGCCGCGCTGCTCGGCACCGCGGTCGTGCTGGGCACCGGCGTCCTCTACCTCCTGGTGAAGCGGCCGCACGACCGGCTGCGCGGGACGGGCCCGGCCCCGGCGGCGCAGCCCGCGGCGCCGTAGCACGCGCCTGCGACGACCTCGGCCCGGCAGCCCGAGATCCCGTGCCCCGCGACCCGCCGACTCGCCGACTCGCCGACTCGCCGTCCGCCGACCCTCCGGCCCGCCGGCCCGCCGGCCCGCGGCCTCGCCTACGCCTCCCGACCGTACGAAGCGATCTGAAACCCGTCCGAACCCCTTCCCACCCCTTCACGGACAAGGACCGTTCCATGGATCTCCCTCGCACGTCCCGACGCTCGTTCTGCACCGGTGCGCTCGCCGTCGCCGCCGGCGCCGCCCTCGGCACCACCGCGGCGGCGGCGCCCGCCGCCGCCGCCACGCTCCCGCCGGTGGTCCCGGCCGAATGGGAGCGGCACTCCCGCTGCGTCATGGCCTGGCCCTGGGACCGCAACGTCGGCTGGGGCAGCCTGCTGAAGTCCGTACAGGCCGAGGTCGCCGCCGTCGCGCAGGCGATCGCCCGCTTCGAGCCGGTCCTCATGGTCGCCGAACCGGGCACGGCGGCGGAGGCCCGGCAGCAGTGCGGCCCGGCCGTCACGGTGATCGAGTACCCGATCAACGACTGCTGGGCCCGTGACACCGGCCCGATCTTCGCCCGGAACCAGGAGCGCACCCAACTCACCGGCCTGGACTTCCGTTTCAACGGCTGGGGCAACAAGTACCCGTTCGACAAGGACGACTTGCTGCCGGTCGGCGTGTGCGACCACCTCGCCGTGCCCCGCCGGGCCGTGGACCTCGTCCTGGAGGGCGGCGCGGTCCTCACCGACGGCCAGGGCACCCTCATCACCACCGAGGAGTGCCTGCTCGACCCGAACCGGAATCCGAACCTCACCCGGGCCCAGATCGAGGCGGCGCTGCTGGCGGCGTACGGGGCGAGCAAGGTGGTCTGGCTGCCGTACGGGCTCCACAACGACACCATCACCAACGGCCACGTCGACCTGGTCGCCGCCTACCTCGGCCCGGCCCGTGTCCTGCTGCACACCCAGCCGGACCCGGCCGACCCGAACCACGCCCGCACGGCCGCCAACAAGGCGGTCCTCCAGGCGGCCACGGACGCGTGCGGCAGGCCCTTCCAGATCGTGGAACTGCACCAGCAGCCGCACTTCCGGGTGAACGGCGCCCTGGTGGAGACCTTCAGCTACACCAACTACTACCTGACCAGCGGCAGCGTGGTCGTGCCGACGGCCGGGGTCACCGCGGACGACACGGCGGTCCTCGCGCAGTTCGCGACGCTCTTCCCCGGCCGCGAGGTCACCGGCATCCCCTGCCGGACCCTCGCATGGGGCGGCGGCGGAATCCACTGCATCACCCAGCACGTGCCGGTCCTGGGCTGACGTGCCGCGGCCCCCTCGACCCACCGGCCGAGGGGGCCGTCGCGCGGCGCGCCGTCACCTCAGGAGAGGAGGCCGATCAGCACCTGGAGGGCGAAGACGGCCATCACGCAGAAGCCGAACGCGGCGAGGAGCCACTGTGCCGCACCGCGCGGCGTGTCGAACTGGACGAAGTAGCCTCCGACGCCCGCGATCCCGAGCACGGCACCGCCCCAGAAGGCGGGCCCCTCGTGCCACTTCGCCAACACGGCCACGCCGGCGAGCAACAAGGCCAACGCCAGCAGTTGACCCCGTGTCGCCATCACCGTCGTTCTGTCCCCCGTACGAGTCATGGGCCTCATCCTAGTCACCCGGACGGGGGGCGTACGCCCGCGCGGGCGCGCCCGCCGGGTCACCCGCCGAGCGCCTGCGGAGCGCCTCGCCCCGTGCCGCGCTGGCAGCGGGGCGCCGCGGCCCCTACGGTGTGACCGGACCGGCGAGAGGAAACGCGTGACCGACGACCTGGGCAACGACCACGAGGACATCGACGTCGAGACCGTCGGGGTCTCGACCGTGGTCCGGCCGTACGGGGAGATGGACGTCACCCGCTCCCAGGACTTCCGCGAGGTGCTGCTGGCGGCGCTGTCCGCCGACGGGCCGGGCCGCGAGGTGGTGGTCGACCTCCAGCACCTGTCCTTCTGCGACTCCGCCGGCCTCAACGCGCTCCTGGACGCCCGCGCCCGGGCCGAGGCGACCGGCCAGCGCCTCAGCCTGGCCGCGCCCCGCGGCCAGTTCACGCGGCTGCTGGAGATCACGGGCACCGCGCACCTGTTCCCGATCACCCCGCCCCCCGGCACCCCGTCCTGACGGCACGCCACCCGCGCGCCGCGGTACGCCTGTCTGAGCGCGGAGCGGTACAGCACGGGGTCGAGCTCAGGAGCGACCGGTGCCGACCGGTGCCGACCGGTGCCGACCGGAAGACGCCGATGCACGTCACCGGCGGCAGCAGCTCCGCCGGGCCGAAGGCACCGGCGGCCGGGTCCGGGTGCCGGCGGGGGGGGCGGCACGAGGCGGACCGGCGCGAAGGAGGACGCGCGCCGGGCCTGCCGACACCCTAAACGGCCGGTCCTGCCACCGGCCGCGGCAGCCCCAGGCGCACCGGCCCGACCCCGGGTGAGGTGTGCACCAGCGGCTCGCCCTCGGGGTCGGGCAGGCCCGCGCTCCGGGTGAGGTTCTGGCTCAGTTCGAGGACCGTGCCCCCGCGCAGGCGCCACGGCTCGTGCTCCACCGGGGTCAGCCACAGGCGTCCGGCGCGGTGGGAGAACGCGGCCCACCGGTGGGTGAGCCAGTCGTCCAGGGGCCCCGGTCGCGCCAGGGGCGGGCCCGGGCGGACGCGCAGCCGGTAGGAGGCGTCACCGTGGCGGCGCCGCCCGGCGTAGCAGACGTCGGGCCCCCGCGTGCGCACCGTCAGGGCGGCCAGGTGGTACGGGACCGCGATGGCGCGGGCCGCGAGCATCAGCGGCTGGGAGACGTCGAGCGAGAAGAACCACAGCCCGCGGCGGCCGTCGGGCAGGCGGGCGTAGGTCCGCAGGTTCGTCTCCGCGAAGGTGGGGGGCGGCAGGGGCACCCGCAGCGCTCTGACCGACCGCATCACGAAGGGGGTCAGGCTGACCCACGCGGCCCCGTCGAAGACGTCGACGCGCAGTCCGGGCGGCAGCAGGGCCTGGACCGCCTCGGGCGGACAGGGCCAGTGCACGAGCGTCTGCTGCCGCCAGTGCATGGTCAGCACGGCGAGGGCGACGTGCGGGGCGTCGGGGCGAGGGGCGCGCACGGGCGTCGGACCGGCTCGCGGCCGGCGGTCATTTCGAGGTGGCGCTGGGGACCTTCAGCGGGTCCCGCGGCGCCTGCCCCTTGGCCTCGTCGAGCTGCGCGCCGAGCTCGGCGAGCCGGTTGCGGCCCATGGCCTTGCGCACGTCGGGGAACCAGTCCTTCTCCTCCTCCTCGACGTGGTGGCGTACCTGTTCCATCACCACGGACATCTTGGCCTTGAACCGCTCGTCCGCCGGATCCATCTCCTTGAGCTCGGAGAGCATCCACACCACCGCGTGGTGCTCCTCGATGCTCTCCAGGACGTGGTCGGTGGTGTCGGGGGCGGCCTCGCGGGCGGCGGGGTAGAAGTACTGCTCCTCGATCCAGGCGTGGACGGTCAGCTCCTCGATCACCTCGTCCGCGATCCGGCGCCGCTCCGCGACGTCCTCGTCACCGGTCTTCTCGAACTGCTTGAAGAGCTTCTCCACCGTCTTGTGGTCTTCCCGCAGCAGCACGATCGCGTCCAACAGGATCTCCTCCCGTAGCCCGGCAACGCCACGTACGGGGCCCGGGCCCGCGGTGGCCTTTCGGGACGGTCCTGCCCCCTCCGGCGCGGAGCGTCCCGCCCGGACGCGGCCCGTCACCCGCCCGGGGAGCGGTCGTCCCCCCGGCCGGCGCAACCGCCCCGCGTCCCGATCGGGGTGCCGACCGGTACGGGAGAGGAACGACGCCGATTCCCGGGCCCGCTTCCCCGGTCCCGGAATTGCGTGACTTGAGGGGAAAACCGGATCGGCGGGATGGTTTGTGCTGCGTGCGCTGCCCGAATTCCCGTGGCGGCGCGTTCGCCGGTATTCCGCGGTGTCCCGAACCGCCGTAGCCCCCGACCGAGGTGGAGTCATGTCTCCTGCCCAGCACACGTCGCTGCCCTTGACGGCAGCCCAGAGCGGTGTCTGGTTCGCGCACCAGCTCAATCAGAATTCTCCCGTCTACAACGTCGGCGAATTCGTGGAAATCCACGGGCCGGTCGACGGCGACGTGTTCGAGGCGGCCCTGCGCCAAGTGGTCGGTGAGACGGGGGCCTTGCACATCCGGCCCGTCGAGGGGCCCGGCGGCCCCGAGCAGGTGCTGGGAGAGCCCGCCGGCGCCCGGCTCGTGCGGCTGGACCTGTCCGGGGAGGCCGACCCGGAGGCCGCGGCACGCGCGTACATCACCGAGGACCTGGCCCGGCCCGTCGACCTGGACACCGGGCAGCTGTACGCGTACGCGCTGGTCAAGCTGGCCGAGGACCGCTACTTCTGGCACCAGCGCTACCACCACGTCCTGGTGGACGCCTTCGGCGCCGCGGCCGTCACCGCGCGGGTCGCCCGGGTCTACACCGCGCTGGCCGCCGGCGGGACGACCGGCCCGGCCGCCGCCGAGGGGGCCTTCGGGCCGTACCCGGCGCTGCTGGAGGGCGAGGCCGCCTACCGCGCCTCGACGGAGTACGAGGAGGACCGGCGGTACTGGACCGGGCGGTTCGCGCAGCGGCCCGAGGAGATCGCCTCGTTCGCCGGGTCGGGGCGCGCCGCCGAACCCTCGGACACGTTCCTGCGGCGGGTGGCCCACCTGCCGCCCGAGGTGCTCGACGGGCTGCGCGCCACCGCGCGGGGCTTCCGTACGAGCTGGTCGGCGGTGGTGGTCGCGGCCGTGGCGGCGTACCTGCACCGGGTCACCGGGCTGGCGGACGTCACCGTCGGCGTGCCGGTCTCCGCCCGGCAGGGGGCGCAGGCGCGGAACATCCCGGGCATGGTGTCCAACGAGCTTCCGCTGCGCGTCACGCTCGGACCGCAGATGACGGTCGCGGAGGTGGTGCGCAGCGTGGCCGCGGAGCTCAAGGGGCTGCTGCGCCACCAGCGTTACCCGTACGGGGACCTGCGGCGCGAGCTGCGGCTGCTCGACGAGGGGCGGCACCTGTTCGGGCCGATGGTGAACATCATGCCCTTCGACTTCGACGTCACGTTCGCCGGGCACCCCATCACCGTCCACAACATGTCCAACGGACCCGTCGGGGACCTGTCCGTGGCCGTCTTCGAGCGTTCCGGGGGCAGCGGGCTGCAGCTGGCCTTCGACGCCAATCCGGCGCTGTACGACGCGGACGAACTGGCCCGGATCCAGGAGCGGTTCCTCGCCTTCCTGACCTCCCTCGCCGCGGCGGACGCCGAGCTGCCCCTGGGCCGGCTGGACACCCTGACCGTCCCGGAGACCGAGGCCGCCCGGTCCGCCGCCGTCGTGCCGGCGCGGCCGGTCGCCCCCGCCACTGTCGCCGAGCTGTTCGCCGCCCAGGCCGCCCGTACGCCGGCTGCCCGGGCGCTGGTGTGCGGCGGGCGGGCGCTCACCTTCGGCGAGGTCGACGCCCGGGCCAACCAGTTGGCGCACCTGCTGGCCGGCTGGGGGGTCGGGCCCGAGCAGCTGGTGGCGCTGGCGCTGCCGCGCGGCGCGGACACGGTCGTCGCCATGCTCGGAGTCCTCAAGGCCGGCGCCGCCTACGTACCGCTGGACGCGGAGCATCCGGCCGAACGGACCCGGCAGATCCTCACCGAGACCGATCCGGCGCTGATCGTGACGACCGCGGCCCTGGCCGGCGCGCTGCCCGCGCACGACGAGGCCCGGGTGCTGTTCCTGGAGGACGCCGGGCTGGGGCTGCCCGGCCTGCCCGACACCGACCCCGCCGACCGCGACCGCACCCGGCCGCTGCTGCCCGCCCACCTCGCCTACGTCATCCACACCTCCGGCTCCACCGGCCGGCCCAAGGGGGTCGCCGTCGAGCACCGCAGCCTGAGCAACCTCTACGAGCACCACCGGCGGGTGCTGATCGAGCCCGCGGCGGCGGAGGCCGGCGGGCGGCGGCTGCGGGTGGCGCTGACCAACGCGTTCGTCTTCGACGCCTCCTGGACCGCGCTGCTGTGGCTGGTCGCCGGGCACGAACTGCACGTCGTCGACGACGAGGTGCGCCGGGACGCCGGTGCCCTCGCCGCCTACGCCGCCCGGCACGCCGTGGACGTGCTGGACACCACGCCCACCCACGCCCGTCAGCTGCTGAGCGCCGGACTGCTCGGGGGCGAGGTGCGCCCGCGGGTGCTGGTGCTCGGCGGGGAGGACGTCCCCGCCGACCTGTGGGCGCAGCTGCGCGCCTGCGAGGGAGTGACCGCCCGCAACGTCTACGGGCCCACCGAGTGCACGGTCGATTCGATGTACTGCGACCTGCGGGACGCCGCCGCCCCCGCCCTCGGGCGGCCCGTCGACAACCTGGGTGTCCGCGTCCTGGACGGCGCGCTGCGCCCCGTCGCGGACGGGGCGGTGGGCGAGCTGTTCCTGTCGGGTGCCGGGCTGGCCCGCGGCTACCTGGGCCGGGGCGCGCTCACCGCGGAGCGGTTCGTCGCCGACCCGTTCGGGGCGCCCGGGGAGCGCATGTACCGCACCGGTGACCTGGTGCGCCGCGGTCCCGACGGGCTGCTGGTCTACGGGGGCCGGGCGGACACGCAGGTCAAGCTGCGCGGCATGCGGATCGAGCCCGGGGAGATCGAGTCCGTCCTGGCCGCCCACCCCGGCGTCGCCGAGTGCGGCGTGGTGGTGCGCGAGGACCTGGCGGGCGTGCGCCGGCTGGTCGCGTACGTGGTGCCCGCCCCCGGCGGCGCCGTGCCGGAGGCGGCCGCCCTGCGCGAGCACTGTGCCGCGTCGCTGCCGGAGTACATGGTCCCGGCCGCCTGCGTCGTCCTGGACGCCCTGCCGCTGACCCACAACGGCAAGCTCGACCGCGCGGCGCTGCCCGCGCCGCAGATCACCGCCGACACCGGCGGCCGGGCACCGCGCACCCCGGCCGAGGAGACGCTGTGCGCCCTGTTCGCCGAGCTGCTCGGGGTGGGCGGGGTCGGCGTCGACGACAGCTTCTTCGCCCTGGGCGGTGACTCGCCGCTGGCCGTACGGCTGGCCGCGCGCGCCCGGGAGGCCTCGGTCGTCATCGATCCGCGCGACGTCTTCCGCCACAAGACCGTCGCGGCGCTCGCCGAGGCGGCGCGCCGACCGGCGGCCGGACCGGCGGCCGGTCCGGTGTCCGACGCGGCCGACCGGGCGGACGACCGCGAGCGTGCCGCGCCGTCCGGGGCGGACGACGCCGATCGTGCCGCGCTGGACGTGGCGTACCCCGGGCACACCGAGGTGCTGCCGCTGACACCGCTGCAGGAGGGCATGCTGTTCCACGCCCAGTACGAGGGCGCGGGCGGGGCGGCGGCCGGCATCGACCCGTACCTCACCCAGACCGTGTACGACCTGTCGGGACCGCTGCGCGCGGCGGAGCTGCGGGCCGCCTGCGACGCGCTCCTGGCCCGGCACGAGACCCTGCGCGCGGCCTTCGCCCCCACCGCGTCCGGCCGGGCCGTACAGGTGGTCACGGCGGTACGGCGGGTGCCGTGGGCGGAGCTGGACCTGACGGCGCTGCCCGCGGCGGCCCGGCAGGAGCGGCTGGCCGCCGAGCTGGCCGCCGACCGGGCGCGCCCGTTCGACATGGCCGCGGCGCCGCTGGTGCGCTTCCTGCTCGTCCGGTTGGAGCCCGAGCGGCACGCCTTGGTCCTGACGGGCCACCACATCGTGCTGGACGGGGCCTCGCTCGGCCTGGTCCTGGACGACCTCCTCGACGGGTACGGGGGCGGCACCGGCACGCGGGCCCCCGAGCCCAGGCCGTCGCTGCGCGCCTACACCGAGTGGCTGGCCGGCCAGGACGCGGATGCGGCCCGGGAGGCGTGGGCCGCCGCGCTGGAGGGCGTGCAGGAGGCGGCCGCGACGGTGCCCGGCGCGGACCCGGGCCGGCCGCCTGCCCCGGCCGAGCAGGTGTGCCTGGCCCTCGACCCCGCCCGCACGCGCGCCCTGACCGCCGCCGCGCGGGCCCGTTCCCTGACGCCCAACACCGTCGTGCAGACGGCCTGGGCGGCCACCCTCGCCCAGCTGACCGGCCGCGACGACGTCGTCTTCGGCACCACCGTCTCGCTGCGCCCGGCCGATCTGCCCGGTGTCGAGCACCTGGCCGGTCTCCTGATCAACACCGTGCCGGTACGCGTACGGCTCGACCCGGCCGAGCCGCTGCAGGAACTGCTCGCCCGGGTCCAGGACGAACAGGCCGCGCTCCTGGGCCACCACCACCTGGGCCTGGCCGAGGTGCGTCGGCGGACCGGGCTGGACCGGCTGTTCGACACCTCCACCGTGTTCGAGAACCACTCCGGCGGTCCGCGGGCCGTCCGGCAGGCGGCCGGGCTCACCGTGCGCACCGCCGACAGCTACGGCGCCACCCACTACCCGCTCACCCTGATCGCCGAGCCGGGCGAGGAGCTGTCGCTGCGGCTCGCCTACCGCCCCGACCTGGTCGACCGCGCCACCGCACAGGCCGTCCTGGCCCGTACCGCGCGCTTCCTGGAGGCGTTCACCGACACTCCCGACGCCCCGCTGGCCGCCGTGGACCTCCTCTCCCCCGCCGAGCGGTCCCGGGTGCTGCACGAGTGGAACGCGGCCGCCGCTCCGGCGTCGGACACCGCCGTGCACCTGCGGTTCGCCGAGCAGGCGGCCCGCACACCCGACGCCGTCGCGGTCACCGGCGACGGCGGCACCCTGACCTACGCCGAGCTCGACGCCCGCGCCGAGACGCTGGCGCGCCGGCTGCTCGCCGGTGGCCTGCGGCCCGAGGAGCGGGTGGCCGTCCTCCAGGAACGCTCGTGCGAGCTGATCGTCTCCCTGCTGGCCGTGCTCAAGGCGGGCGGCGCGTACATGCCGCTCGACGCGCGGTCCCCCGCGCAGCGGCTGCGGGCGATGGTCCGGGGCGCGGGAGTCGGTGTCCTGCTGACCGACCTCGCCTCGCGGGAGGCGGCCGGGCAGCTGGGGGTCGACCGGCTGGTCGTCGTCGACGACCCGGCCGCGGCCGCCGCCCGTGACACGGCCGCCGCGGACGTCGCGACCGGCGTCGGTGGGACGACCGGCGCGGGCGGCACGCACGGCGTCGGCGCGCTGCCCGAAGTGGCCGCGGACCGGCTCGCCTACGTGATGTTCACCTCGGGTTCGACCGGCGAGCCCAAGGGCGTCGGCGTCACCCACCGGGCCGTGCTCGACCTGGCCGGGGACGGCGCGTTCGCCGGCGCGGCGCACCGTTCGGTGCTCCAGCACTCCACCCAGGCCTTCGACGCGGCGACGTACGAGATGTGGGTGCCCCTGCTCCGGGGCGGCCGCGTCGTCCTCGCGCCGCCGGGGCAGCTCGACGGGCCGGCCCTGCGGCGACTGGTCACCGAGCACGGCGTGCGCGCCGTGTGGCTGACCGCCGGGCTGTTCCGGCTGCTGGCCGAGGAGTCGCCGGCCTGCTTCGCGGGACTGGCGGAGGTGTGGGCGGGCGGTGACGTCGTCCCCGGCCAGGCCGTCCGCCAGGTCCTCGACGCCCATCCCGGTCTGGTCGTCGTCAACGGCTACGGCCCCACCGAGACCACCGTGTTCGCGGCCCGGCACCGGATGCCCGCCGGGCAGGAGGTACCGGCGGCGCCGCCCGTCGGGCGGCCCCTGGACGGCATGCGCGCCTACGTCCTGGACCGTGCGCTGCGACCCGTACCGCCGGGCACGGCCGGCGAACTGCATCTGGCGGGCGCCGGACTCGCGCGCGGCTACCTCGACCGCCCGGAGGCGACGGCCGAACGTTTCGTCGCCGACCCGTTCGGAACGCCGGGCGGCCGCATGTACCGCACCGGCGACCTGGTCCGCTGGAACGACCGCGGCGAACTGGTCTTCCTCGGCCGTGCGGACGACCAGGTCAAGGTGCGCGGCTTCCGGGTCGAGCCCGGCGAGATCGAGGACGCCCTGACCGGCCACCCCGCGGTCTCCCAGGCGTGCGTGGTGGCGCGCGAGGACAGCCCGGGCGTCAAGCGGCTGACCGCCTACGTCGTGCCGGCGCCCGGCGCCGGGGCTCCGTCGGACGCCGAACTGCGCGCCCATCTGGTTCCGTTGCTCGCCGACTACCAGATACCGGCCGCGTTCGTGGCGCTGGACGGTCTGCCGCTGACCCGCAACGGCAAGATCGACCGGCGCGCCCTTCCGGCGCCCGCGGCGCCCGCGGTCACCGCCACGGGGGCCGCCGGTGCCGACGGGGCCCGACGCGCCCCGTCGGGTCCGCGCGAGGAGGTGCTGTGCGCCCTCTTCGGCGAGGTCCTCGGTCTGGCCGGGGTCGGCCCGGAGGACGGGTTCTTCACCCTCGGCGGTGACTCCATCCTCTCGGTCCGCCTGGTCGCGCGGGCCGGCCGGGCGGGGCTCGTCATCACCCCGCAGGACGTCTTCACGCACCCCACCCCCGCGGCGCTCGCCGCGGTGGCCCGCGACGCCGGGCCGGAACCCGCCGACGGCGCCGGCACCGCCGCGGCGGACCTGGCTCCGCCCACCCTTCCCGACGACGAACTGGCCGAACTGCTGGCCGAATGGGAGTCCGCCCAGTGACCGCCGCACCGCACACCCCCAGCACCTCCGGCGCCCCCCGCGCCTCCAGCATCTCCACGACACCGACGACGCCGACGACGCCGACGGCACCGGCGACACCGGCGACACCGAGCGGGCCCGAGGTCTGGCCGCTGACTCCGCTGCAGGAAGGCATGCTCTTCCACGCCCTGTACGACGACGAGGGCAGCGACCCGTACACCGTGCAGACCTCGCTGGAGCTGACCGGACCGCTCGACCCGGCCGTGCTGCGCGCGGCGTGCGAGGGCGTGGTGCACCGGCACGCCGCCCTGCGGGCCGGGTTCCTCCAGCGCGCGAACGGCCGGGCGGTTCAGATCGTCCCGGACACCGTCGAGGTGCCCTGGGCCGAGGACGACCTGAGCGTGCTGCCGCAGAACCGTCGGCCGGCCGCGCTCGACCGGATCACGACCGAGGACCGCGAGCGCCGCTTCACCCTCTCCGCGCCCGCGCTCGTACGGTTCCGGCTGCTGCGCACGGACGCGGACCGGCACGTGCTGCTGATGACCTATCACCACATCCTGCTGGACGGCTGGTCGCTGCCGCTGGTGCTGCGCGACCTGTTCGAGCTGTACGAGCGGGGCGGGAGCGGTGCGGGCCTGCCCGCGGCGCCGTCGTTCCGGCGCCATCTGGGCTGGCTGGCCGGGCAGGACCGCGAGGGCGCCGAGCAGGCGTGGCGCGGTGCCCTGGCGGGCCTGGAGGAGCCCACGGTCCTGGCACCCGCCGGGTCGGGGGGCGGCCGGCCGGGGGTGTTCCCGCAGCGTGTGGTCACCGACCTGCCGGAGCCGCTGACGGCCGAGCTGGCCCGCTTCGCCCGCTCCCGGGGCCTGACGGTCAACACCCTGGTGCAGACCGCGTGGGCGCTGCTGCTGTCGCGGGTGACCGGCCGCCAGGACGTGGTGTTCGGCGCGACGGTCGCGGGCCGGCCGGCGCACCTGCCGGGCGTGGAGGAGACGGTGGGGCTGTTCATCAACACCGTGCCGGTCCGGGTCCGCCTCGATCCCGCCGAGCCGTCGGGGGCGCTGCTGGAGCGCGTCCAGCGGGAGCAGTCGGCGCTGCTGGCGCACCACCACCTCGGTCTCGCCGACATCCAGCGGACGGCCGGGGTGGGCGAGGTGTTCGACACCGCGGTCGTCTTCGAGAACGCCCCCTTCGACGAGGAGGCGCTGGAGCGGACGTTCGGCGGGGTCCGGGTACGGCTGCTGGAGGACACGGCCGCCACCGGCACCATGCACTACCCCCTCAGTCTGGTGGCCGTCCCCGGGCGGCGGCTGCGCCTGGACCTCAGCCACCGCGCCGACGTGGTCGACGAGGCCACCGCCCGGCGCCTGGCCCGGGCCCTGGAACGGATCCTGGCGGCCCTGGCCGCCGGTCCCGACCTGCCCTGCGCGGCCGTCGGCGCGGTGGACGACGAGGACCGGGCGGCACTGCTGCGGGCCGGACGCGGGCCGCGGGTGGCGCACCCGGAGACCACGCTGCCGGCGCTGTTCGCCGCGCAGGCCGCCCGCACCCCCGACGCGACGGCCGTCGTCTTCGAGGGCGAGGCGCTGACGTACGCCGCGCTCGACGCCCGCGCCACCCGCCTGGCCCACGCGCTGCGGGCCCGGGGTGCGGGTCCCGGCCGGATCGTGGCCGTCGCCCTGCCCCGCTCCCTGGAGCTGCTGGTGACGCTGTACGCCGTGCACAAGGCGGGGGCCGCGTACCTGCCGGTGGACCCGGACTATCCGGCGGACCGGGTGCGGTACATGCTCGACGACGCCGCTCCCGCCCTGGTCGTCACGCCCGAGCTGCACGCCCGGCTGGCCGAGGAGGCCGCAGGCGGCGACGGCGCGGCCGCCGCGGGGCCGCTGCCGTGCGTCGATCCGCGCGAGCCGGCCTACCTGCTCTACACCTCCGGTTCCACGGGCCGGCCCAAGGGGGTGCTCGTCCCCCACCAGGGCATCGTCAACCGGCTGTTGTGGATGCAGTCCGCCTACGGGCTGACGGCGGCCGACCGGGTGCTGCAGAAGACGCCGTCGAGCTTCGACGTGTCGGTGTGGGAGTTCTTCTGGCCGCTGATCACCGGCGCCACGCTGGTGGTGGCCCGGCCCGACGGCCACAAGGACCCCGAGTACCTGGCGGAGCTGATCCGCCGCGAGGGCGTGACGACGCTGCACTTCGTGCCGTCCATGCTGGAGTCGTTCCTGCGCAGTCCGGCCGCCGCCGGCTGCACGGGCCTGCGCCGCGTCATCTGCAGCGGCGAGGCGCTGCCCACCTCGCTCGCCGACCGCTTCCACCGCCTCTTCGACGCCGCCGGCACCGAACTGCACAACCTGTACGGGCCCACCGAGGCCTCGGTCGACGTCACGCACCGGCGCAGCGCGCCCGGCCTGGCCACGGCGTCGGTGCCGATCGGCCGGCCGGTGGACAACACCGCCGTGTACGTCCTGGACGCGGGTCTGCAGCCGGCCCGTCCGGGCGCGCCCGGCGAGCTGTACCTGGCGGGCGTCCAGCTCGCGCACGGCTACCACGGGCGGCAGGAGCTGACGGCCGAGCGGTTCGTGGCGGACCCGTTCGGGCCGCCGGGCTCCCGGATGTACCGGACGGGCGACATCGTGCGCTTCACCGAGGACGGGGAGCTGCTCTACCTCGGGCGGGCGGACGACCAGGTCAAGATCCGCGGCTTCCGCATCGAGCTGGGCGAGATCGAAGCCGTGCTGGCCGCGCACCCGCGGGTGGGCACGGCGGCGGTCGTCGTCCGCGAGGACCGGCCCGGCGTCAAGCAGTTGGTCGCCTACGTGGTCCCGGCGGGCGGGGCGGGGGCCGACCGCGGCGACGGGCCTGCCGCGCCCGACGGGCGCGACGGGCACGAGGAGTCCGGCGGGCACGAGGAGTGCGACGGGCTCGACACGGAGGAGCTGCGGGCGCACTGCGCCGCCGGGCTGCCCGAGCACATGGTCCCGCAGGCCTTCGTGGCGCTGCCCGGGCTGCCGCTGTCGCTGAGCGGGAAGCTCGACCGCAAGGCGCTGCCCGCCCCGGTGTTCACCGCGACCGGCGGGCGCGAGGCCCGCGGTCCGGTGGAGGAGCTCCTGTGCGGGCTGTTCGCCGAGGTACTCGGCGTGGCGGGGGTCGGGCCGGACGACGGGTTCTTCGAACTCGGCGGTGACTCGATCCTCTCCATCCAGCTGGTGGCCCGGGCGCGGCGCGCCGGGCTGGTCCTGACCCCGAGGGAGGTCTTCCAGCACCGCACGGTCGCCGCGCTCGCGCTGGTGGCCGCCCCGGCGGACGCCGCTGCGGCGGCGGAGCCCGAGGACGCCGGGACCGGCGACGTACCGCTGCTGCCCATCGCCCACTGGCTGCGCGAGCAGGGCGGCCCGGTGGCCGGGTTCCACCAGTCCGCGCTGGTCCGCGTACCGGCGGGACTGCGCGAGGAGGACCTGCTCGCCGCCCTCCAGGCGGTCCTCGACCGGCACGACGCGCTGCGGCTGCGGCTGCGGACCGGGCCGGACGGCGCCGGGCCGGACGGCGCCGCACCCGACGGCACGGGGCCGGACGGCACGGGGCCCGACGGCACGGGGCTCGACGGCACGGGGCCGGACGGCGCCGACCGCTGGTCCGTGGAGGTCGCCGCGCGCGGCAGCGTACGGGCCGCCGACTGCCTCACCCGGCACCACGGCCCCGCGCAGGACCTGGGGCGCCTGGCCGAGGCCGCCCGGCAGGACCTCGACCCCCGCAGCGGCCGGATCCTGCGCGCCGTATGGCTCGACGGCGGCGACACCGAGCCCGGACGCCTGCTGCTGGTGGTGCACCACCTCGCCGTGGACGGCGTGTCCTGGCGGATCCTGCTGCCCGACCTCGCGGCCGCCTGGCGGGCCGCGGCCGCCGGGAAGGACGCGTTCGCCGCGCTGGACGCGGTGCCGACCTCCCTGCGCACCTGGTCGCACCGCCTGGTCGAGGAGGCCCGCTCCGCGGCGCGGACGGCCGAACTGCCGCTGTGGCAGGCGATGTCCGCCGCCGAGGACCCGCTGCTGACCTCCCGGCCGCTGGACCCCGCCCGTGACGTCTACGCCACCCGTCGGGACCTCACCCTCACCCTGCCCGCCGACGAGACGGCGGCGCTGCTGACGTCCGTGCCCGAGGCGTTCCACGCAGGCGTCGACGACGTGCTCCTCACCGCCCTCGCGCTGGCCGTCGCCCACTGGCGCGGGCCGGCGGGTCCGGCGGGGACGGGCGGTGTCCTGGTCGACCTGGAGGGCCACGGCCGGCAGGAGGAGATCGCCCCCGGGCTGGACCTGTCCCGGACGGTGGGCTGGTTCACGGCCCTGTACCCCGTACGCCTCGACGCCCAGGTCACCGACTGGGACGAGGTGTTCGGCGGCGGCCCCGCCCTCGGCCGTGCCGTCAAGGCCGTCAAGGAGCAGCTGCGCGCCGTACCGGACCGGGGCCTCGGCTACGGCCTGCTGCGCCACCTCAACCCCGACACCGCGCCGCTGCTCGCCGCGGGCCCCACCCCGCAGATCGGCTTCAACTACCTGGGCCGCTTCACCGCGGGCCGGGCCGCCGACTGGGAAGCCGCCGACGGGCCCGAGGGCACCTTCAGCCCGGCCGATCCGGGGATGCCGCTGCCGCACGCCGTGGACCTGAACGCGGCCACCGAGGACCGACCCGACGGGTCCCGCCTGGTCGCCCACTGGTCCTGGCCCGGCGGCCTCCTCGACGCCGACCGGGTACGGAACCTCGCCGAGACCTGGTTCCGCGTCCTGGGCGCGCTCGTCCGGCACACCGCCGCAGGCGGCGCGGGGGGTCTCACGCCGTCCGACCTCGGGGTGGTGGCGATCACGGGCGAGCGGGTCGGCCAGCCGGAGGTCGACGAGCTCGAAGCGCGGTGGGCCCGGCACGGGTTGACCGACGTCCTGCCGCTGTCGCCGTTGCAGGAAGGGCTGTTGTTCCACGCCCTGTACGACGAGGAGACCGCGGACGTCTACACCGTGCAGCTGGCCCTGGCGCTCGACGGCCCGGCCGACCCGGAGGCGCTGCGCGCCGCCTGCCAGGACCTGGTCACCCGGCACGCCCCCTTGCGCACCGCCTTCGGCGCCCTCGGCTCGGGCACCCCGGTCCAGCTGGTGCTGCGGGACGTGGCCGCGTCCTGGTCCGCACACGACCTCGCCGGTCTGCCGCCGCTCGCCCGCGCCGACGAACGGGAGCGGATCCTGGCGGCGGACCGGGCCACCCGCTTCTCCCTGGCCGGGCCGTCCCTGGCCCGCTTCGCCCTCGTACGCGAGACCGACGAGCGGCACACCCTGGTCCTGACGGTCCATCATCTGCTGCTGGACGGATGGTCCCTGCCGGTGCTCCTGCGCGACCTGTTCGCCCTGTACGAGGCGCGCGCGAGCGGCGCCGGTCAGCTGCCCAGGCCGCTGCCCGCGGCGAGCGTCCGGGCGTACCTGGCCTGGCAGGCCGGGCAGGACGAGGACGCCGCGGAGAAGGCGTGGCGGGAGGCCCTGGCCGGGCTCGCAGGCCCGACCCTGCTGGCACCGCACGCCGCCCGCGGGGGCACCCCGCTGCTGCCCGAACGCGTCGTGACGGAGCTGACCGAGGCGGAGACCACCGCCCTCAGGGAACTGGCCCGCTCCCACGGGGTCACCCTCAACACCCTGATGCAGACGGCCTGGGCCCTGGTCCTGGCGGAGGCGACGGGGCGGCGCGACGTGGTCTTCGGTACCACCGTCTCGCTGCGGCCGGCGGAGCTGGCAGGGGTGGAGAACGGGGTCGGGCTGTTCATCAACACCGTTCCGTTGCGGGTGCGGCTGGTGGACGGCGAGCCGCTGGACCGTCTGCTGGCGCGGGTCCAGGAGGAGCAGGTGGTCCTCGCACCCCACCACCACCTGGCCCTGTCCCGCATCCACGCCCTGGCGGGCGGCACCCCGCTGTTCGACACCTCGACCGTGTTCGAGAACTACCCCGCCGACACCGCCGAGGTGCGGGTCGGAGGCCTTCGGCTGGCCGACCTGGAGGGCAGGGACGCCTACCACTACCCGATGACCCTGATGGGCGTGCCCGGCGACCGGCTCCACCTCCAACTGCGTTACCGTCCGGACCTCTTCGACCGGGACACCGCCGAGCGCACCGCAGCCCGGCTGCGGCAGGTGCTGACGGGCCTTCCGGGCAGGCCGGCCGCGGCGGCGGGTCCCGTGGACACCGTGTGCACGCTGTTCGCCGAGGTCCTCGGCGTCCACCACGTCGGCCCCGACGACGACTTCTTCGCCCTGGGCGGCGACTCGGTGCGCGCCCTGCGGCTGACCGGCCGCATCCGCGCCCTCGGGCTCGACGCGGCCCTGCCGGTGCGCGCCGTCTTCGACCGGCCCACCCCGCGGGCGCTGGCCGCGGGCCTCGGCTGACGACGTCCCTCGCCGACGACCGACGACCGACCAGCCACGACCGACTGACCGACGAACCCCACCCGACATCCGACCATCCGACACCCGACATCCCACATCCGACATCCGACATCCGACATCCGGGAGGAACCCATCATGAGCAACAGCCCCTTCGACAACCCCGACGGCACCTTCCTCGTCCTCGTCAACGACGAGAACCAGCACTCCCTGTGGCCCTCGTTCGCCGAGGTGCCCGCGGGCTGGACGGTCGCCCGGGAGCCGGGCTCGCGCCAGGAGTGCCTGGACCACATCGCCGAGCACTGGACCGACATCCGCCCCGCGAGCCTGGTCCGGGACATGGCGGCGGCCGGCGGCACCGGCACCGGCACCGACGCCGACGCCGTACGGGCGCGGTGAACGCGTCCCTCCCGACGGCGGTCACGGCCATCGCGTTCCTCGCCCGGGCCGGTCAGCTCGGCCTGTTCTCGGCGGAGGTCCTCATCCTCCTCGACCGGCAGGTCGGCGAGGACCGGATCGGGCTGGTGATGGCCGCGGCCGCGGCCGGCGGGGCGCTGGCCCAGCTCGCCGCGGGCCGCTGGGGGCACCGCGTCCGTGCCACCCGGATGACGCTGCTGGGCACGGGCCTGCAGAGCGCCGGCTGCCTGGTGTTCGCCACGCCCGCGTCCTGGCCGGTCCTGGCCGGCGCCGACTTCCTGCTGATGGCGGGCTCGGCGCTGACCTCGACGGGCCTGCGTGCCACGCTGGCCGCCCCGCCCCCCGGCGGACGGGAGCCGGGGCCGGGCGCGCTGGAGCGCGCCTACGGCCGGCTGACCGCCGCCCAGATGCTGGGCGCCCTCGCGGGGCCGCTGGGCGCGGGAGCCGTGCTCGTGCACGGCACCGCGTGGGCCGCCTGGGCCGCCACCGCCGTCACGCTCGCCGCGACCGCGGTGGCGGGTGCGGCGGACCGGCGCCGCGGTTCCCTCCCGGCTCCTCCCGTAGCGGCCCGGCCTCCGGGGCCCGGCCCCGACCGCCGTCCCGACGGCCCTGCCGGTCCGGCGGCGCCGCTGTGGCCGCTGTGGCCCCTGCTGGTGCTGCTGTTCGGGATCACCGCGCTGTACGGCGGCTACGCCGTCGTCTGGGCCGTCTACCTCCGCGAGCTCGGCGCCCAGGACCTGCTGATCGCCTGGTCGGCGGCATGTCTGGCGCTGCCGGCGCTCGTCCTGTCGCCGCGGGCCGGGGCCGTCCTGCCCCGGGTGCCGCGCACCCGGCTGATCCGCTGCGCGGCACTGGTGCTGGGCGCGTGCGCCTGCCTGTACCCGCTGCTGGGCTCCGTGGCCGCGGCGCTGGCCCTGTCGCTGGCCGAGGGCGTGCTCCTGGCCGTCGCCCTGCCGCTGGTCTCCGCGCAGGTGGCGCGGCGGGCGCCGGAGGGCCGTACGGCCCGGGCGTTCGGCCTGCTCGGCACGGCCGACGCGCTGGGCAGCGGCGTGGGCACGGCGCTGGGCGGTGCGCTGCTCGCCCAGGGCGGGGCCGGAGAGGCGTTCCGCTTCAGCGGCCTCCTGTGCCTGCTGTGCGCCGCCGCCTCCGCGCTCCCCGTCCGCCTCCGGCCACCCGCACCGGACGCCGCCCCTTCCCCTTCCCCCTCCCCTTCCCCTTCTCCTTGCGCTTCCTCCTCCCCCTCTTCCCTTTCCTCGTCCTCTTCTTCCTCTTCTTCCTCTTCAGAGATCGGCAGGTCCCCGCATGTATCACGGCCTTCCCCTTGAGTACGTCCTGTCCTCCGCCGAGACGGAGCAGATACAGCAGGCCCTGGACCGCCTGCGCGACTGCCCCGAGGGCCCGGCCCGTTCCGGGTTCTACGACCGCCACTGGGACGCGGCCCTGCACCTGCCGCCGGGGCTGCGCGGCTTCCTGGAGCACTTCCGGCGCACCGAGCCGGCCGCGGCGCTGGTGATCCACGGGTTCCCCGTCGACGACGAGGCGGTCGGCCCCACCCCGTCCCACTGGGCGGACGTACCCGTGGACGGTCCGCCGCTGGACCAGGAGCTGTTCCTGGCCATGGTGGGCACCGCCCTGGGCGACCCGTACACGTTCTCCACCCTCCAGCTGGGCCGCATCGTGCAGAACCTGCTGCCCATCCGCGGTGACGAGCTCAGGCAGAGCGGTCACGGCAGCGAGTGCCTGCTGGAGTTCCACACCGAGGACGGCTTCCATCCGGGCCGTTGCGACTACCTGCTGCTGTTCGGGACGCGCAACCACGAGCGGGTGCCGACCATCGTGTCGTCCGTGCGCGACGTCAAGCTCAGTGACGAGACGGTGGACCTCCTGCGCACGCCGCGCTTCCTGATCCGGCCCGACGACGAGCACGTGCGCCAGCTCCAGGAGCGCCATCCGGGCCACCCCGCGCTGGCCGGCATGCTGCGGATGCAGTCGGACCCCGAGCCCGTGGCGGTCCTCTCCGGCGACCGCGACCGGCCCTACCTGCGCATCGACTACCCGTTCATGACGTGCGCCGGCGAGGACGGGGCCGCGCAGGGGGCCTTGGACGAGCTGATGGAGGAGCTGGAGCGGGTGCAGATCGACGTCGTCGTGGAACAGGGCAGCCTGGCGGTGGTGGACAACTACGTCGCCGTGCACGGCCGCAGACCCTTCAGGGCGGCGCACGACGGGACCGACCGCTGGCTCAAGCGCATGATCGTCAGCCGCGACCTGCGCAAGACGACGGCGCACGCCTCGCCCACCGACGCCCGGGTCCTCTTCTGAGGCCTTCCCGCGCCCGGCACCTCCCCCATGGGTTCTCCTCAAGGAAAGGCACTGCACCTCATGCGTACCATCGTCGTGTCCGGCGGCTCCAGCGGCATCGGCAGGGCGACCGCCCTGCGCTTCGCGCGCGCCGGTGACCGGGTGATCAGCCTGGACGTCACCGAACCGCCGCGCCCGAGCGGCAGCGACGGCGAGCTCTCGTGGATCCACTGCGACGTCGCCGACTGGACGGCCGTCGACGACGCGCTGGCCCGGGTCCACCGCGACCACGGCCTCGACGTCGTCATCGCCAACGCCGGCATCAGCGTCCGGCACGGCGTGCTGGACATCACCGAAGAGGCAGCGCGCCGCGTGGTCGACGTCAACCTCCTCGGCACGCTGGGCCTGTGGCGCAGCGCGGCCCGGCTGATGACGGGCGGCCGGGGTGGAAGCGGGGACGGGAGCGGGAGCGGGAGTGGGAAGGGGGGCGGGGGCGGGGTACTGCTGGCGACGGCGTCGGTCAACGGCCGCCGCGGCTACCCGTACTACGCCGACTACAACGCCACCAAGGCCGGCGTGATCGCCCTCACCCAGACCTTCGCCCTGGAACTGAGCCCGGACATCCGGGTGGCGTGCGTCAGTCCCGGTGCCGTACTGACGCCCATGCAACTCGCCGAGTACACCGACGCGATGCTGGACGACGTCAACGCCCGGATCCCGGCGGGCCGGCACGCCTCGCCCGAAGAGATCGCGGCGGCCTTCCACTATCTGGCCTCCCCGGAGGCCGCGTTCCTGACCGGTCAGGAACTGGTCATCGACGGCGGCGAGACGGCCGGCGCGACCACCGCCGAATTCGGTACGGCCACCACCGCGACGGCACCCGCCGCAACCACTTTGTGATGTTTTGACCGGTGTGTCCTCCCCTCACTTTAGCGCCAGGCAACTTGCTGAGCGCCACGACGGGTCGAGGTGAGGCCCGGTGACGGGCAGGGTTGTCACCACAAGGCAACGCCCGGCGCGGCAGGCCCACGAGGCCCGCCGCGCCACATGACCCACCCGAACCGCCACCGACTCTGGGGGAAGCATGCCCAAGCGCTCCGTACTCGCCCTGGCCTTAGCCGCGACCGCCCTGTCCGCGCTCGGTGCCCTGGGCGCCGTCGCCGGTCCCGGCCGGGGCGGCGACGTGCTGGCCGGCGACGAGGCGCCGCGGCTGCCCGTGGTGCTCGTACCGACCACGCCCACCGTCACCGGTACGGGCCAGCTGCACGACCCGACCGACACCTCCTGGGGCGGCTGACCCTTCCCGTCCACGGGCACCGGGGCGGCATCCGAACGCGGATGCCACCCCGGTGCCGTCGTGCGTTCAGCGGGCTGCGGGAGACAGCAGCAGCGCCGCGTCCTGGGAGCCGTCGGCGGCCGGGCCGGTACGGCGGGTCCACCGGTCGGGTACGTAGAGCAGCTCACCGGCCCGCAGCCGGTAGCGGAAGCGGCGTTCCCCCGCGCCCGCGGCGCCGGGCCCCCCTCGGGGCCCGGTCGGCGGTCCGGTCAGGGTCCAGGTCCGCGAACCGTGCAGCTGGCGCACGAGCAGGTGGCCGTGCCCGCGCCCGGCGGTCGGGGGCAGGACGGCGACCGTGAGGCGGGTGAGCAGGGCCAGCCGGCGGGCGAGCAAGGGGAAGGCGTACGGGTCCGCGGCCGGGGCCGGGTCGTCGTACTCGGGCCACAGGACGCCGGGGGCCCGGCCGTAGTGCACGGCGAGGAACAGGGCGAGTTCCATCGCGTGGGCCCGCCCGCCCGCAGGCCGGCCCGCAGGCCCGCCTGCGCCGCCGGCGTCCGGCATCGTCGGGTCGTGTGTCGGCCAGTCCATGATCGCCCCCGTACGCAGAAGTGCCCGCCGCCCCGGTGCTGGGCACGGGGCGGCGGGGAGGGGGCGAGCGTCTTTCCCGCCCCGTCCGCGCAGCATCACCCACGGCACGGGGCGGGCGTAAGACACGGGAACGCGGGACCGGGAACGCGGGGCACGCCGCGGGCGCGATGGCCGGCGGGCCGGTTCAGTCGCCGCCGGGCACACCCGCGCACGGCTCACCGGGCACACCCGCGGACGGCTCACCGGGCACCCGCGCGGACCCCTCGCCGGGCACGTGCGCGACCCCCTCGCCCGGTGTGTCGGAGGGCCCCTCGCCGGACGCCCGGCCGGACGCCTCGCCCGGCGCCCCGGCGGCGTTGAGCAGGCCGCGGGTGGCGGCGGCCACGCCGGCCTGGAAGCGGCTGCCCGCGCCGAGCTCCTCCATGATGTCGGCGATGTGCCGGCGCGCGGTGCGCAGGGACATGCCGAGCCGGCGGGCGATGGCCTCGTCCTTCAGGCCGGCGGCCAGCAGCCGGATGATGGTCTCGTGGATCTCGCGGGCCACTTCGGCGAGGTCCTGGCCGTTGGGGCTCTGGAACGGGGTGGCGTGGTCCCAGGCCTGCTCGAAGACGTCGACCAGATAGGCCACGGTCGAGGGTTCGCGGATGACGACGGCGCCCCAACTGCCGTCCCGCACGGGTATGAAGGCCAGTTCGCGGTCGAAGACGATGAGTCTGCCGAAGAGTTCGTGCGCCGTGCGGTACTCGGCGCCGAGCGCCGAGATGGCCATGGCGTAGGCCTGACTGGGCCCGTTGAAGCGGGCGGTGTGGTGGTACAGGCAGCGCATGGAGATGCCGCGCCGGAGCATGACCTCGTCGCGGCGGATGGCTTCCTGCATGGCCGCCGGATAGCGGCTGCCGCCGCCCGGCTGACTGCTGAGGACCTCGAACCTGCAGTTCTCGGAGGCCTTGTTGAGGGCGCTGCGCACGTCCTCCAAGTGGTGGATGACCTCCAGCGCCTCCCCGGTGGAGCGGCGCCTCAGGTAGTGCGGCGCGAACCGGTCGAGGTCCTCGCGGATACGACTGATCTCGCGCTGGTGCTCGCGGATGCGTTCCTCGAGCGGCGCGGCTTGCCGGGAGGCGGCGGTCTCCGGCGCCACGGCGAACGCGACGGACGGGTCCGTCGGGCTCAGGTGCAGCAACTGGGCGGCCAGCAGCCGCTCGACGCTCTCGGCCGCCTCCTGGGGCCGGAGCCCCGTGCCGGCCGCCACCGCGTCCGCCGTGACCGTTCGGTGTTCGAGGACCCATCCGTAGACGTCGACGTCCACGTCCTGTAGATCTGACACCACTCTTGCCCTATTTTGCACTTTTTCGCCCCGGGTCGCCTTGCTGCCAGGCACTTTGGTGAGGTGCCCGCCCCCTCGCATCAGCATACGCAAGACGAAAGGCTGAGCGAGACGTTCGAACGGCGCGTCGCCGCTGCCCACGAGCGTCTCCTGACACCGACCGACCCCACCGGAGCCCGTCATGCACGAGAGTGACCTCGGCCAGAAGCCCGCCGCCGCCCAGCTGACCCCCCGCGAGGAGGAGGTCCTCGCCCACCTCGCCAAGGGCGACACGTACCGGATGATCGCCTACCGGATGGGCCTGAGCCCGCACACCGTGGACACCTACCTGCGGCGGCTGCGCAGCAAGACGGGCGCGGTCAACCGGACCCAGCTCACGCACGTGGCCTTCCGCCTCGGCTACGGGCCCTCGGCGGCGCAGGTGTTCGTGCCCGAGGCCCGGGCCCGCGCCCGCCACGCCTGACCGGCCGGGCCCGCGCCGGTCCTTCCGGTACCGGGCACACGTGACTTGAGGGCCTTTCCGCCCGGCGGCACAGTATTCCTCACCGGCCCGAAAAACCGGTCCGCGGAAAAGGCGGGAACCCGAAGAAACCATCGGTTCACCCCGCCTCCGCGAAACATCCGAGCATTCCAGCGCCCCGCTCCCGATTCCGGGATCCGCCGTCTGGAATTCCCGTCGACCGGAGGGAAACGACCGTGCCGCGCCGCCCCGCCACCACCCGGCCTTTCAACAGCCACATGCACCAGGTCCTCGACGCCGTCACCGCGCTGCCGGCCGGCGCGAGCGTCCTGGACGCCGGCTGCGGCGGCGGCGCCGTCGCCCGCTGGCTGGCCGAGGAGGGCGGCTACGACGTCCTCGGGATCGACCTGGAACTGCCCGCCGACGCCGCCACCCACGGGCGCCTGGCCCTGCCCGGCGGCGGCGGCCTCCAGCTGGACACCGGCGACCTGCTCCACCTGGCCGCGGAGCCCGGCCGGCGCCGGTACGACGCCGTGCTGCTGTTCGGCGTCCTGCACTACGGCGGCAGCGCCGACGCCGTACGCCGCATGCTGCGCGCCGCCGACCGACTGGCCGCGCCCTCCGCGCCGATCGGCCTCAGCTGGATCTGCGACGAGGTCCCGCTGACCTACGAGGAGGCCTACCTGCCCGGCCGCCACCTGGTCGGGGCCGCCCTCACCGCACTCGGCCGCACCCGCGCGCACAGCAGCGACCGCGACATCACGCACACCCACGGCGGCAGCCCCGTGCACGACCACCGGATCGTCTACGAGATCTGGCGCCGCCCCTGAGACTCCCGCCGCTCCAGCGGCGGGTGACGCAAGAAGAGAAACCGTCCGACCGACGCAAAGGAAACCATCATGTCCGAGACCCTCGTCGAGCGCGCCCCCGAGACCGTGGTCCGCGCCGCGCTGATCCAGAACGGCAACGACCCCAAGTACTACAGCCACGACGGCGCTTCGCTCGTCGAGCGCGCCCCGCAGGGCGTCGTGCGCGCCGCGCTCATCCAGAACGGCAACGACCCGAAGTACTACAGCCACGACGGCGTCGCCCGCTGATCCACCGGGCCGGCGCCTCTCTTTCCCCCGTGCAGGCGCCGGCCCGGCCCTTTCCCCTCCCTCTCCTGTTCCTGCTGTTCTTACTGTTCTTCTGTTCTTCCTGTTCTTCCTGTTGCCGAATTCCCCCCCTCCCTTTTCCTCGTCAGGAGGTACGACGTCCCGTGAGCACCGACGCGCCGCCGCGCGCTTCCCGATCCGGGCTCTACGCCCCCCACCCGGAGCTGCTCGTCCACCCCATGCCGCTCTCCGGCGACGAGCGGGTGCTGGTCGCCGAGACCGGTTCCGCCACCGCTCCACTGATCCTGCGCGACGCCCGGGTCGCCCACGCCATCACCTTGCTGCCCGACCGGGGCACCCGCGAGGAGATCACCGCCCGCTGGTCGGCCGAGGAGACCCTGCGTCCCCTGGCCGAGGAGCTGTGGCAGGCGCTCACCGCCGAGGGCGTGCTGGTCGCGGCCGAGGACGTCCCGTCGCGTGCGGCCACCTGGCGCTCGTACGGCTGGGACGAGGCCTACCGCTACCACGCCTCCACCACCGACTACCCCTTCCTCCAGATGGACCGCGAGGGCGCCTTCGACGCCGACGACGCGCGCATGGAGGAGTACATGGCCGCCGCGCCGCCCCCGCCCATCACCATGGACGTGGCGGCCGACGGCGACGGGGCGGTGCCCCTGCGCAAGATCGCCGAAGGGGAGTCCGCGGACGCGCTGCTCGCCGCCCTCACGCCCGAGCAGCGCCGCGGCCCCGAGGGCCTCGCCCTGCTGCTGGACACCTGCTTCGGCGAACGCACCCGGCGGCCCTTCGCGGTCCAGGGCGACTTCCTGCGCAAGGCGGTGCCGTCGGGTGGCGCCCGCCATCCCACGGAGGCGTTCGTGGCCCTGTTCCCGGGCAGCGGTGTCACCCCCGGCATCTACCACTACAACGTCGCGCACCACCGCCTGGACCTGGTGCGGGCCGGCGACCACTCGGCGGCCCTGCGCACCGCGAGCTTCGACCTGTTCGACAAGTTCCACCAGGAACCGTTCGGGCTGATCGTCTTCTGCTCGCTCGTCGAGCGCGCCATGTGGCGCTACCGGGACGCCCGCAGCGCCCGCGCCCCCTTCATCGACGTCGGCCACACCCTGATGGCCTACCGGACCGTGATCGAGCGCCTGGGCGTCGGCGGCTACACCTACCAGAAGTTCCACGACCAGCAGATCGCCGCCCTCCTCGGCATCGACGTGACCCGTCTCGCCCCTCTCTTCCTCGGGACCCTCGTATGAGCCAGACCACGCCTCCTCCCGCCCCCACCGCCCCCGTCCCGGCCACCGGCAGCCCCGGTGCCACGGCCACCGCCGCGGCGGGCGAACCGGAGCGGACCGTCACCTCGCCCCTGTTCTTCGCCCACGAACGCCTCGACGGCCAGACCTGCGCCCTCGGCCTGGCCACCGGGACCCGGATGCGCTCCCTGAGCGCCCGCGCCTTCCAGCTCCTCCAGGCCCACCTCGCGCCGCGTACCACCGCCCAGAGCGAGGCCGCCGGATTCAGCCGGGCCGAACGGGAACAGGCCCTCGCGGCCGGCCTGCTGGTCGACGCCGACGCGCCCACCACCACCGACATGTTCCGCTGGGAGGACAGCCGCTGGTCCCGGGCCGCGTACCTCCTCTACTCCCAGCAGGACCTGCCGTACACCGAGCCCGTCGACGGCAAGACCGAACTGAGCACCCTCTCGGACTTCCGGCGCGAGCAGATCGCCGGCTTCCAGAGCGAGGCCGCCTACCCCGAACGGTTCCGCGTCGACCCGGTCGCCGAGTACCACCTGCCGGTGCCCGAGCAGCCGATCACCTACAGCCTCGACGCGATGCTCGCCCGGCGCAGCGTCCGCAAGTTCGCCGCCACCGGCGTCGACACCACCACGCTGGGCGCGCTGCTGCACCACGCCACCGCCAACGTACGCATGGCCGAGGACTCCAAGGCCGGCAACGACCCGTACTACCTGCTGAACTCCTTCTACACCTGGCTGCACCTCTACGTCGTCGTCCAGGGCGTGGAGGGCGTCCCGCGGGGCGTGTACCAGTACGACTTCGCCCGCAACAGCCTGCTGGCCACCGGCGCGCAGCCCACGGACGAGGAGATCGCCTCCGTGATCCAGGGGCAGAACTGGATCGGGGGCGGCGGCATCAGCGTGTTCGTCACCGTGCAGTGGGACCGCTACCAGTGGCTCTACCGGCACTCCCGCGCCTACCTCAACCTGCTGATCCAGACCGGCGAGTTCGCCCAGGAACTCCTGCAGGCGGGCTACCAGCTGGGGCTGACGGGCTGGTTGACCCCGGCCGTCGCCGAAGGCCGCGCCGCGAGCCTGCTCGGCCTGGACCGCACCGGCGCCGACGCCGACGCGATCTACTACCTGAAGCTGGGGTACGCGAAGTGACCGGTCGCGAGCCCACGACCGCCCCGCACCTGCTGTGGCCGCCCACCGCGGACGGCGGCGCGCCGCGCGCGGTGACCTTCGACGCCGGCGGCGGGTCGGGACGGATGCTGCGGACGGTGGCCGAACTGACCGGCGGCGCCGCCGAACTGGTCCGGGACGTCACGATCGGCATGCCCGGTGACGGGGACGTCCACCTGGTCGCGGAGGAGGGCGAGTTCTGGTTCCACACCGACGCCGCCTTCCTCGCCAGTCCCCCGCGGTGGATGGTCATCGCCGTACTCGAAGCCGAGGGCGGTGGCGCGCTGGACCTGCTGCCCGTCGAGCACATCGATCCCGCGCCCCTGTCCGTACGGGCCTCCTACCTGACGCCGGAAGGCGTCCAGGTCTCCCCCGTGCTGGAGCACGTCGACGGCGCTGCCGGCGGCGGACCGCGGATGCGCTACCGGCGCGACCGCATGCTGGCCGTGGACGACGCCGACGCCCTGGCCGCCGCCCACGAGGCCGTCGAGCGGGCCGCCGACCGGGCGCTGCCGGCCGGCGAACTGCGGCCGGGCCAGTGCCTGCTGGTGGACAACTGGACGGTGCTGCACCGCCGTCGCCCGTTCCGCGGCCGACGGGTGATCCGGCGCCTGTGGTTCGACGCCGCGCGGTAGGGCCGATGACCACCACCGAAGGTGTGGGCGAAGGCGTGGGCGGCAGGAGCGGCCGCGGCGCCGGCGGCGGGGGCAGCGGCGCCGCCGGTGGCGGGAGCGGCCGGGCCGCGGGGGTCCTCGGCCCGCTGCGGCTGGCGGGCTTCCGCCACCTGGCCGTCGGCCAGCTGGTCTCCAGCACCGGCAACGCCATGTACAAGACGGGGCAGGCCTGGCTGCTGATCGGTGCGGCCGGCGGGAGCGGCACGCTGATCGGCCTGCTCGCCCTCTTCCAGCTCGCTCCCCTGCTGCTCCTGGGCGGCTACGGCGGTCTCCTCGCCGACCGCCTGCCGCCCCGCCGGCTCCTGCTGTGCACGCAGAGCGCGCACGCCCTGCTGTGCGCGGTACTGGCCACCTGCGCGTTCACGGGCACGGCCGGAATCGGGGTGATCTACGCCCTCACCCTGGCCGCCGGGCTGGTGACCGTCGCCGACAACCCCGCGCGGCAGCGGCTGCTGACCGAACTCGTCGGCGAGACCCGCCTGTCCCGGGCGCTCGGCCTCTACACGGCCCTGCTCAACACCGGGCAGCTCCTCGGACCGCTGGCCGCCGGGCTCCTCATCGGCTGGGCCCACATCGGCTGGATCTTCGTGGTCGACGCCGCGACGTTCCTGTTCGTGGTGGGCGTCCTCCTGACGCTCCCCGGGCCGGACGGCGGCGGGGGCCGGAGCGAGGACCGGTACGCGGGCCGGGGCGGGGACCGGCAAGCGGGCCGGGACGGGGACCCGCAAGCGGGCCGGGACGACGCGGCGGCGGGCGGCGGCGGGGCGCTGCGGGCGGGCCTGCGGGAGATCGCCCGCCGGCCGGCCGTCGCCCTGACCGTCGCGGCGTCCGCGGTGGTGGGCTCGGTCGGAGTGCAGTTCACCGTCACCAACGCCCTGATGGCCACCGAGGTCTTCCACCTGTCGGCCACGGCCTTCGGGGTCCTGCCCACCGCCGTCACGGCCGGCTGCCTCCTGGGCGCGCTGCTGGCCGGCCGGCACCCGGACCCGGGCCCGTACACGGTGCTCGTCGCGGCCGCCGCGACCGGGGCCGCGGGCGCCGCCAGCGGCCTCGCCCCCGGCGTCGTCCCGTTCGTGGTGCTGCTCGTGGCGGCCGGGGCCGCGACGATGTTCTTCACCACCGTCGCCACCGTGCTCCTGACCCAGCGCACCGCGCCCGGCATCCGCGGCCGGGTCCTGGCCGTCCAGACCACCGCCCTCTACGGCAGCGGCCCGGCCGGTGCCCTCCTGATCGGCGCCGGCGCCGCCTGGACGGACCCGCGTACGGCCCTGGTCGCGGCCGGGGTCCTCACGCTCGCGCTGTGCGCCGTCCTGGCGGCGGTGTACCGCGGCCGGGGTCAGAAGGCGTAGAGCGGGTTGTCGCCCAGGGTCGCGGACAGTTCGCAGGCGTTGGAGAAGGTGTGCTTCCACGCCAGGCGGCTACCGCCCCAGACGCCGTCCGCCGTGACGGTGACGGGGTCGTAGTGCATCGGGCAGATCCGGTCCGGAGCCGGGGCCGACAGCAGGCGGTCGAGCCGGCCGCCCGTGGCGTTCAGGGCGTCGCACGCGGCGCGGGGGGCGGGGTGCGTGCCCTCGGCAGTGTAGGCGCAGCTGAGCACGACCGCCCGCAGGACGGTACCCGTTTCGACCGCGTCCCCCTGGGTGACGGTGAAGACCATGGCGGACGGGCCGGACGGGGCGGACGGCCCTGACGGGGCGGTGGAGGCGGACGGGCTGGCGGGCCGGGCCTGCGCCGCACCCGTGGCGCCGGTGAGGCAGAGGAGGGCGGCGAGGACTGCGGCTGTACGGCGACGCATGACGACACTCTCTCGTTTCGCGGGTCGACATGTGCGGCACGTCTCGCGTGTCGCACCGGACTGCGATCGACCCTGACAGGGACACCGGCCCCTCGCACATCGACGGGCGACTTACGGACACCCGGAGCGCCGGGACGACGGCGCCCCCAGGTCCGCCCAGCTCCGGGCCGTGCCACTGCGGCAGGGTGGCGTACCGCCTTTGCTGCCGCCGCCCTGGTGGGGGCGGCGGCAGGCGCCGGGCGAATCGGTACAGACTGACCGGATCGCTACGGTAAGGGACCACCGTCCGCCGGCCACCCCGGCATAGCCTTGCTCCGGACGACGACGCCCGGGAACACGTGCAGGCGAGGACCATGGAAGTCACGGGAGACCCGCAAGGGCGGCGGGGGCCGAAGGGCCCGGGAGCCGCCGACGACCCGGCAGGGTTGGGCGACCCGGCCGACTTGGACGGCCTGGACGGCCTGGACGGCCCGGGAGGCGCGGGGGGCTCCGCAGGCGTGGAGGGTCCGGGAGGCGGGGACGGCCCGGGAGGCGTGGAAGGCCCGGGAGCCATCGACGGCCCGGGAAGCACGGGAGGCCGCCCGCCCGGGGAAAGCCTTCCGCCCGGGAAAAGCCGCCCGGCCGGGGAAAGCCGCCACGCCAGGGAAGGCCGCTTCCGCCACCGGGGCGCGGAGATCGCCTACGACGTGGCCGGGCAGGGCCCACCGGCGGTGTACGCGCACGGCGGCTTCGCCAGCCGGTCCGCCGAGGACCGGATGGGTCTGTTCCGCTGGACGCCCGTGCTGGAGGCCGGGCGATGCCTCGTCCGCTACGACGCCCGGGGCCACGGCCGGTCGACCGGTCGGGCCGTCGCCGCCGACTACACCTACGCCTCGCTCGCCGACGACCTGCTGGCCCTGCTGGACCACCTGCGCGCCACCGGCCCCGTCGACGCCATCGGCGCGTCGATGGGCTGCGGCACCGTGCTGCACGCCGCGGTCCGTGCCCCCGCCCGGTTCTCCCGACTGGTCCTCCTCCTCCCGCCCACCGCGTGGGAGACCCGACCGGCCTACGCGCGGGCCAACCGGTCGGCGGCCGACACCGTCGAGCGGGAGGGCGCCGACGCCTGGTCGGCCGCCCAGAGGGGCCGGCCGCGCCCGCCGGTCGTGGCCGACGTCCCCGAGCAGCCGCCCACGCCGCCGGCCGAACTCCTGCCGGCCGTGCTGCGGGGCCTCGCCGCGTCGGACCTGCCCGGGCCCGCCGAGCTCGCCGCACTCCCCTGCCCCGCCCTGATCCTCACGTGGGCCGACGACCCGGGCCATCCCGTCTCGACCGCGCGGACCCTGACCGAACACCTCCCGCACGCCGAACTCCACGTCTCCCGCACCCGCGCCGACGTCGCCACCTGGGGGGACCGCACCGCAGCCTTCCTGACCCGACGCCTCCAGGCGTAGGGCCCGGGTCCCCCGCCGGGGCGGTCCGGCCGGGACGTGGGGGTCAGGGGTGGCGTCCGTGGGCTTGTGCGGGGGGACGGGGCTTCCGCATACTCCCCGGAGCGCTTGTCAGGAACACGCCATTCCTGACGGGCCTCACAGGGCCCCCCACCCACCGGGCCCCGACGCTCCGAGGAGGAGACCAGTGAGGAACACGCGCACCGCGTCCCCCATCACCCCCCCGACCCCCACCACCCGGCGCACCGCGATCGCGGCCGCCGCGGCCGGGCTGCTGGCGGCCACCGTGCTCGCCGGGCCGACCGCGCAGGCGGCCGCCCCCGCCTCCTTCGGCGCCGCCGAACTCGCCGCGGTCGACCAGGCGCTGCTCGGCGCGGACGTCGGCGGCACCGCCTGGTACAAGGACGCGGCCAACGGACGGGTCGTGGTCACGGTCGACAGCACCGTCTCCGAGGCGGGCGTGGCGAGGATCAAGAGGGCGGCGGGCGCGAACGCCGGGGCGCTGCGCATCGAACGCACCCCCGGGACCTTCACCCCGCTGCTCGGTCCGGGTGACGCCGTCTACGGCGGCGGATACCGCTGTTCGGTCGCCTTCAACGCCGTCAGCGGCAGCACCCGCTACTTCCTGACCGCCGGTCACTGCGGCAACGTCGTCAAGACCTGGTACACCAACTCCGCGCAGAGCACGCCGGTCGGCCCGACCGTCGGTTCGAGCTTCCCCGGCAACGACTACGCCCTCGTCCGCTACGACAACGCCTCGATCAGCGCGCCCGGCGGGTTCACCGCCGCCGACGCCTACGTGGGCGAGCCGGTCAAGCGCAGCGGCTCGACCACGGGCACCAAGAGCGGCACGGTCACCGGGCTCGACGCGACCGTCCGCTACAGCGGCGGCGGCACGGTCCGGGGCATGATCCAGACCAACGTGTGTGCGGAGCCCGGCGATTCGGGCGGCGCGCTCTACGACGGCTCGAAGGCCCTCGGCATCACCTCCGGCGGCAGCGGCAACTGCACCGTCGGCGGCACGACCTTCTACCAGCCGGTGCCGGAGGCGCTGGCCAAGTACAAGGTCACCCTGTCCTGACCCACGGCGCCGCGCGGGGCCGTCGTCGTACGGCGGTCCCGTGCCGGGGCCGGGCCCCCGGCAGGGAACGGTCAGGCGTAGCGGGCGGCGGCCTCGGTGAACGGCTGGGCGTGCGCGGGTACGTCCGCGCACAGCGCGACCCAGGAGCCGTCGGCGAACCACAGGTCCATGCGGCCCTTCTGCAGCACTCCCTTGGGGTGCGCGCGCAGCGCGGTGACCGCCGTACGCGGCGCCTCCCAGTACAGCCTCGGCTCCTTCGCCGCCCGCCACAGCGGCGAGGCGTCCCGGACGGCGAACCAGCGGCGGTCGGTGACCGCCAGCACGTCCCCGGACCAACCGCGCGTGCCGGCCCGCCGGATCACGTAGTCCCCGGCCGTGCTCTGCCAGCCGCCCTCCATGCCGGGGCCGTGCAGCATCCGGGCTGCCGCGTCGTCCAGCACGTCCGGGGCCCGGTCCACGGCGTCGGCCACCGCCGCGGGCCGGGAGCGCTGCGGGTCGAGCACCCGGGACCGCGCCAGCCGGCGCAGCGGCCCGGGCAGCATCCCCTCGACCTTGCGGACCACCGCAGGCGGTTCGGCGAGGGTCACCAGATGCGCGGGAGGGGTGGGCACACCCGGGGCCGGCTGGACGGAGCAGACGGCGATCAGCCGCTCCCCCGGGTGCACGAACGGCTGGACCTGATCGCGCGCCTCAGCGTGCTCGGCGTTCAACGGGCGTGCTCCCCTTCGTCACCACGGGAGCCGGGACGCTCCCTGCCAAGTCCGGCCCCGGAAGGCCCTGATCAGGCATTCTCGCCGATGCGGCCGCGAAGATGATCATCAGGGGGGCCGCCGTACGCACCAGGGGGACGACGTGGCAGGATCGCTGCCATGCCCCTGAGCGTTCCCTTCCTCCGGATCGGCTCGACCGAGATCATCGCCCTCCCCGACGGCGAGGGCCCGTTCTTCTCGCCGCGCGCCGAGGCGTTCCCCGGGGCGACGGCCGCCCAGTGGGCCGCGGCCGACCGCTACGACCCGGGCGCGGTCGACGCCGAGGGCCGCTGGCGGCTCCGGTTCCGGGCGTACGCGATCCGCGGCGAGAAGGGCGTCACCGTCGTGGACGCCGGGATCGGTCCGGCGGACAGTCCGGCCTCGTCGTGGGCACCCGTGCCCGGTGTGCTGCCCGCCTCGCTCGCCGCCGCGGGCATCGACCCGGCCGACGTCGACACCGTCGTGCTCACGCACCTGCACACCGACCACGTCGGGTGGGCGGTGGTCACCGAGGCGGCCGTCCCGTCAGCGGGCGTCCCGTCAGCGGGCGGCGGCGCTTCCGGCGGCGGCGCTTCGGGCGGCTGCGCTTCGGGCGGCTGCGCGGTGGGTGACGACGCTTCGGCCGGCGGCGCGGCCGACGCGACGGCCTCGGGCGGAACGGCCTCGGGTGGGACGGCCGGGGGCCGCCGCCCGTACTTCCCGAACGCGCACTACCTCCTCCAGCGGGCCGAGTTCGACGCTCTCGACACGCTCAACCCGCAACTGCGCGAGACCCTCACCGACCCGCTCCAGGCCGCCGGCCGGCTCCGGCTCCTCGACGGGGACACGCCGTTGCGCACCGGGCGCGTGGTCGCCACGCCGGGTCACACGCCCGGCCACCAGAGCGTCCTGGTCGCCGACGGCCGCGAGTCGGCGCTCGTCACCGGCGACCTCCTGGTGCACGCCCTGCAACTGCTCCACCCCGAGCTCGCCTACGCCCACGAGACCGACCCCGAGGCGGCACGGCGGTCGCGCGAGCGCATGCTCGGCCGCGGAGCCGCGACGACGCTGCACCTGGCGACGCCGCATCTGACGGAGCCGTTCCACGCGGTGTGATCGCGGCCGTTCAGGAGCCGGGCGGCCGACTCGGGGCGATCGCGGCCTCGATGTGGGCGAGGTGGGCGGCGAGGATCTCTTCGAACGCGGCGCTCCGGTCCGCCCCGAGGGGGCGGACGTCGCGGGCGAAGTGGGCCAGGGCGGGGAAGCGTTCGGGGTCGGCGCCCAGTACGGCGACCCGGAACAGCTCCATGCCCTGTTCGTACTCCTCCGGGGTGATGGTGCTGACTCCGGCCTCGGAGGCGATCAGCGCGGCGATGAGGACCGCGAGCCGGTGGTAGCGCCCCGGGATCTCCTCGTCGGGCAGTCCCGCCGCGCGCAGGGCCTGGAGCACCTCTTCCATCACCAGGCGGGAACCGGTCCCGCCTGACGCGTACCGCCCCCAGACGGCGGCCAGTTGGGGCTGCTGGCCGAACGCCTCCCGCACGCGCAGGGCCAGGGCGGTGATGCGCTGCTTCCAGTCGCCCTCGGCGCGGTAGCCCTCCATCGAGGCCAGCAGGATCCGGTCGGCGACCGCGCGCAGCAGTTCGGTCTTGCTGCGGAAGTGCCGGTAGAGGCTGGAGGAATCGGTCCCCAGGGTCGCGGCGAGCTTGCGCACGCTGAACGACTCCGTGTCGCTCGTGCGCAGCAACTCCGCGGCCGCGTCCAGGATTTCCTCGGTCGACCAACGCCTTCGGCCTGCCATCTCGCCCCTCTCGTCGCGCCCAGTCTACCGATGCACTTGGTGTTGCACGCACCGCGTGCATAATGAGGGCATGAGCGTGCCGAGCGATCCCGGCAGACAGCCGGGCCGCCGTGCCGCGCATGCCCCGCCACCCCGGGTCGGCGACCGATGCGAGATCGGCCCCGGCCCCTGAGACAAGGACGTGTGCCATGAGGAACCCCCTGGACTTAGCCGCGCTGGACGCCGCCGTCGAGAACGTCCACCGGGCCGGGATGCCGGGCCTGTTCGCCGAGGTACGGCACGGTGACCAGGTCTGGCGCGGCGCCGCCGGCGTCGCCGACGTGACCACCGGCCGTCCCGTCACCACCGACATGCGCCACCGCGTCGGCAGCATCACCAAGACCTTCACCGCCGCGGCGGTCCTCCAGCAGGTCGACCGCGGCCGGATCGGGCTCGACACACCGATCGGCCGCTACCTCCCGCGGCTGGTCCCCGCAGAACTCGGCGCCGCGATCACCGTCCGGATGCTGCTCAACCACACCAGCGGCCTCGCCGAGTACCTGCCGTACGCCTACCCCTCCCTCAAGGCGTTCCCCGTCCTCGCGGACACCGGGCCCCAGAGCCTGGACGACCACCGGCTCACGCGGTTCGACCCGCTCGACCTGATCGAGAAGGGGGTCACCGCCCCCGCCGTCGGCACCCCGGGCGGCACGCCGGGGGTGTACTCCAACACCAACTACCTGCTCCTGGTGCAGCTGTTGGAACAGGTGACCGGCGGGACGGCCGAGCAGTGCATCACCCGGGACGTGATCGAGCGCGCCGGGCTCCGGGACACCTCGTTCCCCGCGGGACCGGACGTCGACGGTCCCCACTCGCGGCTCTACGAGGCGTGGTTCGGCATGATCGACCCGCCGCGCGACTACAGCACCTTCGACATGTCGTGGGTGGGGCCGTCGGCCTCCCTGATCTCGACCGTCTCGGACGTCAACCGCTTCTACCGCCTGCTTCTGGCCGGGGAGATCGTCAGCCCGTCGTCGCTGACCGAGATGCGGCGCACCGTCGCGATCGTCAACCAGGAGGGGAGGACGATCGCCTACGGCCTCGGCCTGTACCCGATGGAGGGACCTGACCAGGCCGCCTTCTGGGGGCACGGCGGCACGGTCTGGGGCGGCGGAGCCCTGGCCATGACCCGCGCCGACGGCATCCGGCAGATGGCCGTCGCGGTGAACATGCAGCGGTGGAACCGGCTCGACCCCTCCGGCAAGCCGCAGCCCCACCCCATCGACCACGCGCTCGCGGATTTCTACCGCGTGGCGATGCACGGCTGACGGGCGACGCCCACCGGCCCGGCCCCCACCGGCCCGCCCACCACCGGCCCGGCCCTGACCGGTCCACCCATCACCGGCCCGCCGCCGGCTCGCCTCCCGGCGCCCGCCTGCCCGCCACCGTGCGCGCAGCTGCCCGCGCCACCCCACCGGATGGAACCCACAGAACGGACGCCGCATGACCGCAGCACCGATCGACCTCTTCTCCTCCTTCCTCCACCTCGACCCCAGCGGTCGGGTGAGCGCCGAGCCGCCCGTGTTCGACACCGAGCGGGACGGCTGGCAGTTGATGACCTTCCACGTGGAGACCGACGCCGACGTCCACGGCGACCACTGGGAGGTCCACTCCGCCGCCGACGAGCTCGTGTCCTGCCTCACCGGCGGGATACGCCTGCACTTCCGTCCGGAGCGGCCGGGAGAGGCGGAGGAGGAGATCCGACTGACGGCCGGAACGGCGGCCGTCGTCCCGCGCGGGCGATGGCACCGCATCGCCCTGGACGGCCCCAGCGACATCATGTCCGTCACCCTGCCGCGCGGCAGCCGCCTGCAACGGCGCACCGAAGCCCCGCCCAGGGACTGACCGCCGGCCGGCCCGGTCCCGCCCGTGAGGAACCCCGGCCGCACGTCGGCCCGGGGTTCCTCCCGTTCACTCGCCGAGCGCCTCGGCCATGGCGTCGAGGTCCGCGAGGAGGGCCGTCAGGCGCCTGCCGGGGATGGCGTGGATCATGCGTTCCTCGACGGCGTAGACGGCGGCACGGGCGGCATGCAGGCGCTCGTGTCCGGCGGGGGTGAGGTGGACGGGCAGGGCGCGGCCGTGGTCGGCGGTGGCGGGCCGGGTGATCAGACCGGCTTCCTTCAGGCCGCGCAGGACGACGTTCGCGGACTGGCGGGTGACGAAGGTGCCGCGGGCGAGGTCGGCGTTGGACAGGCCCGGGTTCTCGTCGAGGAGTTCGAGGCAGGAGTACTGCGGCACGGTGAGGCCGTGCTCGCGCAGGACCTTGTCCATGGCGCCGCGCAGCGCGGCGGCCGCGCGCTTGAGGCGGTATCCGACGTGCTCGGTGATGTCCCGAGCGGGGTGGGGCGGAGGGACTGGCACACGCTCTTCCATGTAAGCATTTTGACATACCCAAGGGCCGGCCCTATCGTCGGCATGTCAACACATTGACATACGCCCACCCTTTTTCCGGAGGAACCATGCCCGCCACCGTCGACGGCCCCGACTTCATCGCCCTGCAGGTGAAGGACGTGCAGGCCGCAGCGGAATTCTTCGAAGAGCGCCTCGGGATGCGCCGCGCGCCCTCTTCCCCTCCCGGCGCGGTGGTCTTCGCCGGCAGCCCCGTCCCGTTCGCCGTCCGCGAGCCGCTCCCGGGCGTCGAGCTGGACGGCGACTCCCGCCCCGGCCTGGGAGTGGCGCTCTGGCTGCGGACCACGGACGCCGCGCAGTTGCGCGAACAGCTGCTGACCGCGGGCGTCGAGGCCACTCCGCTCCAGGCCACCCCGTTCGGCCCCGCGTTCACCTTCACCGGCCCCGAGGGCTACCGCCTGACCGCGCACGGAGGCTGAGCCCGGCCGCCGAGCCGGCGCACCGCCCGGATCAGGCACCGCCTGATCACGCGCCGCCGGGGCGGGGCGCGGCCTCGGCCGTCCGGGTCCTGGTCCGGGGGACGTTGCCGTAATAGGCGCCGGGGCCGTGCTTGCGGGTGAAGTGCCGCTCCAGCAGATGCCCCGGCGGCGCGGAGGCGCCCCCGAGGCGGGACTCCAACGCCAGCGTGTGCAGCGCCATCTCCGCCACGGCCTCGCAGACGACGGCGTTCTCCAGCGCGGCCTTCGCGGTGGCGCCCCAGGTGAAGGGGCCGTGCCGGGAGACGAGCGCCCCGGGGACCTCCTCGGCCCGCCGGGGGTCGCCGCCGAGCAGGGCGACGATCACCTGGCCGGTGTTGTACTCGTAGTCCCGCGCGCACTGCTCGGCGGTGAGGTCCGCCGTCACGGGGACGGGCCCGTTGAAGGTGTCGGCGTGGGTCGTGCCGAGCACGGGGATCGGATGGCGCGCCTGGGCGAAGGCGACGGCGTGCGTCGAGTGCGTGTGGGTGACGCCCCCGATCGAGGGGAAGGCCCGGTAGAGGCACCGATGGGTTTCCGTGTCGGTGGACGGCCTCAGCTGCCCGTCGACGACCCGCCCGTCCTCCAGCGCCACCGCCACCAGGTCCTCCTCGGTGAGGTCGGCGTAGGAGACCCCGGACGGCTTGATGACGAAGACGCCGGCGTCCCGGTCCACGCCGCTGACGTTCCCCCAGGTGAGGGTGGCCAGACCCGCCTCGGGGATGCGCAGGTTCGCTTCGAGGACCTCGCGGCGGAGCTCCTTGAGGATGGTCTTGCTCACTGGGCCTTCACCGTCTTCGTGAGGGGGCGGGACCGATCGGGGGGCCGCGCCGGGCACCACGGATGCCCGGTCGCAGCCCCCGTAGAATTGTGAGCGCTAACAAGTCAAAACCTCAAGAGCACGTACGAAGATTGCTTCCCCTCGCCGGGCGAAGCCCGCTGCATAATGTGACCGCGAACATCGCGAGCCGCATCGGCCTCCGAGCGGTCGGTGGGGATGTGTGCGGGCCGCGGCCGGTTCGGTACCGTGAGGGAAGGCCGCTCGACGAGGAAGGGGAAGAGAGTTGACACAGCTCCCGGACGTCTCGCGAGCGCCTACGATGACGGACGTCGCGCGCGTCGCCGGCGTGTCCCACCAGACCGTTTCACGGGTGCTCAGCGGCCATCCGAACGTCAGCGCCAAGACCCGGGCCGCGGTGACCCAGGTCATCGAGCAGCTGGGGTACCGCCGCAACTCGGCGGCCCGTGCCCTGGCCACGCGCCGGACCCACACGCTGGGCGTCATCGCGGTGAACACCACGCTGCACGGCCCCGCCAGCACCCTGGCCGGAGTCCAGGAGGCGGCTCGGGAGCGCGGCTACCTGACCTCCGCCGTCACGCTGCGGACCGCCACGCAGACCGCCCTCGCCGAGGCCATGCACCACCTCGCCGGCTGGGGCGTGGAGGGGATCGTCGCCGTCACTCCCCAGCGCGACGCGGTGCGCGCCCTGGCGGCCCTGGAAGCGCCGTGCCCGGTGGTCACCGTGGAAGGCGGCCACACCCTGGACCTGCCAGGAGTGTCGCTGGACCAGAACCTCGGCGCGCGCCTGATCACCGAGCACCTCCTCGCGTCGGGCCACGCCACCGTCTGGCACGTCGCGGGCCCGCCCGACTGGCTGGAGAGCGAGGCCCGCACCCAGGGGTGGGAGGACGCGCTGCGCGAGGCCGGCGCCGAGGTGCCGCCCCTGCTGCGCGGCGACTGGAGTCCGCTGTCCGGGTACCAGGCGGGCCAGCAGCTCGCGGGACGGGTCCGGGCGCCACGGGGCCGGGGGGCGGGCCTCACCGCGGTGTTCGTCGCCAACGACCAGATGGCCCTCGGGGTGCTACGGGCACTGCGCGAAGCGGGCCTTCGAACCCCGGAGGACGTGGCGGTCGCCGGCTTCGACGACATCCCCGAGGCGGAGTTCTTCCCGCCCCCGCTGACGACCATCCGTCAGGACTTCGCCTCGCTCGGCCGGGCCAGCATCGGGCTGCTCCTGGACCACATCGAAGGCCGGACCGCGGAGTCGACGCACCTGGTGGTGGCCCCGGAGCTCATCGTGCGGGCCAGTACGGCCCGCAGGAGCCTTCCCTCCGGGGAATGACCCGCCGCGGGCCGGGGCGTCCGTCGGCTCAGCCGGCGGCGGGGCGGCGACCGCCCATCAGGCGTTGCAGCACGATGAAGACGAGCAGCAGGGCGCCGATCACGATCCGGGTCCACCAGGAGCTCAGCGTGCCCTGGAAGTTGACGAACGTCTGGATCATGCCGAGGACGAGCACGCCGAGGGCCGTGCCCAGGACGAAGCCGGAGCCCCCGGTCAGCAGCGTGCCGCCGATCACGGTGGCGGCGATCGCGTCGAGTTCCATGCCCATGGCGTGGAGGGCGTAGCCGGAGAGCATGTACAGGGTCAGCAGCAGGCCGCCGAGGGCGGAGCACAGACCGCTGACGGCGTACACGGCGATCTTGGTGGTGCCCACCGGAAGGCCCATCAGGCGGGCGGAGGACTCGTTGCCGCCCAGCGCGTACACGGTACGGCCGAAACGGGTGTGGTGCAGGACCACGAAGGCGAGTACCAGCACGGCCAGGGCGACGACCACCGGGATGGAGACGAACAGCCCTCCGGGGCCGTACAGCCGGGTCTGCGCGAGGGCCACCGTCGTGGGATCGGTGATCGTGACGGATTCGGTGCTGATGGTGTAGCAGAGCCCGCGGGCGAGGAACATGCCGGCCAGGGTGACGACGAACGGCTGGATCTCGAAGGTGTGGATGATCCAGCCCATGAGGGCCCCGCTCGCGGCGCCGACCAGCAGGACCAGGGGGACGACGGCGGCCAGGGGCCGGCCCTGCGACTCGACCAGCCAGGCGGTGAGCACCGTCGACAGGGCCACCATGGAGCCGACGGACAGATCGATGCCGCCGGTGAGGACCACGAAGGTGGCCCCGACCGCGACGACCAGGAGGAATCCGTTGTCGATCAGCAGGTTCAGCCCGACCTGTGCGGAGAGGAAGCCCTCGTAGCGCACCGATCCGACGGTGAACATGGCGACGAGCAGGACGGCCGTGACGAGCAGGGGGACGCGGGTGCGGGTGCGCGGGGACACGGTCGCGAAGGGACGGGTCGGGCGCGCGGCGGTGCCCGCCGTGCCGGTGCTCATGCGCGTACCTCCTGCTGGTGGGGGGCGGCGTCCGCGGTGCTGCGGGGCCGGGGAGTGGTCCTGCCGCGGCGGCGCAGGACCTTCGCCCGGAAGACCGGGGACTGGACGAGGCAGACCACCACGACGACGAAGGCCTTGAAGACGAGGGTGGTCTCGGGCGGGACGCCGAGGGTGTAGACGGTGGTGGACAGGGTCTGGATGATCAGGGCGCCCAGGACGGTGCCGCCGATGGAGAAGCGTCCTCCGGTCAGGGCGGTACCGCCGACGACGACGGCGAGGATCGCGTCGAGTTCGATCCACAGTCCGGCGTTGTTGCCGTCGGCGCTGGAGACGTTGGAACTGATCATCAGCCCGGCGACCGCGGCGCACAGCGCGCTGAAGACGTAGACCAGGGCGAGCAGACCACCGGCGCGGATGCCGACCAGGCGGCTGGCGGCGGGGTTGCCGCCCACGGACTCGATCAGCAGGCCGAGGGCGGTGCGGCGGGTGAGGAGGGCGGTGAGCACGACGAGGGCGGTGGCCAGGAGGACGGCGAACGGGAAGGTCAGCCAGTAGCCGCCCCCGATCATCTTGTAGGGGGCGCTGGTCACCGTGACGATCTGTCCGCCGGTGATCAGCTGGGCGACGCCGCGGCCGGCGACCATGAGGATCAAGGTGGCCACGATCGGCTGCACTCCCAGCCCGGACACCAGCAGGCCGTTGGCGAGGCCCAGCACGACGGCGACGCCGAGCGCGAGGGCGACGGCCGTCAGCACCGTGGTGACGCTGCCCGGACGCGCGGAGGTGGAGATGTGCCCGCAGGCGAGGGCGGCGGCGATGGCGACGGTGGCACCCACCGAGAGGTCGATGCCGCGGGTGGCGATGACGAGGGTCATGCCGAGCGCCACCAGGGTCAGGGGCGCGCCGAACTGCAGGATGTCGACGAGGCTGCCGTAGAGGTGGCCGTCGCGTACCCGGACGGAGAAGAAGTCGTGCTGGAACGCGACGTTGCCGAGGAGGAGGGCGAGCAGGGTCAGCGTGGGCCACAGCAGGTGGTGACCGCCCAGGCGTCTCCCGATCGCGGCGACCGGTCCGGGCCGGGGAGGCTGGTGGGTCATGAGTCCGCTCCGGTGGCGATGGTCGTGAGGATGCGTTCGGGCGTGACGCTGCCGTCGTTCGTGAGGGTGGCCACCATCCGGTGGTCGCGCAGCACGGCGATGCGGTGGCTCAGGCGCAGGACCTCGTCGAGTTCCGCCGAGACGAACAGCACGGCGGTGCCCTCCCCCGCCAGGCGGGCCACGAGTTTCTGGATCTCCGCCTTGGCCCCGATGTCGATGCCCCGGGTGGGCTCGTCGAGGATCAGGAGCCGGGGTGCGGTCAGCAACCAGCGTGCGAGGAGCACCTTCTGCTGGTTGCCTCCGCTGAGGTGGCGTACCTGCGCCTCGGGGTCGGCGGGGCGGATGTCCAGGGTTTCGATCCAGTGCCGGGCCAGTTCGTCCTGCTTCGCGCGGGTCAGCGGCCTGGTCCAGCCGCGGGCGGCCTGCAGGGCGAGGACGATGTTCTCGCGGACCGTGAGCTCGCCCACCAGTCCCTCCGCCTTGCGGTTCTCGGAGCAGAACGCGATGCCCCGGGCGATGGCGTGGCGGGGGGTGCGGAGTCGGACCTTCTCGCCCTCGATGCCGACCTCTCCGCCGTCGGCGCTGTCCGCGCCGAACAGCAGGCGTGCCGCCTCGGTGCGGCCCGAGCCCAGCAGGCCGGCCAGTCCGACCACCTCGCCGGCGTGGATGTCGAGGTCGTACGGTTCGATCGCGCCCGCGCGGGTCAGTCGGCGCGCCCGGAGGAACGGCTCACCGGTCGTGCGTGCGGCCGCTTCCCGGCGGGCCCGGCCGGACAGCTGGTCGAGGGTGGCCAGTTCGCCGCCGATCATGCGTTGCACGAGCGTCATCGGAGTGAGCCGGTCGATGGGGTACTCGCCTTCCAGGCGGCCGTTGCGCAGGACGGTCACGCGGTCGCAGAGGTCGAACACCTGGTCCAGGAAGTGCGTGACGAACAGGACGGCCGCACCGCGGTCCCGCAGGCGCCGCACCAGCGTGAAGAGCTGGGCGACCTCCTCGCGGTCCAGGCTGGAGGTGGGTTCGTCCAGCACGAGCACCTTCGCCGAGACGTCCACCGCCCGGGCGATGGCGACCAGTTGCTGCACCGCCAGGGAGTGCGAACCGAGCGGAGCGGTGACGTCCAGGTCGAGGTCCAGCTCCCTCAGCAGCTCGGCCGCGCGCCGCCGCAGGGCGGACCGGTCGACGAGACCGAACCGGCGCGGCTCGCGCCCGACGAGGATGTTCTCGGCGACCGAGAGGTTCGGGCAGAGGTTGACCTCCTGGTAGACGGTGCTGATGCCGGCCCGCTGCGCCTGGAGGGGATCGGCGAACGCCTGCGGCCGACCGTCGACGAGGAGGGTGCCGCCGTCGGCGGGGTGGACGCCGGTGAGCACCTTGATCAAGGTGGATTTGCCGGCGCCGTTCTCGCCCATCAGGGCGTGCACCTCACCGGGGAAGAGCCGCAGGGCGACTCCGTCGAGGGCGACCGTGCCCGCGAACTGCTTGTGGATGCCCCGGGCTTCCAGGACCGGCCGCGGCCGCGGGCCGCCGGGGTCCGGGGGACGCGGGGTGGACGGGGATACCATCCGCCCTCCTCTCGTGGGTGGGGGGTGGAGCGGGTCTGTCGTGGGTGGGGGGAGCGGCCGGTCCCGTACGGGGGCGAGGCACCGAAGCGGACCGTCTGCGGCAGGCGCCGGAGCCTTCCGGCACGGGCCGGACCTGCGGCGCCCGTGCCGCCCCCGGTTCAGTACTTCCGGGACGGCAGCGCGGCCGCGGCCTTGTCCTGCGGGAAGACACCCTCCTCGGTCTCGACGCGGGGCGGCACGTTCTCCCCTGCCACCACCTTCTTGGCCAGCTCCATCAGCTGGTCGCCGAGCAGCGGGTTGCACTCCACCACGACGTTGATCTTGCCCTCGGTCATCGCGACGAAGGCGTCCTTGATTCCGTCCACCGAGATCACCTTGATGTCCGTCCCGGGCTTCTTGCCCGACTCCTCGATGGCCTGGATGGCGCCGAGGGCCATGTCGTCGTTGTGGGCGTAGAGGACGTCGATGTCCTTCTGGGACTTCAGGAACGCCTGCATGACCTCCTTGCCCTTGGCGCGGGTGAAGTCGCCCGACTGCGAGGCGACGATCTTGAACTTGCCGTCGCCGCGGATGGCCTCGGCGAAGCCGGCCTTGCGGTCGTTGGCGGGGGCGGAGCCCGTGGTGCCCTGGAGCTCGACGATGTTGACCGGGCCCGGCTCGTTGGCGTACGCGCCGGTCAGCCACTCGCCCGCGGACCTGCCCTCCTTGACGAAGTCCGAGCCGAGGAAGGTCTTGTAGAGGGAGGTGTCCTTGGTGTCCACCGCGCGGTCGGTGAGGATGACCGGGATGCCGGCGTCCTTGGCCTCCTTCAGCACCGTGTCCCAACCGGACTCCACGACCGGCGAGAAGGCGATGACGTCGACCTTCTGCTGGATGAAGGTGCGCAGCGCCTTGATCTGGTTCTCCTGCTTCTGCTGCGCGTCGGAGAACTTGAGGTCGATCCCGGCCTTCTTGGCCGCCTCCTGGACGGACTTGGTGTTGGCGGTACGCCAACCGCTCTCGGCGCCCACCTGGGAGAAGCCGAGCGTGATCGTGCCGCCCCGGCCCGCCCCGGCCCCCGAGGAGGGGCCGGCGGCGGGGCCCTGGGTCGAGCAGCCGGTCAACGCCGAGGAGGCGAGGAGGGCGGCGGCGAGGACGAGAGCTGCTCTGCGAGCCATGGCGAGTGTCCTTTCGAGGTGCGGGGAGAACGCGCCGCACGGCCGGGCCGGACCGTGCCCCCCCCCCCGGAGCCCCGGAGGTGCCGCCCTGCACGACGGCGGGGGCGGCCGACGCGCCCGATCGGATCGCGGGTCCGGGTCGGGGGTCGCGGGTCCGCCGGCTGGTCGCGGCGGCCGTGGAGAAGGGCGGGGTCGGAGTCGCGGGTCCGGGTGGGGGTCGCGGGTCCGGGTCGGGTTCGCGGGTCCGGGTCGGGTTCGGCGTGGCGGCGAGGTCGGGAGTCCGGGTCGGGAGCGGAGGGATCCGTGAGGAAGAGGGCGCCGTCGCAGTGTGAGCGCTAACAAGCCCGGTTCTCAACCCCCTGGCGGGCGTTTACCTCACCGTTATCGAGTCGGGGGCGCGGCCAAGCGCCCCCCCCCCCCCCCCCCACGGAAAACCACGGAGGAACCCCCGC